>JAKQYF010000123.1 GCA_023356535.1 Trichodesmium sp. MAG_R03 | reverse complement strand
TTTATTCAACGTTATTCAACGTAAAAAATATTAAATATCCCACAGAAAAGAGAGAAGAAAATATTTCACTTAATTAGAGAAACTATTACCCAACTCCGACTGAATTTTTTCTGTTTGTAGAGAGCGACCAATTAACACCAACTTAGTTTGCCTAATCTCCTGTTTTTGCCAGAGACGGTCATAGAAATAATCAAAGCGTGAACCCACCCCTTGCAAAACCAGACGCATAGACCTATTTGGCACTGCCACAAAACCTTTAATCCGATAGATTTCAGAATTTGCCACTAAACCTTTCAACTTTTCAACCAACCCTTTCGGTTCAAACTCTTCATCTAAAATTAAATGCACAGAATTAATTTCATCATCATGTTCATGTTCTTCTTCCGTATCATGGTGGCTAGGGCGAGAATCTAAATTCTCCTCAACCACAGCATTAAAACCCAACAATAAATCTGGATTAATTTCACCTCCAATACAAGGAACTATCTTCACAGTTTTAGGTAACCGTTCCCTCAACCAATTTTGCACTTTATCAGAAATAGCTTCATCCACCATATCAACCTTAGTTAATAAAACCAAATCAGCACAAGCTAACTGGTCTTCAAATAATTCCTCAATAGGTGTTTCATGGTCCAAACTTGGGTCAGCTTGACGTTGAGCTTCCAAAGCATCAATATCTCCAACCAAACTACCATTTGCCACTGCTTCACAATCAACAACAGTCACAACTCCATCCACAGTAGCAGAAGTTTTAATTTCCGGCCAACGAAATGCTTGTATCAAAGGTTTTGGTAAAGCCAACCCAGAAGTTTCGATTAAAATAGAATCAATTTTTTCTCGACGTTTTAATAGTTCTTGCATAGTCGGAAAAAATTCCTCTTGCACAGTGCAGCAGAGACAACCATTAGTTAGTTCAACAATATTATTAGTAGAATCCTCCTCATCACAAACTTGACAAGAACGTAGTAAATCTCCATCTATACCAACTTCACCAAACTCATTTACCAAAACTGCAATGCGACGACCTTGATTATTTTGTAATAAATGGCGAATTGTCGTAGTTTTGCCACTACCAAGAAAACCTGTAATTACAGTAACTGGAATTTTAGAACTCATAATCTTAAATGTTAATATCTAGGCTAAATAGAGGGTGAAGATTTAACTTTGTTTCATTGATTTTGTCTAGCTACTTCAAAGTATATCTCGATCAGAGATACTTAACGCTTAAAAATAGTAATTCTAATTTACTCCATTATGATTAAGCTTAGATAGATATCCGTCAACAATTAACAGCCCCTAAATCCTAAAATATTAATGGTCATTTAGCAACTTGAAAAGAAATGTATCTTATGTGGGACATTGTTGGAGCTGTAAATCCTCGAGCATACCAGGCAAGATTGCTCAAATTGTGGTGAAAAAGTCCCCAAAGAATTATCCAAAAGAACTCCCAAATTGTAAGCACTGCGGTATAGTAATAGACCGTGATGTAAACCCAGGGATAAATATAAAAAACAGAGCGGTAGGGCATTGAGTCCTTAAAGCTCCTGGAGTCCCACGGAGTAAGGGAGCTTTTAAGTGAGAAGCCCACACCATAGCATCAGCTTAGGGTAAGAGTATGTCACACAAATTTCAGTCTTTATTCTTAAGAAGCATAATTCAGATTTTCATAGAGTTTAAAGGAATGCCAGAACTCAAAAACGAGCAATCCACTACCACTTTACAGTATGGCCTGAGAATATGTCACAGTGCCCAAAGAATATATAGAATATAATTTAATATAGAAATTATCAAATCAAACTTCAAAAATAACCAAAGGAATAGAACTAAAATACTCATCCTCAAATAACTAGGATTTAATCTCTTCAAAGATAAAGATAACCATTACCAAGGAAAAAACAAATATGTCCAGATATGATTCTCACCTTAAATGCTCATTTTGTGGCAAATCGCAAGATCAAGTGCGCAAATTAATAGCAGGTCCAGGGGTTTATATTTGTAATGAATGCGTAGAACTTTGTAACGAGATATTAGAAGAAGAATTATTTGAATATAGCAAAAACACTACTTCAGCTACTCTAATAGAACCACAATTAGAAAATCAAAAGCATTCAGGTAGGAAAAAAATTCCTTTAGGAAAATTTCCCAAACCTAGGGAAATTAAGCAATACTTAGATGATCATATAATTGGACAAAACCAGGCAAAAAAAGTCTTATCAGTAGCAGTGTATAATCACTACAAACGCTTGAGTTGCCAAACAAAAAATAATTCCCAAAAGAGTATTGACTCTGATGTAGAATTACAAAAATCTAATATTCTCTTGATAGGTCCGACAGGTTGTGGTAAGACCCTATTAGCTCAAACTCTAGCAGAACTACTAGATTTGCCATTTGCAGTAGCAGATGCAACTACCCTTACTGAAGCTGGTTATGTAGGAGATGATGTAGAAAATATTTTGTTAAGGTTATTACAAGTAGCAGATTTGGATATAGAGTCTGCTCAAAAAGGAGTTATATATATAGATGAAATAGATAAAATTACTCGTAAAAGTGAAAACACTTCCATCACACGAGATGTATCTGGAGAAGGTGTACAGCAAGCTTTATTAAAGATATTAGAGGGAACAGTAGTAAATGTTCCTCCACAAGGTGGACGTAAACATCCCTATCAAGATTTTATTCAGCTTGATACTAGCTCAATTCTGTTTATTTGCGGTGGTGCTTTTGTGGGTCTGGAGAAAATTGTTGAACAACGACAGGGACAAAAATCTTTGGGTTTTATTCAGACCAAAGATATAGATATTAGTTACAATAGTAAAACCTTACCATCAAAAGAAAAACGGAATCTTAATTTACTGAAAAACCTAGAACCAGATGACTTAGTAAAGTTTGGAATGATTCCTGAGTTTATTGGACGAATGTCAGTTTTAGCAGTAATTGACCCATTAGATGAAACTGGATTAATGAAAATATTAACTGAACCACAGAATGCTTTGATTAAGCAGTATCAAAAATTATTAAAGATGGATAATATCAAGTTAGAATTTGAAAAAGAAGCTATCAAAGTGATCGCTAAAGAAGCATATAAACGTAAAACAGGAGCTAGAGCATTACGAGGCATTTTAGAAGAGTTAATGTTAGACATTATGTACGAATTACCATCCCGTCAAGACATTACCCGCTGCACTATTACTAAAGAAATGGTAGAAAAACGTTCTACTGCTGATTTATTATGTCATCCGGTATGGCATAAACAACATGAGTCGGCTTAGAAATTGTTGGTTTGAGATTTGAGATTAGATTTCAATGAAATATTATCGGTGTTGGTGAATAAATGTATGATTTTTAGTAGTCAATAGGCAGAAAATCAGCCAAATTTAGATTGTCAAAGCTCAAAATTAAAATCCTATTGTTGTGGGATATCTTCTTCTATACTTAGGGCTTGCTGATTAATTATAAAAGCATTGACTTATATTGGCTTTAGTCTTATTTGGTCAGCAAAAAGTACCAGAAGTTCGGTGATAAAAGGCTGAAAAATTTAGGATTTCGGGCACTCCCCTAGCAGAAAAATCAAGGGACAAGTATATCCGACTACCTCATCTATACCTTTCCTGTTCCTCTGTAGGGACGTTGCATGCAACATCCCTACCTACTCCTGTGCTCCTGAAAAGACTTTTTCAGCAAACCATAGTTAATAATACAATTCTTGTTAATTATGAATTCTGGCTTATATCATGTCCGGATAATTAGTGATACAAAAACTTCCTCCTCTTCCCTCCTGACTCCTGTAGGGGCGTTTCATGTCGCGCAGCGTTAACGAAGTATGGGCAAGCAAAACGACCGTTTGCCCCTACTTCTCCCTAATTTATTTATACCTATTCAACCCAACATGATATTACAGCGCTTTCCGTTGTTATGAGGTACACCAACGCGGGCAAGATGCTCGCACTACATGATTTTCACCATTTACCCTTTACATCATTGGCTCGAAATCTACTGTATGACTTTTGACTTGCTAATAGGTATTTTAGATGGGTATTAGCTTACTTCCAATGAGAGAGTAATTTGCGAACCCTACTTTCATGCAACAAAGCCCATATGTGAGTTAATTTCATTTATTAAATCTGGACATATTCTTTCTCTAAAATGAACTAACATGGAGGCATCAAATGGAGCTTGATTGTTATAAAACTCATTGACCACTATAGTTTTCTTCTTACTTTTGGCTTTTGACTTATATTTTTATGCTATATTTTTTTGTGCAGAATGTAGGTTCTATGGAACGTCTCTAGATTATTTTTCACGATACTATTGATAATAAATACCTGCTTGCTCAAACCGATGTAACGCCTCATCCAAACGATCACACTCAGCAATTAAACTAATTCTCACATAACCCTCACCCCCACTACCAAAAGCATTTCCAGGAGTTACCACTACCCCAGTCTTCTGCAAGACAGACAAAGCAAAGTCAGTAGAACCTACACCTGGTGGGGAAGGAACCCATAAATACATAGTTGCCAGAGTTTTTCGTACATTCCAACCTAACTCCCCTAAACCTTGAATCAGAAAATCTCGACGTTGGCGATAACGTTCTTGAACCTGATATAAATATTCATCCGGTAACTGCAAAGCAGTCTTAGCCGCTAGCTGTAAAGCACTAAAAACACCATAATCCAAATTAGTTTTCAAAGTCCGTAACCCTTGAATAATATTAGAGTTACCGACCACAAAGCCTATTCGCCAACCAGCCATATTATAAGTTTTGGACATAGTGTGAAATTCTACACCAATATCTTTTCCTCCAGGAATCTCTAATAAACTGGTAGGCTGATAACCATCAAAAGCTAACTCGGCATAACATAAATCGTGAACTAGCAAAATTTCATACTTTTTCGCAAAAGCGACAATATCTTCAAAAAATTTTCGTGGAGCAGTAGCACCAGTGGGGTTACTAGGATAATTAAAATAGAAAATTTTTGCCCGCTCTGCAACACTATCGGGTATATCTGCCAAATCAATAATCCAATCATTTTCTGGTTTGAGCAGAATACTATGAACCTTACCACCAGCAATTAAAGGACCCCGAAAATGTGCGGGATAAGCAGGATTAGGTGCTAAAACTAAATCTCCTGGATTTATATATGCCAAAGCTAAATGAGTTAAGCCCTCTTTAGAACCCAAAAGTGGCAAAGCTTCTCCATTAGGGTCAAGCTTTACACTATAACGACGAAAGTACCAATCAGTAATTGCTTTCCGGAAACTAGCAGTACCCTCAAAAGGTGGATAACCATGATTAGTAGCATCTTGTAAAGCATTAATGGCGGCCTCTACAACGGGCTTAGGAGTCGCCCCATCTGGGTTTCCCATTCCCAAATCAATTAAATCTAGTCCTTGTTCGCGGGCACGAGTTTTCAGTTCATCTAAACGAGCAAAAACGTAAGGTGGTAGTGCTTGTATCCTGTTTGCTGGGTTAATCGAATACATATATTTATTTGACAAACATATTTTACAAAAAAATTGGATTTAATGCCTTCCTCTTTGGATATAGAGCCAAAAAGGTTGTAAGAATTTATCTAACTTGCATTCAGCATTTAGCTTTTAAACATATTCAAGCAACTACTAAGGTTGGCTGATAACTGATTTAACAGGACTTACGCGGTAACTCTATATATAGTGCATTTTTAGGAATTATTTCAGATAATTCAACTATATTGAGTGCCTTTGTCTAAGTCCTGTTTAATTCATAACTTTAATACAGCAGATTTCGGGCAAATGAAGTACAAGGTAAATGCTAAAAACCCTGTAGTGTGGGCATCTTGCCCGCATGAGTGTACCTCATAACAACGGAAAGCGCTGTAATTCTTCTTGAAAACTAATTCCTCCTGGGCATGTGATCATGAGTTAACAACTCATAGCTGTTAACGAAATTCCGACCTAGGAGGTTAGCTAAATAATTGACTGCTGAATACTTACAAAAGATTTAACTTACTTAAGCTTGTTTATTGCTTCTGTTCAACTTTTTCACAGATAACTTAAGAACTCCTTAAGGAATGGGGATAAAATATGATCCACAAATATTGGCGCTTGAGTATTGCACTGAAATTCTCCTGTTTTGTATACTAGCTTTAAGCTTCTCCAAACAGTTGATTTGAGGCGTGTTTAGATGTGTTACATAGGGACAAAATTTAACCCCAACTTACTGAGAATTTGTGGTAGTATCAACATCTAAATTAGTTCCCAAATTTTGTTTCTCTAGCTCTAATAGGATTGTTGTAGAAACCATTGCTGCTACTAATTGTTCTGGAATTACTCTAAATGGTAACCGATGAATTTCAGAATTGGGATTACAAGCAACTTCAGCAACATTGTATAATTCAGATAAAGTAATTTCTTTCAAGCCTAAGTCATTTAAACTTTTCGGTAAACCAATCTCATTATAAAATTTTAAAAGTTGTTGTCTGGCAGTTATAGCTAGTTGGTTGCCTTGTAGCATTTCTTCTAATCTTAGTTGAACCAATATGCCATAAGCAACTTTTTCTCCATGCAATGTATCATGACTAGCACACAAATGAGTTAGACCATTATGAATGGCATGAGCAGCCACAGTTCGACATTGCGCCCCGCCAATACCTCCAATTAAACCTGCTAATAATACTGTTGCATCTACAACTTCTTGCCAAGTTTCTCCTCCTAGTTTTTCCAGGGCAACAGTTGATTTTTGAAAGAGGATATCCCTTAAGACTCTGGCTTGTTGGACAGCAGAAATAATCATTGTTTGCTCTGAATGGCCACTACTGACTGAAGCTTCATACCATTTGGCGATCGCATCTCCAATACCAGCTACTAAAGTCCGTGGAGGCCCAGTTTTGATGATCCCATAATCCAGAATTAGCAATTCTGGACATCTAGCTAAACTTATATCATATAAGAAAGCGCCTTGGTCTGAGTAGATATTTGATAATGCTGTCCAAGCTGCACAGGTAGCTGCTGAAGTAGGAATGGTAATAATGGGTAAATAAGATTGATGAGCTAGGAGTTTTGCGGCATCGAGAGCTTTGCCACCACCAATACCAATTATTAGGTCTGCTTTTTGGTTGACCACAGCTTGACGAAGATTGGCCAAGCTAGTTTCACTACAATCTGAACCATAGTTAACCTGGGTAAATTTTAAATTATGGCTTTTTAGTAAGGGTTGGAGGTGGGGTTGGATGATGTCCAGAGAGCGATTACCTCCAACTATGAGGGGATTCTTACCCAGACTGGCGATCGCCTCTCCTGATTGAGCTAAAGCATTTTTCCCGCGAATAACTTGAGCTGGGCCTATGTTTAGAGAGAATAAAGTTGTGGCTGGTTGGAAGATATGAGTAGATTTAATCATGACAACTCAGAATAGGTTAGTGTAAATTTTATTCAGTATAGGGAACTCTTAAATTAATTACACATGCTCTAAGTGCTGAAAAGTCTATATTATAAAAATCATCAGGAAATTGTAACTTGATGCTGCGGATTAAATTTGACGACTAAAAAACTACCAATAGCATCAATCAGAGATATTGTGTACAATTAAATATTTAAGAGACTCGCGGAACAACTAAATTTTCAAGCTGGAATCAGGCCAAAAATGAAAATCAATCTAATAGCCTTAGGGATATGCTTATTTACACTCCTAAAGTTATATTAAATAATAAGTGATAAATAATTGTATATTTATACCGATTACCACAAACTTTGCTATATTCGGACTGTCTATTTCTAAATATTATTTGTTGGAGTAAATACTCTTAAGAATCGTAACTTCGGTTATAAAGAGAAGTTATTTTTGCAATATTCTAAGTATAGCATGACTTTTGAGAATTGTTATTACCTATAGCAATCCTAAATCATTACAGCTCTTTCCATTGTTATGAGGTACACACCTACGCGGGCAAGATGTCCGCACTACATGATTTTTACCATTTACCCTATAGATCATTTGCCCGAAATCTGCTTTATGTAAAATCACATGCTTTATTAAAAATCGCTCCAACTCTTGTTCCTCCTGCCTCCTGGCTCCTACTTCCTGTGGCTCCAACTCCTGTTCCTCCTGCCTCCTGGCTCCTACCTCCTGCTTCCTACCTCCTACCTATGAAATACTGTGGCAATATCTTGAAAAAGACAAATTTATGCGCCATATATAGCTGTACTGCGTAAGTCTTGATAAATTAGAAATTTTTCAAATTAAATACCTAACAAACAAATTTATCCATAAAAAATAATAATTGAAAAATCAAATTTAGGAGCAAATACAATGAAAGGTTCATTCGCTAAATATAGCCAAGAAAGCAATACAGAAGTAACATTTTATTATCTAGATGGTAACACAGAAAGGTTTAGTCTACAAGTTAATGTCAAACAATTTCAAGCACAATTACAAGAATTACTTAAACAGCCTTGGATTACTTTTCATTTAATGGATCAAACAGTTTGTATTTGTACTGAAAAAGTTATGAAAATAGAGATTAAGCCACCCATAAATCAAATGCAAGGAGGAGGAGTATTCCCTAATTCTCAGAGAATAACTGCTTTACAGCGTAATGCTAGTAGATAATAAATAATGCAAACGTGGTATAGTAATTCTTAAGAGTGCGGATATAATATAGTCAAACAAAATTAATTGTATATTTGCTCCTTCTTAAGGTTAAGTAAGTAGGCAAAATTATTTTTGAACTACTTACAAAGTATATTTTTCCCCTGCTCCATACTCCCTGCTCCATACTCCCTGCTCCATACTCCCTGCTCCATACTCCCTGCTCCATACTCCCTGCTCCTATACTCCCTGCTCCATACTCTCTACTATACCCTCTACATATTTAATTTAGAACTCGTAGATGTTGAATGATGCTCCTTACTATACGCTCTACATATTTAGAATTCGTAGATGTTGAATGATGCTCCTTTGCCCCATAATCTATAATTTGTAGAAATAATTTTCTGAGACTAGCTACGTTAAGCAAAAAGCTGATTATAGATTCTTTGTGTTGCCTATTGAAAGTTACTTGTTGCCTCACCCCACGAATAATAAGGATAATAAAAAATGCTAAACTTACAAAAGTCCATAACTCCTGAGATTTACAAAAGTAAATTAGACCAACGTGCTCCTCACAGAATTATCAGTCTTAGTCACGGTACTCGTTTGGGATGGTTGCGTACAATTTTATTTGTTTTTCTAGATGCAATTTTAGTATCTTTTGCCTGGAAAACTGCTCAGTGGAGTAGCAGTAATACAAGTATCTTCAAAGCAATTTCATCTTTTGACTTAATAGGAGATACTTTATCTAGACCAGGATTTTTGCTACCAATTTTACTAATTACACTAAATAGTATTGCTGCTACTGGATTGTATGGCAATCGTAAAAATCGTCGTCAATATTTTAGTTTAATTAAAAGTCTTACTTTTGCCCAAGTAATTATACTATTTCTAGCTTTTCTCTACGAACCAGGAGCAGTTTTTTCTCGTTCTACTTTTTTACTAGCATGGCTATTTAATCTGATACTTTTACTGATAGGTCGTTTAATGACAGAAGCAATTATTACAAATATTCGCAGACGAGGAGCTATCAGTCATAAAATTTTTTTAGTGGGTGCTCCTCATCATACTTTAGCAGCAAAAATTCTTCTGAAGTTAATCAGTAATAAAGAATATGAAGTCTTGGGGGAAGTAGATTTATCTACTCAAGAAAATTGTCATCGCTGGCCAGAGATTTTAGAGCAAATATCTCAGCAAGAAGTGGGAGAAATTTTCGTCTGTTCTTGGCAGTCAATTCCAAAGCAGATGGAATTTTGTTGGAGTTTAAAAACAACAGGTATTCATCTGCGAATTTTACCAATTGGTTTGAATATTCCCACCCAAGTACCTAGTATAGAAATGATTGGTGGAATACCAACAATTCATTTAAGTCCACCAGCAATTGTAGGTGCTGATTATTGGATAAAGCGCAGTTTTGATTTAGTTTCTTCAGGTTTGTTTCTTTTGTTAGCTTTTCCTGTACTATTATCAATTGCAGTTCTAATTAAGCTAGATTCTCCAGGACCAATATTTTATAAACAAACTCGGATGGGTTTGAAAGGGCGACATTTTAAAGTCTGGAAATTCCGCACAATGGTAATTAATGCCGATCAATTACTCAAAGAATTGGAAGGGAAAAATGAAACTAAAGATGGTGTACTATTCAAGATCAAAGATGACCCACGCATTACTAGAGTAGGCAAATTTCTCCGGCGCTATAGCCTTGATGAACTGCCTCAATTGATTAATGTGGTGAAAGGTAATATGAGTTTAGTCGGACCACGACCTTTACCCCTGCGAGATATTGAATATTTTAAGTCACATCATTTTGCACGACAAAATGTTTTGCCGGGAATTACAGGTTTGTGGCAAATATCAGGTCGCTCCAATATTCTTGATTTTGAGAATGCCTTCCGCTTAGATATGAGTTATATCAATAATTGGTCTTTGGCAATGGATTTCCAGATTTTGCTGAAGACGATTAAGGTAGTTTTGGGTAAAAAGGGAGCATATTAAGCAACTTATTGAATAAGCTACTCAATATTTTTCTTATTAATTTTCCACATTTCTCTTCTTCCTAAATCCACATACTGTTCAAAGGATAAATTTGATCATGGAAGTTATATACTTTTGCCGTTGGTATTATCAAACCCTTTGGCTTCGGAGTCATATAATTCCTATCGTTAGTATAGGCTAAAAACTGTTATACCCTAGAAGATAGACTTAATAGTACCTCAATACTGAATTATACCAATGCAACCGGATTTGATATAACATACTCCCAGGCTAACTTTATACTATGGCCAAGGCTTCTCAGACTAAATCCGGTTTAGACATAAGCTTGATTTTGAAGGCCTGGCACTTATGCTGAGAGCAGAAGGCAGAAGGATTAGAGAGGAATTTGAAAAAGTTATTTTTGATAACCGAATTTGGTATCATTTCCGAGCCCCGGTATTCCGTCAGACTTCACAAGCTTTCAGGATAGAATGCTCTGCCACCCTATTTTTGATATTTATGACCCCATTTACCGAAAAATTGGGTTTAAAGCCTCGCCCATAAGCGGGCGACTTTTTAGTTTATTTTTTTCCACAGATTATGTTATCATGCTTTTTAGTTCACAAGAAATATATTAGTCGCGGGTGGGCAATCCGAGACAAAAAACGGACAGGTCGGCCAGTATAAGACTACTGCCAAAGTAGCAGCAGCCTGTGAGATGTCAACCCGCCGAGGGGCTACGGCTCGGTTGTTACCCAGTGCCTTTAGACCGGGGAGGATGTCAAATAAAGGTATATTACCATACCACAATGCTGGCAAGAATGAATTCTATCGTTAAATGAATTCTATCGTTAAATGTTGTTTCTTGACTTTTTCGCCACAATGCTAGCAATCTTGGCTAGTGTTTTGGGAATTTACGGCGATTGTTTTCTGTCCAGTATTTTCGGCTTTGACAGTTAAAAATGCTTATTCC
The DNA here is from genome assembly GCA_023356535.1 of Trichodesmium sp. MAG_R03. Lineage (GTDB taxonomy): Bacteria > Cyanobacteriota > Cyanobacteriia > Cyanobacteriales > Microcoleaceae > Trichodesmium. The sequence goes on along the minus strand of JAKQYF010000123.1, from coordinate 4,170 downwards.
CTATTCCCTTGCAACCTAAAATTATCCAGTCCTAACCAAAAGACTTATTGCTATATGAGGTCTACTGAATTTTAGTGCGCTAATGTAATACCCTTTTTCTGATTGATTACATTGAATAAACCAGACCCCTGTAACAACAGAAAAAACATTGAACACAAAAGTAACGTGCGAGACCACGAAAACCACAATGAGTAATGGTATTTTAATTAACCCTGCAGAACTTGCTGATCTTACAAAGACAGTTCCCTGCGTCATTATCGATACCCGGACATCCGAAGCCTATGGAGAAAGTCATATTCCGGGTGCGGTAAATTTGCATGATATTTTCACCTATCTGGCGACATCTACCCTTGAAGGCATAGCAGAATTGAAGGATAAGTTTGAAACTGAATTCGGTGCGGCCGGCTTGTCGGGCAAAGAAACTGCAATCATCTATGAGCAATCCATGAACACCGGTTTCGGCCAGTCTTGCCGTGGCTATTTTCTGCTGCAATATCTCGGCTATCCGCAAATCAAGGTGCTACACGGCGGCTATGAAGCCTGGACCGTAGCTGGAATGCCAACCTCATCGCAAGTTGCCCCTCCGGAACCGAAGATATTCCCCTCCTCAGAAGCTGGCACAAGCCTGATGATGGACACTGCCGATATGCTGGCGGCAGTCAAAGACAAGAGGGTAGTCAAGCTTGACGTTCGTGACATCGACGAGTGGATTGGAGAAAGCTCTTCACCCTATGGTAAGGATTTCTGCCCACGCAAAGGCCGTATTCCAGAAGCTAAGTGGATCGAGTGGTATCGGATGATGAAGCCAACCCCAACAGGGTCAATGCTTAAGAATAAGGAAGAAGTCCTCGCAGAATGCGCCACAGTGGGCATCACACCAGAAACGCCGGTTGCACTTTATTGCTTCAAGGGTGCGCGGGCCTCCAACACCTATCTTGCCCTTAAAGAGGCAGGGGTGAAGGACGTGAAAATATATTTTGGATCCTGGAATGAATGGTCCCGCGATCCTGCCCTCCCAATTGAAGAAGGTCTGCCATACTAACAGATTCCTGAAAAAGTAGATTATAATTGTTCGTTTCCCTTGTTAGGAATGAGAATAAAACTTATATTCCGCACGTTAAAATGTAGTATCTCAAACTAGCGATAATCCTTGAGCATTCTAGTAGGGCTTTATAGTTAAGCTATCACATAGTAAATTTTTTAAGATTTTGTATCCCACATTCCGCACTTCTTAACATTAAATTGATAAGTTTTATTAATGTATCGCCCAAAATGCTCTCCCTGAGACCTTTATAGCTATGGACATCGATTTTGACCGAAAAATTGGGTTTAAAGCCTCGCCCATCAGCGGGCGACTTTTTAGTTGATTTTTTTTTCACTGGTCTAGTCCTTGTTGGTTTTTAGTTCACAGGAAATATATTAGTCGCGGGTGGGCTTACCGAGACAAAAAACGGACGGGTCGGCAAGTGTAAGACTACTGCCAAAGTAGCGGCAGCCCGTCAAACGTCAACCCGCATCGGAGCTACGGCTCGGTTGTTACCCAGGGCCTTTAGGCCGGGGAGGATGTCAATGTTATAATACCAATTTCATAAACTTAGACTACACTACTTGTCTTAATATTTATCAAATGTTGACATATGATGTGTAGCCATACTTAAGGAAATTGATATAAAGAATTGTAACTAATTTTCTCATAAACAATTAGTTGTTAATAATTTTTATTGATAACTAATTCTAGAATGAATGTTTTTTGTATAAGTCTCTTTAAAAATGTAAATATACATAAAGATATATGAAGAACTGCGGAATGTCGGTTGTATTCAAATGCCCATCCTGGCCAAAATAATTGAAAAATCTCCTAGCTAGTGTCTAATTGTATTAATTAATATCATGTCCGCCTGAATACTTATGCTTTGGTGGAAGGAAGGCAGAGGGCATAAGGTAGAAGACAGAAGGGTTTCTTCTAAGAATGATATAATTTTATGCACAAACAATGCTACCGGAGATGATATAATATACTTACTAAGGGAATAAAAAAGCTTGAATCCAAGGAAATTTAACCTAAAAATAATATTACTAATTTTTGCAACTAGACACTAGGAAAAGTTTTTTTTCAATGGAATCTTGAGGGGGAGTAGCCCTATTAGCTGAAGGGACAAAAGAATTAGATAGAGAGGATTTAACAACACATAACGCTGCCAAAGACGAGTTGGCTCTTGTAGAAAACGAAAAAGCCACTCCAAACCAATCTTTTGCATCCAAGATGGAGCCTGGGATACATTTCCAGCATGAAAATCAAAAGCAGCACCCACACAAACCAAAGCACAGTTTAATTGTTGACGATGTTGAAAAGCCCAAGCTTCTTGTCGAGGGCAACCCAAACCAATAAATACAATACCTGCCCTAGAATCTTTAATTTGTTGAATATATGCGGCATCTTCCTCTGGAGTTAGAGGACGAAAGGGTGGAGATATAGTTCCAGCAATAGTTAAATTAGGAAATTTAGCTTGAAGATTTTGCTGCAAATTTACTAAGACTTCAGGAGTAGAGCCATAGAGAAAAATACCAATATTTTCATTAGCTGCCGCAGCACAAATATGTAACATTAACGTGGGACCATAAACACGATGACTTAAATAAGCCTGATCAGATTTGCGTAATAAATTCATTGCCCAACGTACAGGCTGCCCATCAGGAACAACTAGAGTAAATTGATTTAGGCGATCGCCATGACCTTTTGGATCGAGATAACCAGTCATAATTCCATGTACTGGAGTGGGGGCAACAGTACAAGACTGTTGCAGCTTAGTAGAGTTAATGATAAATTCTGTACAATCATGGTAATTTGTGTGACTAACTCCTATACCTAAAACACTGGTTTTGTTTGGAGGAGTTAAAGAAGGTAAGTAGTTTGTCATTATTAATCAAACTAAATTAAATTAATCAAATTAATTTTTAGAAGCGATCGCTAATTTATAAATATCCATCAATTTATGATAATTCTGCTGTGCAGTATACTTAGCCTCAAACTCAGATCGAGCTTCAAAGCGCATTTTCCTCAATTTTTCCGGATGAGTAAGAGCATATTCTACAAGGGCCGCCAAATCATTAGGGTCTCCTGGGGAAAAATGAAAACCTGTACGACCAGATTCAATCATAGAGGACATATTACCCAAATTACTAGCAATCACCGGAGTACCTTTAGCAAAAGCTTCAATGGCAACCCTACCAAAAGTTTCGTACCATTGGGACGGAAAAATCAGAAATTTAGCTTCTCCAATTAAAGTATAAACTTCTTGTATTGGTAGACGACCAAGCCATTTTACATAAGGTAGTTTGGTAACTGCTTCCCGAACCTGATTAGATAAAGGTCCATCTCCAATAATTTTCAGTGGTATCTTTCCTGCCAAAAGTTGCCAAGCTGCTAATAGAGTATCTAAACCTTTTTCTGGAGATAATCTGCCAATAAATATAGCATAATTACCATTTCCTTCTCCCATACCTGGATCTGGATAAACAAAGTTAGGTTTAACCACAATTTTATCAGCAGGTAAACCAGCTTGAATAAATTTTTGCCTAGTAAAATCTGTTAAAGTAATGTAGAGATTTACCATTTTTTTCCAAGTTGAGATAGCACGGTGCAAGGTCTGCATAGTTACTACCACTAGACTACCTAGTTTACTATCTCTATAACAACCGTGAACAACTCCAGGCCAAGGAATTATTTTTCCCAGGCAATCTTCGCAAACTTTTTGGTCACGAAAAAAGTAACTATTAGCACATAAAAGTCGGTAGTTACGCAAAGTTTGTACTATCGGCACACCTTGTTTATTAGCTGCATAATAAACAGATGGAGAAATTAGGGGAAAAAAGTTTTGTACATGAACAATATTGTAAGAATTTTCAGTTAGTTTTTGTCGAACTATTTGATAACTTTCGGTTGACCAAACTGTTCGGATAGCTGCTCTAACTTTACCTATTTCTGCCACGCGATTATTATTTTCTTCATAAATATCTACTTGATTACCTTGTTCTTGTAAAAGTTTTTCCTCCAACTCACGAGATTGATCTTCTCCCCCACGAATTAGATAACGATTATGAATACTGAGGATTCTCATAATTTTTCTGAAAAAATTAATTTAAACTTTTTTATGTGCATCAATTTAATTT
>JAKQYF010000122.1 GCA_023356535.1 Trichodesmium sp. MAG_R03 | reverse complement strand
CGGAGTGCTTCAGCAAATGAGTTAATTATTGCTCTATAGGCAATAGTTGGAAAATTTCACTACTCATCTCTTCTGGCGGAGTGCTTCAACAAATGATTTCTCATTTTGGCCAGAGAAAATTATATCTTAAAAATTCGCTACTGCATCATTTTAGATGAAACAGTCCACTGCTAGACTAATTCCTCCCACACTAACCTACTCCCTACTCCCTACTCCCTACTCCCTTCCTGAATATACAATTAGCATCCAAAACAAATAAACTATCATTCTGAAAAACAGTACAAATAGTTATAGTTGTTGCCAAAGCAGGAATATATCCTAACTGCAAAAAAGTAACCGCATCCTGTGCAGATTCGTATTGCATTAACCAACTATTATTCTCAACATATTCTGGTGTAAAACTACCACGATGTACCATCCAAAAATCAATTCCATACTTTTGAATAAAATCTTTCACATCCGTTAAATTTGAACTATATTGAGCAACAATTAAATCTATAACTCGTTGGCGAAATTGACTATAATAACCAACTTGATAAGGAATAGCATATTCCCTACCCAACAAAATAGAACGTTGAGCAAATGTAGGTAATAAATTTGCCTCCTCCTCCAAAGAAGCAATCAGAATATCTTCAGGTTGTTCTTGAAAAAAACTATATAAATTTGTAGCTCTACCCACTTTATATTTAACCAGGGGAAAACCTTTAACAAAAGCAGGATATAACAAGAGAGATGCTAGAATTAAACCTGTTAAAAATAAAGAAATAATAGCCTGAAATTTAACAGGATAATTTTGTCGATTTTCTGCCCAATTAAACAAAGCATCAATAATCACAGTAAGAGCGATCGCCGTTGCTAAAGCAATAATTATGCGGAAACTTAATCCTGTATATCTGCTGGGAAGATGTAGTCGAAAAAGTAAGACATGGGCAATAAAAAACATTCCCAAAGATGACAGTAATAGATGCACTAATAACCAAATACGACTGGTAATATTTTTGATTAAAGGAAAAGCAGAACTAAAAGACAATAAAAACGGCAATACTAACCCCGCACATTGAGTAGCAGGAGTAAACAAAGACTTAGGAAACATCCCACTACGTTTGCCAGTTAACCAAAAATCTTTTGGATGAACATGAAAAAATGTACTCCTCCCATTGGGATAAAATTCTCTTAATTTCATTGCTGCTTCTCGACTAATAGCAGGTCCGAATTCTGAAGAAGTTAAAGCATAAGGTAATAAAACAAAAAATACCGTACTTAAACCCACTCCACAAAATATAAAATCTTGTTTTTCCGATGATAATTGAAACCTGCCATTTTTCCAGCAAATTAACCTCAAAATTAACATTCCAGAAGCCACAAAAACATACTGCGGATAAAATAATCCCACCAGAGCGATCGCTATACCCATTCTGACTAAAGAACCACGAATTAAATAATATAAAAAAGCCATAAAAAATGGATAAACAAACGCTCTAGGCGTAGCCGAAGCTACATCATCTTTCATCCAAATAGCCTGATTCATTACCAAAGTAGCAATAAACCCTGCCATTCTTACAGGCAATATTTCTAAAGTAATTCTAAAAATATAGTAAGTACAAATTAAACCCAAAATGAAAGGAAGAATTTTTGCTACAATAAATGGATTAATTCCTATTAATGCTAAACTTTTATACAACCAAGTATATCCTGCTGGAGCCACTGATTGAAAATAGTCAGCAATTAAATCATTAGGAAATAAATCAGGATTCAAAAAACGTTGCATCCAAAAAATATGTTGTCGTGCATCATCTTGGATACTAAGACTAGCAACAAAAGCTTTTTTAAGTGCCAAAAAACCATAAAGCACAGCAAAAGTTATGCTCAGACTAAACCAAAAAATTACCCCTTGATATGATTTTTTATTAATAGGATAAGTCAAAAATTTATGTAAACTTGAAATTAACATCACTTTTCCAATATCAATATAGCTTTTGAAAGCTGATCAGCTTTTGTTTATTTAAATGACTTATTTTTGCATGCCTCTTTTAGAGCAAAAACCCTTTTGAATTATAAATTCTGAATTCTAACTTACTAATATGCATTTTAAATGAGTATTAGCTTAGTTGATTGACCATATATTGAATTTGTTACAAAATTTTATGATTAATGCATTAAGTTTGAGTTATAGTTAAATATATTGAGTTGTAACACATTTAAGGCATAAATATAAAGCTCTAAACTTTGAGTTGTATTAATAGTCTCTAAAGATATTTTTAGTAAATATTAGGTAAACAATTTATTGTAGCTATCTAATACATATTATGATTCTACTAATTGCTGAATACTTAATGCTAACCGCTTCTTTAAAGAATAGATAAAAATAACTAAAAAAAATTTAATTTCCTTCCAATTACACATAGCTATATCTCATAACTTTTATGGAACCACCAATTGAAAGAATACGACTTTCTCAAGTAGCGAAAGAACAGTTGACCAAGCTTAAACGTAATACTAAAATTGACCAGTGGAATATTCTTTGCCGTTGGGCATTCTGTTGCTCTTTGGCAGAATCAAGCATTCCTTCTCCAGTGCCAATTCCTGCTGATAGCAATTTAGAATTAACATGGAGAATTTTTGGAGGGAAATTTTCTAACATTCTGTTATTAGCTCTTAAGCAACGTTGCTATAATCATGGAATGAGTATTGATCAAGAAACCTTGGCTAGCCAATTTCGTCTACACCTACATCGAGGTATTGCATATTTAGCTGGTAACTCAAATATAAAAAGGATAGAAGACTTAATTCTAACTGTTATTTCCTCATAAATTATCGCCATAAAAAAACTTCTAGGGGCGAATGAAAATTCTACCCCTAATATGGTGTTCTGAAATTAAAACCGCTGCCAATCAAATACAAGGCATCTTCTTCAGAATCTGAATAATAATACTATACCAATTTCACAACTTTTCTTATACGCCCATCATTCCTACTCCATAGGAGCCTTCCATGAAGCTTCCCTACCTACTCCTCCAAAATATTGCAAACTATAATTATTGTCAGTATTTAATAACAAAGGAAAAAAATGCCCTACTGGGCCTTGACCTTGACCAATTTCCAAAGCATATTTTAAAGCATTTGTAACATAATCCTTCCCCAATTTAACTGCAGAAAATACATCTTGTCCTTGAGCTAAATTTGCGGCGATCGCTGCTGAAAGAGTACAACCAGTACCATGGGTATTAATAGTCTCAACTGTAAAAGTTTTTAAAGTTTCAAAGCACTCCCCATCAAACCAAACATCTGCTCCTCGCAAATTATGCTTCAGAGCGCCTCCCTTCACCAGAACAGTCTTGACCCCAAACTTGTGAATTTTTTTAGCTGCCAGTCGCATATCATTAATATCATTAATATCTAAACCCGCCAAAATCTGGGCCTCATAAATATTAGGAGTAACAATACTGGCCTTTGGCAGCAAAAAATCCCGTAAAGCTCTCACCGCCGAATTATCAATCAACTGAACACCTGCACGGGATACCATTACTGGGTCTACCACCAATTGTTTTAAACTTAATGTTTCCACCACCTCAGCTACAGCCAAAATAATTTCTTGGTTGAGTAACATTCCTGTTTTAGTCACGTGGACACCTATATCTTTAACAACTGCTTCAATTTGTGCTTTGACCACCTCTGGCAACAAAGCATCAACCCTATTCACTCCCAAAGTATTTTGAGCAGTTATACAAGTCAAAGCACTTGTACCATGAACACAGTGAAAAGCAAAAGTACGCAAGTCTGCCTGAATACCTGCCCCACCACCACTATCAGAACCAGCAATAGTCAAAGCAACAGGAATACTTGAGGCTATCAAATCAGCCATAATAATCAATTAATATAATTTCTAAGGAGTTTAGATATCAAGAAATTTCCTTTGCTTTAATCTTACTTATTAGAAGGATTTCGTCGCCTTTGCAAAAAGTCAGGAATATCTAATCCTGGTAATTTTCTTTGTGGTTCTGAGGTTAGATTAGGATTCTGAGTAGGATTTGGTAATGGTCGTCTTGGTGGTTGTACCTTTTCCTGGATAGGCTGAGTTTGCACTTCCCCACTAAAACCAGTAGCTATAACAGTAATTTTAATTTCTCCCTGAAGTTTATCGTCAATCACAGCCCCAAAAATAATATTGGCATTAGGATCTACAACTTCATAAATAATCTCAGCAGCAGCATTAACTTCATGTAAGGTTAAATCAGTACCTCCTGTAATATTAAATACAACTCCTTTAGCTCCTTCAATGGATGACTCAAGCAAAGGAGAAGAAATTGCCGCATTTGCTGCTTCCCTGGCCCTAGACTTACCAGACCCCATACCAATTCCCATCAATGCTGAACCAGCGTCGGCCATAATTGCTCTGACATCAGCAAAGTCAACATTTACTAATCCAGGCACAGTAATAATATCTGAAATCCCCTGTATACCTTGACGTAAAATATCATCTGCAATTCTAAAAGCTTCTTGTACGGGAGTTTGTTCATTAATTACAGATAGCAAGCGATTATTCGGAATCACAATTAAAGTATCTACTCTAGTTTGTAGAGCAGTAATTCCTTCATCAGCTTGATTAATTCGGCGTCGTCCCTCAAAAGTAAAAGGGCGAGTCACAATACCTACAGTCAGAGACCCTGCTTCTTTAGCAATTTCAGCTATAACTGGAGCGGCACCACTACCTGTACCACCTCCCATTCCAGCAGTAATAAATACTAGATCAGGATGGTCTAAAGCATTAGCTATTTCATCTCTAGATTCTTCAGCAGCTTTTTGGCCAATAGCAGGGTTGCCCCCTGCCCCCAAGCCTCTTGTTAGCTTTTGTCCAAGTTGTAGGCGTTTAGGAGCATGTGACAGAGTTAATGCTTGGGCATCTGTATTAACCGTCCAAAATTCTATGCCAGAAACCTCACTAGCAATCATGCGGTTAACAGCATTGCCGCCACCCCCTCCTACGCCAATTACTTTGATTTTTGCCGCATTACTTGGCACAATATCATCACTCCTAGATTCTTCCTTTGTTAAACTTTTGGGGTCATAACTTTGTTCTCCATAAAATCCTGAGCTATTACGAAATGGGTTAGAGACATTTTTTTGCAATGGAAAATTTCCTTGTGTTTGAGATTGGGGACTTTCATAGTTGACCCCTTGTTGATTATTCACTATCATTATTGGGGATGCTAGATATATAGTTTTTTCTCTCAGTTTGTTTTATAGTTTACCAGGATAGCTCTTGGCTATAGATAAATTAGTCAACCATATTCTAAAATATTTTGTATTATAGTCCATTAATCTGAGTATGTTTATTCATTTTTATTTTTTGGGAGCTTTCAATTCTACTGAAGCGTACCTAGTTCAATTTTTATAGATTTAATTTGACTGAATTTAATTTGACTGAATTTTAATTGCTCTAGATTTATTAGGTAACTGAATTAAAGGAGAGTCGGGATTTTTTAGATTAATATAAACTATTTGGCGAACATCAATTTTATTAGGTAATTCTCGCATTCGGTCTAGGATATTTAATTGTTCACTAAATTTAGAGCTGTACGGCCCTATATGTACTACTCCTAATTCAGTTATCAGAATTAAATTTCCTGGATCTTGGCAATTAATCTCAAATACTTTAACAGGGCTACGACTTAAACTTTGATATAGAGGATGCCAATATTGACGATACTGTTCTGTAAAACCAATTACTTTGAGAGTAGGTAAAGATCCTGTTCTTTCTAGAGCAGAAAAGCTTTCTAGAGGTATCCAGTTACCTTGAGTATCTAACCATCCCATTTTTTGCGAGTTACTAGTACCTACTTTACTTTTCAATTGAGTAATTGCAACAGGACGTCTTTCCGTAATCTTAATCCTTAAACTTGGGGGAAATAAATGACGACTGATTTTTGCCTTAGCAATTGGACTATGTGACTCTAAATTCTTAGCTAATATTTGTGTTTGAATTATCCAAAGAGACTGAGGATAATCTAAAGCAATTAGAGACAATATTGCTCGGTCTGAAAGCAATTGATTACCTTCTACGGTTAATTGCTCTTGTGTAGTTATTAGCCAAATTGGCTGAGTAATTGCCCATAGTAGAGATGTCGCGAAACTACTAACTGCTAGTATTTGCCATATTATAACTACTAATTTTAGACGTCGTTGACGCTGTAATTTTTGTCGCCGACTTACTAAGTCTGATTGAGAAACTGATCCAATACTATTAGCCATTTACTTAGAAGGTATCTATAGAATAAATCTTAAGGGATGCTCAAAGATCAGGTTTTGGTGTGTTACGATGAACCACAGCAGTTTACTATGAAGTTTAACTATATATAGCAATCCACCCATAGGTTGTGATCATTCAAAAATTAGAAATAAACTCCGAAACTCTTGCCCATTAAACATTTTCCCCCAAACATCCATACCAAAAAGCAGTGAGGTTTTGGACACAAATAACATGGGATTGCTATAATTTATCCTTTTATACCTGGATTTGGCATTACCCCTAGTTTTGGGACTTGCCTAACTTACTGATACCCTTGCTAGGCCAAACAAATCCCACTTCGACTACCTCTTCTATACATTCCCTGTCCCTATACTCAGAACAGGGAGCTTACCTACCCCTAACCCCGACCGTGGAGGGAAAATGGAGGTAGATAGCCACTTTTTATTCTACGGAGTTTTGATTCGAGGCATTTGGGACAAATTTCCTACAATCTATCAACCATTCCTTTCAGTGTCAGCTCATCTTAACAATCATTTACAAATAGTATCTTTTCTAATTCTATTGCCCTGACAAGTTTTTAGATTAATTGAGTAAGGAAAATACATTCCAATTGTTAAACAAGAAAACCAATAATATGAAAATTATATGATATTTCTAATTCCTTGAAAAGCTTGTATTGCAAGCAGCACATAACAATATTTATTTGTCAAGAAAATTTTAGATAAGCTTACCCTGCCATTCCTTATTTCAAATCAGATGCTTTCTTAAAAAATAACTCCAACTCCTGTTTCTTTTTCATCCTGCCTCCTGCATCCTGCATAAGTGCTGCCCATCTCTCTCACAAATTAGATAGGATTGGGTAAACTAAGCCAGGTAAGTTGCCTTGCCCGACTCGTCTTCAGAACCGTCGGTGAGACTTTCACCTCACACGGCTCCTCTTTTGAACTTCCTTTGTCTTATGTACATCCTTACCTTAATATCAACATATCGTCAACCCATAAATAATTCTCAGTTAAGTCCTGTAACTTTGGTTCTGGATATGTCTTTTTTTCTAAGGTAGTTTTAGTATCCTGGCAATGTCGGTGGAACAATTGTTTGTTTTTTAGTGTCTTGTCACCACCTTTAGACCTTGGTTTTATATCCCACATTCCGCACTTCTTAACATTAAATTGATAAGTTTTATTAATCTATCGCCACCAATGCTCTTCCTGAAAGGATTATACCTATGAACTTTGAAAATGTAAATATATATTAAATATACATAAAGATATATAAATATCTGCGGAATGTCGGTTACATGGTCGATTTTCATAAGGTTATTTGGCCGAATACCAATTTCATAAAATATTGCTACAATGGTTTTCCCTGCTAGTGGGAATTTAGAGATTAATACTTTAACGACCTTTTTTGAATTTGGTATTAGTGAGGTAAACTCCCCCGGAGGGTTCGACATAGTTGTTGATCACCTCATATAGAGAAGGTTATCCATAGACCCTCTGACTTTTGTCTTACATTCCATAGCTACCTTTGGGATGGGTATTAGTTACGAAGGTTTAATTACCTTCCTGTTCGTCCACTTGTCAGCCTTGCTTGCAGTATCGTTCCTCGGTAACTGGTATTTTTCCACTTTTAGACTAGCTTCGGAGATTGATTTTCAGCCCCTATTCCGTGGCCTATGCTGTTAGCCTAAAAACAGGGTCGATGGAATCTCACCATCAAGGTAATAAAAGTTTTTCTAGTGGCTATATATTTAGCCTCTTTAGTCATTAGAAAGGTTAGATATACCTACCTTTTGGTAGTCTTGACTAGCCAACGAGTCCCATCTATAAAGATAATATAGCAATCATATTTTATTTATGTCAAAAATCCTGCCACTTTTTGAGAATCGGTTTGGGTGTAATAGTTAATAGGCAAGAGTTGAGGCATTTATTTCTGGTTTTTAAATTTTCACAACCTATGGACTGCTATATACAGCAGATTTCGGACAAATGATGTACAGGGAAATAGTAAAAATTATGTAGTACGAGCATCTTGTCCGCGTAAATGTACCTTATAACAAAGGAAAGCGCTGTAAGACGGTAATGATTAATAATTTTACTGTTTATTTTTCTTCTTTTTCACCTCAACTGACGGGAAAAATATCAGTTTTTTGAGCTTTATTTTTAGGGATTTTCTAGCAACTAATAACTAATTCCTATAGGGTGACAATAATTTATGCTTTTACCCCTAGGTATTGACACATCTCTTGCCTAGATGAAAAGAATACAGGAAAATAATAAAATAATCATTAATAAAATTACATAATAAAATAATCATTAATAAAATTACATAAGTAACTGGAGAAAATTATTGACAAACTTATAAATGTTAATATCTAGCCTGGATGGAGGGTGAAGATTTCATTTTGTGTAATTAATTTTCTCTAACAACTTAATACTGCTTTTTTCTATGATATGGGGGACAATAAGTCTTGAGTCAATTAGACTTAATTAAATTTTATAAAGCTTGTAATCCAAGCAAGACTTTAATAGTAGGAAATCCAGAAGATCAACAATATTATATAGATTTTGCCAGTGTCAGGGGTAGTGATATTATTAGAGAATTAGAAAGAACCATAACATTACTATCAGGAAATCAGCCTACTTGTCAACTATTTACAGGTCATATAGGTTGTGGTAAGTCTACAGAGTTATTTCGACTGAAAAATCAATTAGAAAAACGAGGATATCACGTTGTTTACTTTGAGTCTTCAGAAGACTTAGATATGGGAGATGTAGATATTAGTGATATTTTGCTGGCGATCGCTCGTCAAGTTAGCGAAAGTATGGAACAAGCGAAAATTAAAGTCAAACCAGGTTACTTTCAAAAACTATTTACTGAAGTCTCAGAACTCTTACAAACCCCCATAGAACTTTCCACAGAAGCAGAGCTATCTATTGGTATTGCCAAAATTACTGCTAAAACCAAAGATTCTCCTAAACTACGTTCTCAGTTAAGACAATACCTCGAGCCTCGAACCAGTACCATTCTAGAATCAATCAATCAAGAATTATTAGAACATGCCAATATCGAACTCAAACGCCGAGAGAAGAAAGGACTTGTTGTTATTGTTGATAATCTAGACCGTGTAGATAACTCTCCCAAATCTTGGGGACGTACTCAACCAGAATATTTATTTGTAGATCGAGGCGAACAACTCAAAAAACTGAAATGTCATGTAGTTTATACAATTCCTCTTACATTAATGTTCTCTAATGATTATGGCAGATTATCTAGTCGATTTGGAGTGAAACCAAAAATATTACCAATGGTACCTGTGCAAATTAGGTCTAGAAAACCGACAATGGCCCCAAATGATTATGAAATAGGAATGGGATTATTACGAGAAATGGTATTAACTAGAGCTTTTCCAGAAACACAGTCTCTAGAACGCCTAGAATTGATTCCCGCTCTATTTGACACCCCAGAAACCCTTGATAGACTGTGCCGGGTTAGTGGGGGTCACATGAGACGACTGTTAATGTTGCTCTATAGTTGTCTGCAACAAGAAGATCCTCCTTTTTCCTGTGAGTGTTTAGAAAATGTGATTCAGGAATATCGAGATGATCTCATTAGAGCTATTACTGCTGATGAATGGGAATTGCTATTTAAAGTAGTACAAAATCAAAGAGTGACTGGGGAAGAAGAATGCCAAACTTTACTCAGAAGTATGTTTGTTTTTGAATATCGAGATCGGGATGGTCATTGGTTTGGAATTAATCCATTGTTGGCAGAAACTCAAAAATATACTAGTTGGGTTAATAGTAATTATGGGACATAGGAAACTGGGAGAATGGGAAATTATAATTTCAAACTTTAGGCGTGAAATAATTGCCTGAAATTACTATATCACGAAACCTTTAAGTAGATAAAATATTACTTTTAATTTTTAGTTTTTATTGATGATGAAACCTTTAAAATATTTGGAAGACAGTATAATTTACAACGAGCGATCGCTCAAAAGATTGATTAGATCTATAACTATTTCTCAAGGACAATTTTCGTTAATTTTAGCTTGCTGTAACTATCAATACTTACAGCACACAATTATGAGAGAAGTGAGAAAACTGTTATCAGTAGAACTGCAAGAAATAGTATTATCAAAAACTGTCAATACTCTTTATACAACTATAGATCAACAATTAGAAAAATTTTCCAAATCTTCTGTAGTAATGATCTTAGACTTAGAAAAAGTAGAAGCAATAGATGAACTATTAATATCAACTAATCAGGTAAGGGATGAATTTAGGAAAAAATTTATGTTTCCTCTAGTTTTGTGGATAACAGATTCATTGTTAGCTAAACTAATTAGATTAGCACCTGACTTTAAAAGTTGGGCAGCAGCTACAATCAAATTTGACTTGGCAACTTCCGATTTAATACATTTACTGAAACTGGAAATAGATAGTTATTGGATAAATGACTCGGTGAATAAACAAGAAGAATTAACAAAATTATCATCAAGCCGCACAAAATCTGATTTTTTAATTCCTAGTTTTTTAGACCAATTCAACTGCTATTCTAGTAAAAATTTATCTCAAAATAAATATCAAGAAATTGAATTAGCCTTCAAGGATTTAAAAAAACGTAACGACAATTTAGAACCGACTCTCAAAGCAAAAATAGAATTTATTATCGGTCGAGATGACTACTACAATAAAAAGATCGATTCTGCTCTCAAACATTATCAAGAAAGTCTAAATTTGTGGGAGTATGAAGTTAGGGAGCAATGTTATAAATATTCACCAGAATATCCTAAATTATCAATAATTAGTGAGAGATTTATCTTAGAACAAAAAGGAATAGTTTTATACAATATTGCCTTATGTTATTATCTGCAATCTACCCAAAATATCCTAGATAATTATCAAGAATTAGAACAGGTAAAACTGAAGCTTAAAGAATCAAAACAACTTTTTGAAAAAGTAAGTAATTTTGTTTTGGTAGCTGAGGTAATTACAGCCTTAGGGCAAGTGATAAAGCAGATGGAGGCTTGGGGAGAATTAGAAGCTATTGCCTTAGAAGGACTAAAATTACATCACAAATATGGAAACGATTTACAAATAGCGCAAGATTATGGTTTTTTAGCAGAAGTTGCCCTGCAAAAATCAGATTGGATTCAAGCTCAAAAGCTATCTGAAAAAGCGCTTAATATTTTATTTTATGCTAAAAATATAACATTACCAACAGAAAAAAATAGATACTTGTTATTATTAGCAAAAAGCCTCAAAAATTTATACCGTCAAGCAGAAGCTATTGAGTATCTAGAAATTGCTGAGGTAACAGAGCAAGAGGCAATTCAAGATAGTTTAAAAACTGAAGAAAATAGAGACCCAAAACTTTACATTGAGCTGTTAACAGACTTACGATCGCTTTATTATGAGCAAGGAAAATATTTACAAGCATTTCGCTTAAAAAAAACTCAAAGAAAAATTGAACATGAATACGGACTTTTAGCTTTTATTGGTGCATCTCGGTTGCAACCACAGAAACAAAGTTATACCAAAGAATCATTAGATTACCAGAATGCTTTACCCTCCGAAATAACTGCATCTGGTCGTCAAAAAGATATTAATAATCTCCTGGAAAGAATAAGTCGAGATGACTATAAATTAACAATTATTCATGGTCGTTCTGGCGTAGGAAAAAGTTCTTTAGTCAACGCTGGGTTAGTACCAACTTTAAACAATATTAGTATTTCAGCACGAGATACAATACCAGTAGTCGTACAAGTATATAAAAATTGGCTAGGAACATTAGCAAATTCCCTCGATCAAGCATTAGAAAAAAAAGATCAGTTGCGAAAGAATAATAATAATCTCATAAAACTAAAAACAAATCCTACAAAAAATAAAGAATCAATCTTCTCTATAACATCACAAAAATCTAATTCAGAAGTAGACAAAATTAAGCCATATTTGTACTATATCAAAGATCAATTTAAGCTTATAGAATCATCTGTTCTAGCTCAATTAAAAAATAATTCAGAGAATAATTTATTAACAATAATAGTCTTCGACCAATTTGAAGAATTTTTCTTTATTAGAAATACCAGTGAAGATAGAGAAGCATTCTATAGATTTCTGTGTAATTGTCTAAATATACCCTTTGTAAAAGTAATCTTATCTATGAGAGAAGATTATTTACATTATTTATTAGAATGGGACTTTCTCAGAAATCTAGATGTCATTAATAACAATATCTTAGATAAAAAGATTCGTTACCATTTAAGAGATTTTTCAAGAGAAGATGCTTATACTGTCATAGAATGTTTAACAAAGAGAGCTAAGTTTAATTTAGAACCCCAATTAATTGATGCAATTGTTGATGGTTTAGCAGATGAAAAACAGCAAATTCGCCCAATAGAATTACAAGTAGTAGGAAGTCAACTACAAGAAGAAAAAAACCAAATTCAAACTTTAGAGCAATTTCAACAAAGGTTTGACATTAATCCACAACAGGCGAAAGCAAAACTAATAAAAAAGTTTTTAGAGCAAGTAATTCTAGATTGTGGTAAGGAAAATGAAGAAGCTACTATGCAAGTTTTGTTTGCATTGACTAATGATAATTTAACCAGAGCAAGTCGTACAGAAAAAGAATTATTAGAGATAGTTCAAAGATGTATAGAACCAATTTTTTTAGTAAAATGTGAGTCTAGCAATCTCGTTAAAAATCAAATTAATTATACTAAAGAAACAAAACAACTACTGGATTTAATTTTAGAAATATTAGTAGACTCAGGATTATTATTTGTCCGGCAAGAATACCATGAAAAACACTACCAGCTAGTTCACGATTATGTAGTCAAGCCAATCCGTAAAAGGTTTAGCTTAGAAAAAAGATTGCAGCATGCTGAAGTAGAGATAAAACAAGCTGAAATTGCTAAAAATCAGGCAGAAACAGATAGAATAACTACCCAAGCTAAATTACAAGCAAAACTAAATATATTTTTAAAACGACAGCTAACAGTAGCAATAGCAGGAATTATATTAATGTCACTGTCAACCATCGCCGCACTAGGTTTTTGGCAGAAAGCAATATTGCAAAAACAAGTAGCAACTGCTCAAAAATATCGAGCAGATATTAATAGCATGACTGCTTTTTCAGAAGCATTATTTTTCTCAGGTTATAAATTTGATGCTCTGATAGAAAGTATTAGAGCAGGTCAAGAATGGCAAAAAATAAAACAATTATTAGGAAAAAATAACTTATCAAATGATGCAGAATATAGAATTGCAGCTTCTCTTCAGCAAGCAGTTTATGGAGTCAACGAATATAATCATTTAGAAGGACATAGTAATGTAGTTTGGAGTGTCATCTTTCATCCTGAAGGAAACTTAATTGCTTCTGCTAGTGCAGATAAAACTATTAGATTATGGAGTCGAGATGGCAGATTACAAAAAACCCTAACAGATCATGCAGATAAGGTAAGCAAAATCAGCTTTAGTTCAGATGGGAAATATCTAGCTTCAGCTTCCCATGATCGTACAGTTAAAATCTGGGATCTTCAGAAACTAGAAAGGCAACCTCTATCTCTCAAGAGTCATCGTGATTTAGTAATCACACTCAACTTTAGTCCTAATAATAAAATATTAGTATCAAGTTCACTTGACAAAACTATCAAAATTTGGAACAACGCAGGTATATTACTCAAAACAATTAGGACTAAAACAGTGGCCAAAGAATTGAGCTTTAGTCCTAATGGAAAAATTATTGCTGCTGCTAATGCAAACGGTACCGTACAGTTGTGGAATCTTAATGGGAGACTTTTGAAAACCTTAAAACATGGATATGGAAATAATAATGACCCAGTCTACAGTGTTAATTTTTCTCCTGATGGTAGCAGACTAGTGACAGCAAGTGGAGATAAAACAATTAAAATTTGGCGTTTTTTGAGAAAAATACCAATTTTAGAAAAGACAATAAAGGGACACAAGAAACAAGTTATCAGTGCTAGTTTTTCTCCTGATAGTAAAACAATAGCTTCCTCTAGTAGAGACAAAACTATCAAAATTTGGCAGCTAGACGGAACCCTCTTGAAAACTTTTTCGGGTCATGGAGATATAGTTACTCAGGTTAGTTTCAGTCCTGATGGCGAAACTCTGGCTTCTGCTAGCTATGATAAAACTATTAAGTTATGGAGTCTCAAAAACGATTCTCTAAATATTCTTCAAGGTCATAAACATAGAGTTCTTGGTGTGAGTTTTAGTCCAGATGGTCAAATATTGGCTTCTGCATCTCAAGACAATACTATTAAACTGTGGAGTCGCACAGGTCAGTTATTGAATACTCTCCGGGGGCACACTGATAGAGTAGCAAGTGTCAGTTTTAACTCAGATGGAAAGATTCTCGCTTCTGGTGGCTATGATAATACAGTAAAATTATGGTACTTCAATTCTCTACAGAAAATCTGGAACTGGAAATTCCTTGAAGAGCCTAAACATTGGCAATTTGATGGCAAAAATCATCAGTTTCTTACTATCAGGAATGAGAAAACTATCAAGAATCAGCAAACCAAGTTATATTTAATGGAAAAGGGAAAGTTTCCAGAGGATTTTTTGGCTACCAAGTTGAATTGTTTTGTGAAAGTGGGGAATTTTTGTCTTGTTCCCTTAAGGAAAATTGTTTCCTTCTTTCCCAGAAATTTTTCTTTACTGCCACATCAGTTTCTTAAAGAACCAAAAAACTACAGTTTGCTCGATATCGTTGTAGATAGTAGAGTACAAGTTCAAAGTAGACTAGGACAATGTTTGCCAAGGGATATCGACACTGTTGGTGTTAATTGGAATTGGAACACAGATTATTACCCCGTTGATTTTACTTATACAAATATCAACCTTATAGGACATACTGATAGTTTACTGAGTGTCAGCTTTAGTCCGAATAATCAAGTTATTGCTTCTAGTAGCAAAGACAAAACGGTAAGGTTGTGGAACCTTGAAGGCAAGTTGCTGAAAACTTTAGTTGGACATGACGAATGGGTTAGTAGCGTGAGTTTTAGTCCTGATGGCAAAATACTTGCCTCTGCTAGTGATGATGGTACAGTGAAACTCTGGACTCAACAAGGTGTACTCTTAAGGACTATTAAGGCTCATAATAGTTGGGTTTTGGGGGTCAGTTTTAGTCCAGATGGTCAGATGATTGCTACAGCAAGTTATGATAATATGGTCAAGCTTTGGAATATTAATGGTGAGTTGTTGAGAACTTTTTTGAAGGGTGCTAGCGATAGTGTCACTAGTGTGAGTTTTAGTCCAGATGGTCAGGTCATTGCTTCTTCTAGTTATGATGGTAAAGTTAAGCTCTGGAGTCTTTATGATGGTAGTTTATTAAAAACTTTGAACGGTCATCAGGATAGTGTGATGAGTGTAAGTTTTAGTCCTGATGGTAAGTTGTTAGCTTCTGGTAGTAGAGAT
>JAKQYF010000121.1 GCA_023356535.1 Trichodesmium sp. MAG_R03 | reverse complement strand
AGTTCATCCTGAAAATCCTGGTTCTCTGTTAGAAATGTACGAAGATTTTTTCACTATTTTACCAGAATATCGACGCTGTGACATGGAGAAATTAGTATGGAAAAAGCCAACTTTTGGTTACATTCCTGGGCATTTTAGTATTAAAGGTAGCGATCGCCAAGTTGCTTTTGACCGCTTAGTTTGTATTGGTGATGCTGCTTCTCTCCAGTCTCCTTTGGTATTTACTGGTTTTGGCTCTTTGGTCAGAAATTTACCTCGTTTAACTGAGCTTTTGGATACTGCTTTAAAATATGATTTACTCAGTGCTTATCACTTAAATAAAATTCGTGCTTATCAAGGTAATATTGCTATTACTTGGTTATTTTCTAAAGGTATGATGGTACCCACGGGTAAATTTTTACCTCCCCAAAAAATTAATTCTATTTTGAATACATTTTTTGGTTTATTAGCAGAGTCACCTCCAGAAGTGGCAGATACTTTTATTAAAGACCGAGCTAATTGGTGGATTTTTACAAAATTAGCTCTTAAAGCAGCTAGAATAAATCCTTATCTTTTATTCTGGATTCTAGATTTTATCAATTTCCAGGAAATATTGCTTTGGACGATAAGTTATATCAATTTTACTTTGTTTAGTTTGGTAAGTTGGTTATTCGGATGGTTGCCTAGTTTTGCTCGTTGGATTCAACCTTGGTTAGAACCTCGTTATCCTGGTTTATGGTTTTGGATATTAGCTAATAGTTATGCTTTAACTTATAATGTCGGTCAACCAAAGATGAATTTTAAATTGCAAAAATCAAAACTAAGTATGCAAAATTAAAATAATATACTAATTGTCATACTTATAATTGGTGTTATGTTATTTAATTGTTGAAGTGAAATCTGAAAATTAGTGTTTCCTATTCCCATAAATAAAACAAATGGCTACATCTGACTATCCTTCCAATTCTCAACTTCATCGTCGGTATTTCAAGGGCAAACAAACAAGAAAATCTAGTTCTCGTCTCAAAAATCAAAGGCATCAAGATGAAACAGATTTTGTCAAAAATAATGGTCAAAAACAACTTTCAACTCCTTCTAAGGAAAACCATGCAAAATGTCGAACATCTAGACTTTACCAAATCTGGATACTTATGATGTTCGGCTTAGTAGGATTAATAACTAACCTATTTCGCTTACAAGTTTTGGAAGCTAAAACATTACAAGAACGAGCTCAACGGCAGCAAACTGTAGAATCAAATCCTTTCATTCCTAGACGACCAATAGTTGATAGAAATGGCAATGTGTTAGCAATTGATAAAATAGCATATAATCTCTATGCTCACCCCAAAATTTTTAATCGCTCAAAACAAGAAGTTGCTGATCAATTATCAACTATTCTGGAAGGAGCAAATTTAGAAAAAACCTTGACTTCTAATGACTTATTTCAAATATTCAATCAACGAGAGACTGGTATAAAAATTGCTGAGTTAATATCTCAAGAAACTGCTAATAAAATTACTGATTTATTTGTTGATGGTTTAGAATTAATTCAACATTCACAACGCCTCTATCCTCAGAAAGAATTAGTAGCTGAAGTAGTAGGATATGTAGATAGAGAAAGCAAAGGTCAAGCTGGAATTGAATATAGCAAACAAAATCTCTTAGAACGCTCTATAGAGACAATTACATTTCGACGTTTAATCAAAGGTGTTCTGGTACCTGATAAACTAACTAGGGGTTTTTTGCAGTTAGATGACCTTTCCTTGCATCTCACTATTGACTCTCGCTTGCAACGAGTAGGACGAGAAATACTAAAAAAACAGTTAGAAGAGTATGAGGCGAAGCGAGGCACTATTATAGTTATGGACGCTGCTGATGGTTCTATATTATCTCTGGTATCGGAACCTTCTTATGACCCTAATAAATACTATAACTATGATGTGAAATTGTTCAAAAATTGGGGGGTGACAGATGTTTATGAGCCTGGTTCTACTTTTAAACCAATAAACATAGCTTTGGCTTTAGAAGTAGGAGCCATTGAAGAAGATAGTATATTTTATGATACAGGCAGAATGAGGATTAATAGTTGGTCTATATTTAATTTCGGTGGTGGGGGTGGTGCTCGGACTGTGACTGAAATTGTTCAACATTCGAGTAATATTGGTATGGTTAAAATTATGCAGCAAATGCCGCGAGCTGTTTTTTATGATGGTCTCAAAGGTTTGGGATTACAAGATACTACTGGTGCAGATTTACCTTTTGAAGCGGCTAGTGTTTTGAAGGAAAGAAACCAGTTTTTAATGGTGCCGGTGGAAGCAGCGACTACTGCTTTTGGTCAGGGGTTTTCTCTGACTCCTCTGAAACTAGTACAACTAAATGCGGCTTTGGCAAATGGGGGGAAGTTGGTGACACCTCATGTTGTGCGTGGATTATTTGATAGTAAGGGAAAACCATATTGGCAGTTATCTTTGCCGGAACCTAAACAGGTTTTTTCTGCTGACACTACGACAAAGGTTTTGGCAATGATGGAAAAGGTGGTTGAGAGTGGTACTGGTAAAAGGGCTAGACTGCGTGGATATCGCATTGCTGGCAAAACTGGTACGGCACAAAAAGCTTCTGACACTGGAGGTTATTCTGAGAATGCTCGAATTACGAGTTTTGTGGGTATTTTGCCCCTGGAGTCTCCTCGTTATGTGGTTTTGGCTGTTATTGATGAGCCTGTTAAGGGTAGTGGGGGAAGGGTTGCTGCTCCTGTTGTTAAGTCGGTGATTAAGTCTTTGATTAATATTGAGCAAATTCCTCCTTCTTCTGTTAGGTTGAAGTGAGGTTAATTGGTTGTGGGGTTGATTTCAAATCTGATTGAATGCTTATTGTTTTGTTGCTTGAGGGGAATACAGATTGCTTACTGGGGCAAACAAAACTCTCCAACGAAGTATGCGTAAGCAAAGCGACCTTTCGCCCTTACTTCTCCCTAATTTATTTATACCTTATTGATACCTATTTAACCGGACATGATATAACATAGAATTGTCAGGGATCACCAACATAATTACTGGAATTTACACCCTTCTAATAATTGCTGATCAATCATTATGTTGGTATAAAATTGCTCAAAAAGTTTAATAATCTTTGTATTGACTTTAGCACTATGCTGGGCACACCGAGACTGACATAATCTTAATAATCTGATACTGCCATTTCCAAACAATTAGAAATTTCCCGACAATAATCGTTACATAATTGTGACATTCGGAAGTTTTCACTACGAGGATAAGTGGCATTTATTTTTACATCTGCTATTACCCTACCAGGGCGAGAAGCCATAACAATTACTCGTTGAGATAAATACACTGCTTCATAAATATTATGAGTCACAAAAACTACAGTCCAGTTTCGTTTTTGCCATACCTCTAATAAATCACTATTTAACTTACTACGAGTCATTTCGTCCAAAGCACCAAAAGGTTCATCCATTAACACAATTCTCGGCTGAGTTACTAAGGCCCTAGCAATAGAAACTCGCATTTTCATACCACCTGATAACTGTCGTGGATAAGAATGCTCAGAACCATCTAATCCTACTAGATTAATTGCTTCTTGTACTATTGTTCGAGATTCTCTAAAAGATATTCCAGCTAATTTCAGAGGTAGATACACATTATCAATAACCTGAGACCAAGGCATTAAAGTGGGTTCTTGAAATACAAAAGCTAACTCATTTTCATTCTGATTGATATATGATTCAATTTTGCCACAAGTAACATCACTTAATTGTGCTATTAATCGTAATACCGTACTTTTTCCACATCCAGAAGGTCCGACAATAGTTACAAATTCTCCTTGATGAATTGTCAAGTTCATGTCTTGTAAAGCAACAGTTCCATTAGTATAGACTTTATTGACATGATGACAAGAAATAGCTCTTTGATTGTTCATGAAAACTAGCTTTATATGTGTAACTTTTTTCAGTAATTATTGCACCAGTTCTGACTATTGTTGTTAGGGTTGATTTTTTCTTATTCTCTTAAGATTTATGTCTTTTCTTGACAGATTGGGTCATTACTTGTCCAATTCCTTCCCCATAAGTTCCATTATAAGAATCAGTAAAAGCCTCAGCATATCCTTTCTCTAAACCACATATCTCTACTAAATGGCCAGACTTTACTTTTTGCACTTTGCCTGAAAAATTGCATAAATAGAAAATTACTCTATTACCTCATCAGTGGGCCAAAATGTCAAATTCCCTCTTTTCTTTAAGGAAGCATTATACTCTGACCAGTTATTGAGACGGTATTTGGACTTGGACTTAGATTGAGACTTAGACTTACTTATATCTACTTTATTATAAGTTTATACTACCATGCACTGTTCTTTTTAACATTATTTGCATCATTGTAAAACAAAGCCCAATGATGCAATAATATTTCGGCACTATGAGCAATAATATTATTCTGTTATGCCTGAAATTCCAAAATTTCCCGAAGCTCTTGCCGAAGCTCTCAATAATTTCCCAGAGCTCAATTTAGACTTACCAGACCCAGAAGATGAAGAAATTCCCGACTCTGAGTTTGAAAATGTAGTAGATATAGCATGGGTGCGACTCGTTGGCCACTAAACCAGAAATGGATATAAATGGCCATTTCAAGTCAATACATGAGGACAACCTCTGACTTGTGAATAACTCTTATGACCTTGGTGGTGAAATTCCACTCGCCTTGTTGTTGGGTTGACAGCGTAGGCCACAGGGGAAAGACTGAACATCAATCCTCTGAAGCTGGTCTAAACGGGGCCTAAGCTTTAACTACCAAATAAGTGAAGCCCCTAGCAAAGGCTGACAAGTGGACGAATAGGAAGGTAATTAAACTCTCGTAAAATCTAACCATTCCCAAGGTAGTTATGGAATGTAGGACGAAAGTCAGAGGGTCTATGGGTAGCTCTATCCATGTGGAGTTATCAACAACCATGATGAACCCTTCGGGAGATTTGACCCCACTAAATCAGTCGCAATAAAGGCATAAGGGAACGAGGAAACCTCTCTAAGACACCTAAGAATACAGGTCGAAAACTTAGGAAGCCATTCAAGGTATATCTACGCGATTAGACGTAGGTCTTAGGGAGAGTAGGATTGGGTAAGAAGCATATCTATGCAGACGTACCCACTGTTAGACGTAATGTAAGGCAATGATTAGCGATGAATAAAGCTAAAACACTAAAAAGAAGATTGGGTAATTCAAAGCCCTTTTTAAGCGTGGCATGGGATACAGACGATATACCTTCCCAACTCAGTGTCAATCCCAACCTGAAATGGAAGGACATAGATTGGCAACGGGTTGAGAAGAATGTATTTAAGTTGCAAAAATTAATTTACAGAGCATCCAGCCGTGGCGAAATCCGCAAGATGCATAAATACCAAAGACTTCTGACTAAAAGTTATGACGCCAGGTTGCTAGCTGTTAGGCGCGTGACACAGGATAATCAAAGTAAGAAAACTGCCGGAGTAGATGGTATCAAAAATCTACCACCAATGCAGCGCTTTAAGTTGGTTGACTTATTAAAAACACGAAACCTCAAAGCAAGTCTAACCCATAGAGTCTGGATACCAAAACCAGGTAAAGACGAAAAACGCTCACTAGGCATCCAAACAATGTATGAGAGAGTGTTACAAGAACTGGTGAAGCTAGGTATGGAACCAGAATGGGAGGCACGTTTTGAACCTAACAGCTATGGTTTTAGACCAGGACGGTCAATACATGATGCCATAGAGGCTATCTATTGCAGCATCCGAAGCAAACCTAAATATGTTTTAGATGCTGATATATCCAAATGTATGAGCCGAATTAACCATGATGCACTACTAGGAAAAATTGCTAACACCCCTTATAGACGACTGATCAAAAAATGGTTAAAATCAGGGGTATTTGACAACAGCAAATTCCTAGATACTGTGGAAGGGAAACCAAAGGGAGGGATAATATCACCCTTACTTGCAAACATCGCCTTACACGGTCTGGAAGAAAGACTTGTTAAATTTGCCAAAACTTTAGACATGAAAAATAAACATGGTCGTCAAATAGGTTGGCAAGATCAGGTAAATAGTCTAACTTTAGTGCGCTATACTGATAACTTTGTCATCCTACATGAAGATATCAAAATATTGCTACAAGCAAAAGCCGTAATTCAGGAATGGTTAAACCAAGTAGGATTAGAACTAAAACCAGGAAAAACCATAATTGCTCACACCTTAGAAGAATATGAAGGGAATATACCTGGATTCGACTTCTTAGGCTTCACCATAAGGCAAGGTCAGGCAAAGTCAACAGAACTTGGATATAAAACACTGATTAAACCATCTTCCAAGAGTATTAAAACTCATTATCGGAAATTGGCAGATATATGTGATTCTCACAAAACTGCCCCTGTTAAAGCTCTAATAGCTAAACTAAATCCGGTAATAAGGGGATGGGCTAACTACTACTCAACCGTAGTCAGTAAAGAAGTATTCAAGGAAATTGATCACCTCTTATGGAAAAGACTAGGTCGATGGGGAAATAGGAGGCATCCAAAGAAATCAGCTACCTGGGTAAAGAAAAAGTATTTTCCTTCAATAGGAACCAAAACCTGGGTTCTCAATAATGGCGAATATATACTAAACCAACATTCAGATGTACCCATTAGACGGCACATCAAAGTGAAAGGTGCTGCATCACCCTATGACGGTAACTGGACTTATTGGAGCAATAGAACGGTTAAATATTTAGGCGTCAGGAAAGAAGTCAAAACGCTGTTAAAACAGCAAAAGAATAAATGCGCATCTTGTGGACTAACCTTTAGACCAACTGACCTTAGGTCAGCAGACCATAAAAAACCAAGGTCTGAAGGTGGTGACAACACATTTAAGAATAAAAAATTGTTGTACCGACATTGCCACGATACTAAAACTGCCCCAGATAAGAAACATATCAAAAACCATAAAGTTGGAGGCTTTACCTGACGATATATTGATATTAAGGTAGGGATGTACCCAGGGGGGACGTTTAGGAGAGGAGCCGTGTGAGGTGAAAGTCTCACGCACGGTTCTGAAGACGAGTCGGGTAGGGTAACTTTCCTGGCTTAGTTTAACAAAGTTTGCGATCGCTTTGATCTCCAGACCGAAATTTGGCGAGGCCGTATCCTAAGAATTATTAGAGACCGAGAAAAAAAAGGAGGCGATGGCCGGGGTAGCGGATTCCTAAATTGGCTTAAAGAAGTGCGACTCGTTGGTCACTAAAACTGAGAAGTATAAATGGCCATCTCAAGTCAATACATGAGGACAACCTCGACTTGTAGATAACTCTTATATCCTTAGTGGTGAAATTCCACCGCCTTGTTGTTGGGTAGAAAGCATAGGCCACGAGGTAGCGACTGAACATCAATCCTCGAAGCTGGCCTAAATGGGGTCAAAGCTTTAACTCCTAAATAAGTTAGGCCTCTAGCAGAGACTGACAAGTGGACGAACAGGAAGGTAATAAAACTCTCGTTAGCCAAAACCATTCCCAAGGGAGCTAAGGAGTGTAGGACGAAAGTCAGGGGGTCATTGGATAATCTTATTTCTTTGAGGTTATTGACAACCATACTGAACCCTCCGGGAGATTTTACCCCACTAAATCAGTCGTAATAAAGGAATAAGGGAACGAGGAAACCTCTCTAAGACACCTAAGAATATAGGTCGAAAATCTTAGGAAGCCATTCAAGGTCAATCTACCCATTCTAAGTTGTAGGTTTTAGAGAGAGTAGGATTGGGTAATAAGCATATCTATGCAGACGTACCCACTGTTAGACGTAATGTAAGGTAATGATTAGCGATGAATAAAGCTAAAACACTAAAAAGAAGATTGGGTAATCCAAAGCCCTTTTTAAGCGTGGCATGGGATACAGACGATATACCTTTCCAAGTCAGTGTCTATCCTAGTCTGAAATGGAAAGATATTAACTGGAAACGGGTTGAGAAGAATGTATTTAAGTTGCAAAAGTTAATTTACAGAGCATCCAGCGGTGGCGAAATCCCCAGGATACCTGAATACCAAGTACTTCTGACCAAAAGTTATTACGTAAGATTGCTAGCTGTTAGGCACGTGATCCAGGATAACCAAGGTAAAAAAACTGTGGAGATAGATAATATCAAAAATCTACTACCAATGCAGCAATTTAACCTAGAAGTCACAACGCTGCTGTTAAAGCGGCAAAGGAATAAATGGGCATCTTGTGGGTTAACCTTTAGACCTATTGGCTTAATGGAAGTAGATTACATAACACCAAAGTCTAAAGGTGGTGACAACACATATAGAAACAAGCAATTGTTGTACCGACATTGCCATGAGACTAAGACTGCCCTAGATAACAAAATATATCCAAGCGCAAAAGTAACAGGATTGACCTGACGATTACTCATAGCTGGATGATATGTTGATTTCAAGGTAGGGATGTAACCATAATTTGGGACGTTTAACAGAGGAGCCGTGATGAGGTGAAAGTCTCACGTCCGGTTCTGAAGACGAGTCGGATAAGGCAACTTACCTGGCTTAGTTTAACAGAGAAATTAGTAAAAGTCAAGCTTATGCCTTAATAGAATTGGCCAATAGTGCTGATACTTTAATGGATCAAGGACATTTAGACCCCAATTCCATTAATAACTTTAGCAAAAGGGCTTTTGTCGAAACGGCTAAATCTCCCACAGAAGTCCAACAAATGGTCACAGATGCAGCCCAAAAAGGCGATCGAATTACCAGACGAGAAGTTAAGCAACTAGCAGACGAATGGACGGCCGTTAGTTCGGATTTGCTTCCAGAGCAAATAAGAGCCAAGGCAACGTCCGGTTCTATGCCACCACGTTATTTAGCTCCTCTAGTCCGGGAAATGGAAAAATTACCAGAATCCCATTTAAGTGCAATTCAAGAGGAAATAGTTCAATGTCCAGAATTAGATACTGTCAAGCAACTAGTGCGACTCGTTGGCTAGTCAAGACTACTGAAAGGTAGGTATAGCAAGCCTTCTAGGTCTAGACATGAAGTAAATAACTTCGACCTGTGAAAACTCTTATGTCCTTGATGGTGAAATTCCATCCGCCCTGTTGTTGGGTTGACAGCATAGGCCACACTGTAGAGACTGAACATCAATCGGTGAAGCTGGTCTAAATGGGGTCAAAGCTTTAACTATCAAATAAGTGAGACTTCTAGCAAAGGCTGACAGGTGGACGAACAGGAAGGTAATTCAAACTCTCGTGATGACTGACTGCAGTTAGGGGGTCTTTGGATATTACTATTAGTTGGGTAATATCAACAACCATACTGAACCCTCCGGGAGATTTTACCCCACTAAATCAGTCGTAATAAAGGCATAAGGGAACGAGGAAACCTTTTTAAGATACCTAAGAATATAGGTCGAAAAACTTAGGAAGCCATTCAAGGTTAATCTACGCATTTTAGTCGTAGGTCTTAAGAAGAGTAGGATTGGGTAAAAAGCACCTAATGCAAACGTACCCACTGTTAGACGTAATGTAAGGTAATAATTAGCAATGAATAAGGCTAAAACACTAAAAAGAAGATTGGGTAATCCAAAGCCCTTTTTAAGGGTGGCATGGGATACAGACTATATACCAGACCCAGTTTGTATCAATCCAAATCTCAAAGGTCGAGATATTAACTGGAAACGGGTTGAGAAGAATGTATTTAAGTTGCAAAAGTTAATTTACAGAGCATCCAGTCGTGGCGAAATCCGCAAGATGCGTAAATACCAACGACTTCTGACTAAAAGTTATTACCCTAGGTTGCTAGCTGTTAGGCGCGTGACTCAGGATAACCAAGGCCAAAAGACCGCAGGTGTGGAGGGAATTAAAAACCTGCCCCCTATGCAGGATTTTAACTTGGTTGAATTATTAAATACACGCTACTCCAAAGCGAGTCCAACTCGTAGAGTCTGGAGACCAAAGCCAGGTAGGGATGAAAAACCTTTATTGGGCATTCCTACAATGTACGATCGTGCATTGCAAGCCTTGGTGCAGTTGGCTATGGAACCAGAATGGGAGGCAGGTTTTGAACCTAATAGCTATGGTCTTTTCGGGAGGTCAGCTCATGATGCCATTGGGGCAATCTTTGATTGCATTAAACATCAACCAAAATATGTACTTCATGCTGACATATCCAAATGTATGAGCCGAATTAACCATGATGCACTGCTAGAACAAATTGGTCAATCTCCCTACAGACGATTAGTCAAACAATGGCTAAAGTCCGGAGTATTCGACAATAAAGAATTACACCAACCCCTTTTGGGGGTGGGTATACCACAGGAAGGGGTAATTAGTCCCTTACTAGCAAACATCGCCCTGCACGGTATGGAAGAAAGGCTAAATGAATTTGCCAAAACCTTAGATACGAAAAATCATAAAGGTAATCAAATAGGCTGGCAAAATCAAGTATGGAGTCTTTCCCTAATACGCTATGGGGATGACTTTGTAATCCTACATGAAGATATCAAAGTAGTCTTGCAAGCTAAAACCGTGATACAGGAATGGTTCAACCAGGTAGGATTAGAACTAAAATCAGAAAAGACTAAAATTGCCCACACCTTGGAAAAATATGAAGGGAATAAACCTGGATTTGATTTCTTAGGTTTTACAATTAGGCAACGTCAGATAAAGTCAACCGAACTTGGATTGAAAACACTAATTAAACCATCCTCCAAGAGTATCAAGACTCACTATCGGAAGCTGGCAGATATATGTAATGCTAATAAAACTGTCCCTGCTAAGGCTCTAATAGCTAAACTAAATCCGGTAATCAGAGGATGGGCTAACTACTTCTCAGCCCTAGTCAGTAAAGAGATATTCAATAAATTAGATATGCTCTTGTGGAAAAGACTATGGCGATGGGCAAGTAGGAGGCATCCAAATAAGTCCGCCGCCTGGGTTAAACAAAAGTATTTCCCCAAAGTTAAAGAAACCAGAAACTGGGCTTTCAAGGATGGTGAATATATACTAAACCTACACAGGGATGTGCTTATAATTAGACACATTAAAGTTAAAGGTAATAAATCACCTTATTGCGAGGACTCGACTTATTGGAGTAATAGAGTTGGCAAATGTCCAGGGGTAAAAAAAGAAGTTACAACGCTGTTAAAACGGCAAAAGAGTAAATGCGCATTTTGTGGACTAGCCTTGAGACCAAATGACCTAAGGTCAGTAGACCATATAAGACTAAGGTCTAAAGGTGGTGACAACATCAATAATGAACAACTGTTGCACCGACATTGCCACGATACAAGAACTGACCTTGACAAGAAAATATATCCAAAACCAAAAGTTACAGGATTTACCTGAAAATTATTTATGGGTTGACGATATGTTGATTCTAAGGTAGGGATGTACCCATGATTTGGGGCGTTTAAGAGAGGAGCCGTGTGAGGTGAAAGTCTCACGCACGGTTCTGAAGACGAGTAGACCCTATAAAGGATTACCTGGAAATGGGTTTGCTTAGTTTAACACCTCAGATGCTCGTAACTTATCCAAATATCTTGATGCTGCAGCGAAAGTTCAAGCGTTGAATGAGTCATCATTAGATATGGAAATGGTATTGGAAGAAGCTCTAAGATTAGAATGTCTCAATCTAGTTGCTGATCTGGTAAAACAATCTGCCCAATTAGAGGCGTGCGACTCGTTGGCTAGTTAAGACTGTTAACAAACAGGTATAGCGAGCCTTCCGTGGCTAATCTTAAAGAAGGTTAAATATATGGCTATCGGAAAACTCTTATGACCTTAGTGGTGAAATTCCACTCGCCCTGTTGCGGGCTGACAGCATAGGCCACATGGCAGCGAATGAATATCAAAGTTGTGAAGCTGGTCTAAACGCGGGAAAATACTAGTTGCCGAAGAACGATACCGCTAGCAAAGGCTGACAAGTGGACGAACAGGAAGGTAAAACAAACTCTCGTCATTGGGAACCACTCCAAAGGTAGCTATGGAGTGTAGGACAAAAAGTCAGAGGGTCAATGGATATAGGTATGTTTCTGTCTATATCAGCAACCATATAGAACCCTCCGGGAGATTTTACCCCACTAAATCAGTCGTAATAAAGGCATAAGGGAACGAGGAAACCTCTCTAAGACTCCTAAGAATATAGGTCGAAGACTTAGGAAGCCATTCAAGGTCAATCTACGCATTTTAGTCGTAGGTCTTAGGGAGAGTAGGATTGGGTAAGAAGCATATATATGCAGACGTACCCACTGTTAGACGTAATGTAAGGTAATCAATAGCGATGAATAAAGCTAAAACACTAAAAAGAAAATTGGGTAATCCAAAATCCTTTTTAAGGGTGGCATGGGATACAGACGATATACAATCCCAAGTCAGTGTCTCTCCTAGTCTTGAATGGAAAGACATTAACTGGAAACGGGTTGAGAAGAATGTATTTAAGTTGCAAAAGTTAATTTACAGAGCATCCAGCCGTGGTGAAATTCGCAAGATGCGTAAATACCAACGACTTCTGACTAAAAGTTATTATGCTAGGTTGCTAGCTGTTAGGTACGTGACTCAGGATAGCCAAGGTAAGAAAAGTGCTGGAGTAGATGGTATCAAAAATCTACCACCAATGCAGCGATTTCACCTGGTTGACCTATTAAAGAGACCCTACCTTAAAGCAAGTCTAACCCCGAGAGTCTGGATACCAACACTAGGTAAGGATGAAAAGCGCCCACTAGGCATCCCAAGGATGTACGACAGAGCGCTACAAGCCTTGGTTAAGTTGGGTCTGGAACCTGAGTGGGAGGCACGTTTTGAGCCTAATAGCTATGGTCTTTTCCGGAGGTCAACACATGATGCTATAGGAGCCATCTTTGACAGTATTAACAAAAAACCAAAATATGTGTTAGATGCTGACATATCCAAATGTATGAGCCGAATTAATCATGATGTGCTGCTAGGAAAAGTAGGTCAATGCTTTTACAGACGTTTAATCAAACAATGGTTAAAGTCTGGAGTATTTGACAATCAACAATTCCACTCACCTCTCTTGGGGGTGGGTACACCACGGGAAGGGGTCATATCACCTCTACTTGCCAACATCGCCCTACATGGTATGGAAGAAAGACTTATGGAATTTGCCAAAACCTTAGACATGAAAAATAAACATGGCTATCAAATAGGTTGGGGAAATAAATGCCATAGTCTAACTTTAGTGCGCTATGCTGATGACTTTGTTATCCTACATGAAGACATTAAAGTGGTATTACAAGCTAAAACCATAATACGGGAATGGTTAGGCCAGGCAGGATTAGGACTAAAACCAGAAAAGACTAAAATTGTCCACACCTTGGAAGAATATCAAGGAAATAAACCGGGATTTGACTTTCTAGGATTCACAATTAGGCAACGTCAGGTAAAGTCAACCAAGCTTGGATTTAAAACACTGATTAAACCATCCTCCAAGAGTCTTAAAACTCATTACCGAAGATTGGCAGAGATATGTGATTCTCACAAAAATGCCCCCGTTGAAGCCCTAATAGCTAAACTAAACCCGGTAATTAAAGGATGGGCTAACTACTTTTCAGGGATAGTCGGTAAAGAGATATTCGGAAAAATGGATAATCTCTTACGTCAAAGACTATGGCGATGGGCAAGTAGGAGGCATCCGAATAAGTCTGCTGCCTGGGTTAAGGAAAAGTATTTCCCCTCATTAGGAACCAGAAACTGGATTCTCAATAAAGGTGAATATATACTAAACCAACACTCGGATATAGTTATCATTAAGATACATCAAAGTTAAAGGTGATAGATCACTATACAGGGATGACTGGACTTATTGGAGTAATAGAATTGGTAAATATCCAGGGGTCAGGCAAGAAGTCTTAAGGCTGTTAAAACGGCAAAAGAATAAATGCGCATCTTGTGGACTAAAATTTAGACCAAATGAGCTAAGGTCAGTAGACCATATAAAAGCAAGGTCTGAAGGTGGCGACAACACATATAAAAATAAACCAATTGTTGCACCGACATTGCCACGATACTAAAACTGCCCTAAGAGATATGTTTGATTTTAAGGTAGGGATGTACCCATGATCAGGGACGTTTAGGAGAGGAGCCGTGATGAGGTGAAAGTCTCACGTCCGGTTCTGAAGACGAGTTAGGTAGGGTAACTTACCTGGCTTAGTTTAACAACAATAGCTAAACTTTATAGTAGTTGGAGGCGTATCGGTAATTTATCAGAACGATTATTTGTGGATACGGGTGCTACTACACCTCATTTACGACATTTATTAGGGTGTCTGGACAAACTATCAAGCAATGTAATTGAAATGAGTTTAGATGACCTCAATAATCAAACTGTTCGTTTACAAATTCTCTCAGATGCTGATTAATTAGCATTCAGCTTTTTCTTTCCCATGACTCAGGCATAAACTGGGTATGAAGAGGATTCTTAGTTTATGCTGTAAATAAAGGTAAAACTAATGCTAGCTTTACCGAAAATTTTGATTTAAAGCCTCGCCCTTCTAGGGCGACTTTTTAGTTGATTTTTTTTCAACCGATCTTTCCCATTTTTCCTGCGGAATGTCGGTTGAAAGAATGTCAAGAATTTTGTGATCAGGTCGTTACAGTATTAACAGCTAAATTCCCACCATTGGTATGACGTATCTTAATTTCCCATCCTAAACCCCTCATTTTTTTATGTATTTTGATTTCTTGTAACCCACATTTTGCACTTCATATTGTATTATAAGAAAATACAAGAAAATATCTATCTAATTAAGTATAATTACTTATGATCTTTAGTCACTTCAAGTGATATCATAAAGCTGATGATTGCATTCTTATTAAGTATCAAAAAATATCTTTAATAGAAGAAATAACAGTTGAAAATCTTGACCATTTAGGAATAGTTGCAGGGTTAATTGATAAGATAGGAATAGTGGAAGTAATTAACCAAAAATTAGGAGTAGATAATCGGGAAAAAATTACTGCTGGACAAGTAATAAAGGCTTTAATTTTGAATGGATTAGGGATGGTCTCGCGTCCATTATATTTATTTAGTCAATTTTTTGAAGACAAAGCTATAGAAAAATTATTAGGTACAGGTATAAATAGTGAATACTTAAACGATGATAAAATAGGTAGAGTTATGGATGATATTGCCCAATAAATCATAGATAATCCTACAAAAAAAACTACAAATACTCATGCCACTGATTTTTTCGTGTTCTATAGAATTAATTTGTTTAATTTATTGGCTCAAAATAGTAATGATAACTCATGTATCCTTTTGCACTATATGATGAAGTGCAAAATTGCGGAATGTGGGTTAAAAAGAACCAATAGACATATCCAAAAATACTCAAGCACTTACTATGACTATCTTTCAAGGAATTAGCGCCTAATCCCCCAGATAGTCATTTTTATGGTGTTAGAGATAGTTACTGTTAATTATTCACCATATTGAGCTATTGTTTTTGTTATCTTCTTTTCTACATATAGTAGGGTTTATTCTAATATTAATGCTCCTATTCTTAGTCTGACTAAACCACATATTGTTAAAATTACTTTTTCATAATTATATTCCTTTAATCTGAACCAATATCAAGTTACCCCAAATATTTTGAGCAACCTAATAACATGTTCCACGAATATTCTTTTTTTAGCTAATTTCAAGTTATCTTCTTTCATTTCTGGCGACATTTCTTGTTTTCTAGGCTTTTTTTTGGGT
>JAKQYF010000120.1 GCA_023356535.1 Trichodesmium sp. MAG_R03 | reverse complement strand
ACTCTTTTTATTTCTTTTGGGTGGTTATTAATATATTCTAATATCTGAGTCATGAGTATATAGTTTTTACAAATTTTTCATGACAATTATACCTTAATTTTTATTTTGGAGATGTCTAATATATTTCCTGTGAACTAAAAACCAACAAGGACTAGACCAGTGAAAAAAAATCAACTAAAAAGTCCTCCGCTGATGGGCGAGGCTTTAAACCCAATTTTTCGGATTTAAGCTCCAGACAGACCTTATGCTAGTACAGTCATCTTGCCTGCAATAGCTGGGGCTTGCCCTTGATGAAATTTATTCTTAGTTGTAAATAAGTAGGGCTTGCTGAAAAAGTTTTTTTCAGGAGCAGGGTAGCCACCCCTAATGTCTTCCAGGATGAGAAGTAGGGACGTAACGCGAATGCGACATGAAACGCATTTTTGTTATGCAACGTTCCTACAGAGGAACGGGCAATTGGTAGAGGAGGTAGTCGGATATATAAGTCCATTGATTTTTATGTCTAGGGAGCACCCAAAATACTAACTTTTTGAGCTCTCAGTGCTGAAAACTAGACACTTTTTTCCCTCTTAAAAATGCTGAAATCTTTATGTATAAATCCTTTAAGATTGAATCAGCAAGCCCTAAGTAATATAATGTCTGTCTGAATACTTATGCTTTGGTGGATGTTGGCAGAGGGCAGAAGGTATAATATAGAAGGCTTTCTTCAAAGAATGACGTAATTTTATGCACAAAGGATGCTGCCGGACATGATATAAATTGTGTCAGTAAACCAAGAATCACAACTATTATGAAAATTTCCCAGCCTCAAGGCTAGGGAGTAGGTCAACCGTTTGATTTAGTCAAGTTGATAAATTAGTATTTTTGTTTAACAACCCAATCAAGAATTAGATTATTAACAATTTCTGGACATTCATCATGGGCACAATGACCAGCATTATCTAATTCTATTAATTGTAAACGAGAATTAAGTTGGGTAAACTGACTGGGATTAGCAAACTTAGGAGGAATTAATAAATCTTGCTTGCCCCAAATTAACAGTATAGGAACTTCTATCCTAGGAAGTACAGCTTTTACATTAGGTCCTAACTTTATACTACCCATCATCTTAAATAGAATACAAAAAGCACGAGCAGCACCCCTATCCCTTGGCGGTCCTGCTAATATCTTCACCAATTCATCTGTAATTAGATCGGGATTATTATAGGCAAGTTTAGCCCAGCGACGAATTATTGAGCTTCTGCGAACAATAAAAAATAAACCCCTTAACAATAGTGGGGAAGCAACAATATTTTGAATCAACTCAACAGTAGGTAAGCAAAAACTTGGAATTGCTTCTGTTTGAGCAGCCGGATCTGGCAAATTAATCATTATTAGTCCTGCAACCATATCTTTATATGTAGCAGTTGCTACTAGAGATATTAATGAACCAATAGAGTTACCCACTAATATTACAGGTACTTGAATAAAGGCCTGCCAAAACTCGTATATTTGTTCTACCCAAAAGCTAGTACTATAGTTGGCGATCGCTTTTTCCGAAGCACCAAAACCCACTAAATCTAGTGCATAGACTGTGTGTTTGTGACTTAATACATTGATATTGTGTCTCCAATGGCCTATTGATGCACCAAAACCATGTAAAAGTAGCATAGGAGAGTGTTGTAGATTCTGGCCTTCCGAAGTTTTATAATTACTTTGGCATCGAAAATAAGTGTAGCGAGCTTGCCATCCTCGCCATACCCAGTCTCGTTGACTACCCATTTTTTCTTGCCAATTGCTAGAAATATTGCTCACTATAAATCGTAGGTATTATTTATTTGATTTATTTCCAACTTGCGGTTCTACTGTATTGTCTTATGTATAGCATAGTTAAAGATTTATTGCATCGTTATTCTCATCCCTTAGTCAATGCTATTGTTACTAAGTATGTATTTTAATAGCATTTATATGCATCTGCGTTTTCATACTTGACCCCCGTACCGCACATTAATTCCAACATATTTCAGCAGTTTCTCGCTCAGTTGATAAATTTTACTACTTGATGAGTTGGAACAACTGGCGTATTGATTACAGTGTAGAATTCATAGGTTCCTCAGACCCCCTCGCCGGTTAAATTCCTAAATATTAAAATATGCATTGTCCCTGATATATCACATTTATGTAGCAATCCTAAATCATTTTTCAAATCACTGGACTTCTTGAAAATAGCTTCAACTCCTGTTCCTTCTGCTTTCTGTTTCCTGTCTCCTGCATTAAAGCAGCCCATTTTTTTCACGAATCAGATAGGATTGATATATATGGAGCATCAATTAATAAGCTTGGAAAAAAGTGCTTAATTTGCAAAAAAGTACTTAATTATGATATTATTTAATAGATCAACTATAATTAAATTAAGTCTAACCAATATTCTTGCCAACATCGTTTTAAAATCCCAATTAATGCCAATCGAAAAAAAAAATCATCGTAATCTTCCTCAAGTTAACGAAAAGATTAGAGTTCCAAAAGTTAGGGCCGTCGATGTAGATGGCCAACAATTAGGAATTGTAGAGACAAGAGAAGCTTTGCGGATGGCCGAGGAAAAAGGTCTCGATCTGGTGATGATCAGTGATAAAGCCGATCCACCAGTTTGTAGAATAATTGATTACGGTAAGTATCTGTTTGAGCAGAAAAAGAAAGTACAGGACGCCAAACGTAAGCAGCATAATGCAGAAGTTAAGGAAGTGAAAATGCGCTATAAAATTGAGGAGCATGACTATAATGTCCGCTTATCTCATGCCAAGCGCTTTCTCGAGTCTGGTGATAAAGTGAAAGCCACTATTATGTTCCGAGGCCGGGAGATACAACATAGTAACCTTGCAGAAAAATTATTGCAACGGATGGCAAAAGATTTAAAAGATTTAGCAGAGATTCAACAAGCTCCCAAAAAGGAGGGACGTAGTATGATGATGTTGTTATCTCCCAAAAAGTAAAGTTGAACACTCATAGCATTTACAGTAGGTTCTAAGCATATTAAGTAGAAATATTGAAATAGCACTCAGCTATCAGCTATCAGTTTCTCAAGGTGTATAATAAGGGTTTTAGTCCTTCTTTAATACGTGCCACTAGTTTTTTTACAATAGGGTACCGTTACCCAAGAATTGTTAGCTGAGAACTAAATAGGGTTTGCGGATCATGCCGTCAGGAAAAGCTTATAAATAATTAATGATCAAGCCTTTGTAACACGGGTATCTTTCTTGGAACAGTTATAACTCATGCTTGATGAAAATAGATGACCTCACGTCAATAATCAAAATTTTGTAGAGACGTTTCATGAAGTGTCTCGGCTGTGGTCTGTTCATAAAAAAACTGCTGTAATCCTCAATTTTTATTGAGATTACAGTAGTTTTCAGTTTAATAAACCACATTAAAAATGTGATCGCCCACTCTGGGACGTTACGTATCAATGGGGAAAAGACCTTCTATGTAACGTTCCTATTTTACGCTTTACTAATTATGAAAATCGCTGTAAATTATAGGTGTTATACAAATTTCATCAACTTAGGCTATACTCCTCATGTTAAATAAAATTATATAATTTCATTCTTGAGTATTGTAAAATTTTATGAATTTTATAGAAAAACATAAAAAAATAACGAAAAATATCTGAGGCTGGGATTAGTTAAATTCCCATAAATAGGTTGATGAATGAAATTAATAGAAATGGTTTACGAATCCATTGAAGTGAAATTCAATTTGTCAGAATATGATGTAGCTTCTGTAGATTTGGGAGTGAATAATTTGGGGACTGTAACATCAAAGAAAAAAGGTTTTCAACCCTTAATTATTAACGACAGACCAGTCAAATCAATCAATCAATTCTATAATAATAAAAAGGGTAAACTACAATCAGAATTAAAAGATGCTAAAAGTAGTAATCGAATCAAAAGATTATCGACAAAAATAAATTTAAAGATTGATGATTCTTTACATAAGACTAGCATATATATTATTAATCGTCTGATAGAGAACCAGATAGGAATTTTAGTAATAGGAAATAACCCTAACTGGAAACAAGGTATAAATCTGGGGAAAAAACAATCAAAATTTTGTTCAAATTCCTTTTTTTAAGTTAATTGAACAACTAAAATACAAAGCCAAATTAGTAGGAATCAAAGTAATAATTAATGAAGAGAGTTATACTTCAATTGCTAGTTTTTTAGACTTGGACGATTTACCAGTTTATCAAAAAGGTGTCAAATATAGATTTAGTGGTAAATGAGTGACTTGAGGACTTTATAAAGCTTCAAATGGTCTCAAATACAATGCTGATGTCAATGGAAGTTTAAACATATTACGAAAAGCAGTCCCAAACGCTTTTAACAATGGGGTAGAGGGTGTTGTAGTTCACCCCGTAATGATTACCCTTAATTAAAACTAGGTCAAGGAATCTTTTTCTATAGATTTAGTAACTATAAGGCATATAAATTCCGATTTCTTGTTTGGGTGTATAAGTTATATATATTGTTATATCTGACAATATTTGACGATCTTTAGCAATGAGCGCTCACAGATTTACATATTACTATCGTCTGGAAAATGTAGTACAAATTTATGCTCCTATTACCAATACTTCATGTATACTACATTAGGGGCAATTTGTACTATGTAAACATACCAGGGCAGGTTGCTATTGATGTAAAAAATTTACGATATTTGATTAACTATACAATTTAGTAAAAATTCAGTAAACTACATGGAAGTGGAAAGTTTAAAAATTTATACAGGATTAGGAGATAAACTGCTAATATCTCTCAATCTCCGTTCAGAGGAAGTAGAACGAACCTTACTAATGTTTCTGGTATATACTCTTACTTCTGTAGGATTAATTTGGTTAGAACTGAGTACAGTTAGTATATTTTTAGATGAATATGGTGCTGATAAACTACCTTGGATATATATTGGTAGTGCTGGCATAGGTTCAGGTTTAGGGTTTCTGTATTCCTGGCTACAAAAAATTATGCCTTTACGCCGAGTAATAGTAATAATTCTATTGCTAATGGCAGTTCCTTTATTCTTATTTAGATTTGGGATTGGCATTGATAATATCAAGATAGCTGGTCTAAGTTTAGCTTTTCTGACTACTTTTATGATGTGGTTATGGGTAGAAGCCTGTTATTTGCTTAACGATTTAAATACTTCAATAACAGGTAACCAATTATTTAATATTAGAGAAATTAAACGGACATATCCAATAATAAGTAGTGGTTTTTTAGTAGCAGGAGTAATTAGTGGATTTTCTTTACCTCTAATACTAAACTTTGTGTCACTAAATGATGTTACAATAATATCTGGCATAATGGTAGTATTTGGGTCAGGAATACTCTTCTATTTATCAGATAAATATCAACAATCTTTTCCTGATTCTAGCCGTTGGACACCAGAAGAAGAGGGACAGCAAGTTTCTACTCGGAGAAGAAAAGGACCTCTACAAGGTTATATATTGCCATTAATCATATTTTTTGTAATGGCAGAAGTGCTATATGTATTAATAGACTTTCAATTCTTTTATCAGCTAGAATTGCAAAATCAGGCTCTTGATGGAGCAAGTCAAATAGCAAGTTTCTTAGGGTTGTTTGAAGGAGTTTTGAGTAGTTGTCAAGTAGCAACTCAATGGTTTGCCTCTAGTCGTCTAGTAGAAAGAATAGGAGTTTTTGGCACAGCAATGATACTACCATTAGGGGCAATTGCTTTAGGGTTATTTTCTTTTACAGGGGCAATAACAGGATTATTTTCAGTATTTATAGGATTAGTAATTCTGAGATTTTTAGATGAGTTACTACACTATACATTAATAGAAACTACTGGGCCTGTTTTATTCCAACCTTTACCAGAGAATATTCGTAGTGATGTTCAAACAATGGTAAATGGAGTAGCAGAACCCTTTTCTACAGGTTTAAGTGGATTAATAATATTAGCAATTCTCTGGTCATGTAGATTAATATTAGACTCCAATCAAAATAGCTTTCCAGACCAGCAGGGCTTAGTATTTGTGAGCGCAATAATAATATCAAGCTTGTTATGGTTAGGAGTAATATGGTTAATTAGAACCCAATATGTAGGTTTGTTAGTAAAGAGTGCAGGGAAAGGTAGATTTGG
This sequence comes from Trichodesmium sp. MAG_R03, assembly GCA_023356535.1. GTDB lineage: Bacteria > Cyanobacteriota > Cyanobacteriia > Cyanobacteriales > Microcoleaceae > Trichodesmium. Next base: position 9,576 of record JAKQYF010000120.1, on the reverse strand, counting down.
AGTTTTAGATGTAGATATGCGGGCATTGAAACGCTCAGTAGTAGAAACTTTAGAAACAGGAACGGCAGAAGAAGATAAGCGTTCCTGTATTGAATTATTAAGTCAAATAGACAAAAAAAATGTAGGTGAAATATTGGCTCCACTATTAGAGGTAATGTCGCCGGCATTACAATCTCAAAGCTTGGAAGTAATGTTGAATTACCCTAATCCAGTTTATCTTCAACAAGTGCGCTCGCTAACCAAAACATCATTACCAGCAGAAGTTTTAGCGTTAGCTTTACGTTATATCTGGTTGACAGAATCAGAACCAGATGTTAGTCAACTACGACCTTATTTACAATCTTCAGTAGACTCAGTGGTGAGAGGTACAGCAGCAGCTTTAATTCTGCGTAGAGGGGACAGAGAGCAAAAAGCTGAAGCTACTAATGTTTTACGCAAAATGATTACTTCTAAAGTCGAAAAGGAAAGAGTTATGGGGGTTCGTGCCTTGGGAGAAGCAGATTATTTGCAAGGGTTACGATTGTATATTCCGAGTTTATTACAGGATGAATCATTACGAGTACGAAAGTATTGTATGGATGTAATTGCTGCTACTCATTTGGAAAGTTACTACCCCTCACTGTTACGGGGTTTATCTTACAAATCAACCAGAGAAGCTGCATTGCAAGCATTAGTAAGATTAGGTAATGATGCGATTCCGATGTTGGTGAAGGTAGCAGATGATACTTATAAGTCGGAACTAGTGCGATTACAAGCTTGGAATGCTATTTGTGAAATTGGGACAATGGAAGCACTAGATTCTCTGGTAAATAGAATGATGACTACTTGGGGTACAACACGTCGTAATATTCTGCGTGGATTATTGAAAATCCCAGGAGAAATAGGAATTGAAGGGGTACTAGAACGAGTGGGTCGTAGTGGAGTTGAAATTTTAGTAGAACAAGAATTAATGTTTTTGGGACAGATTTATGCAGGTATAGTAGACTTGTCTGGGGTCCGTATTAATTCAACAAATTCTTACTCTAGTACTTTAGAGGAAAGTAATGGAAAATTCAATACTGATTATACAAAAATATTGTTGCAGTCTTTAAAATTGTTGGAGTTAGATGCTATAGAACAGTGTTTTTTGTTAATGAAGTTTCTTTATCCATTGGGTTCGATTCAGGCAGCAGCTTTTAATATTAAGTCAGATTCCCGTTCAAATCTGGCTCGTGGTTTAGAAATTTTGGATAATATTGTAGATATTTCTTGTAAACGATCGCTGATTGAGATTTTGGATCAAAAAAGTTACGAGGAAAAATTAGATAGTTTATCTGAGATCATGATTTATCAACCAATGGCTCCTAGTGATCGGTTACGACACCTGCTAGATTTTCGTCATTTTCTTTCTGAATGGTCTTTAGCTTGCTGTTTACAGATGGCTCGTGCGGCTCGTTGGAGTTTGACGGCAGATCAAACTTTAGTTTGTTTACGCCACCCTACTGGTTTTGTGCGGGAGGCAGCTCTGGCTTACTTGCGGATGGCGTCTCAACGTGCATTAGTTGAATTATTACCTAATTTGAGGAATGATCCAGACCCTCTGGTATCTGCTCAGGTAGAGCAAATGATTGTTGAGTTTGGTATTGGTTAGAGTGAAAAATATTCAGAGTGGATCTACAAATTTTGAACTGCCATTTAATGAGCCATTATTCCCAGACAATCCCTAGGCAGTGATGGCTAGTTTAATTACTTTAATCTAACCTTTCTAAGGTTATAGAGCAAACCCTAATTAGGGCTTGCTGAAAAAGTCTTTTTCAGGAGTAGGGACCCACCCCCTAATATCTTTCAGAAGGAGATGTAGGGACGTTGCATAACAAAAATGCGTTCATGTCCCTAAGCCTTACGTCCCTACAGAGGAACGGGAAATTGATAGAGGAGGTAGTCGGATATATTTGTACCTTGATTTTTCTGCCTAGGGAGCGCCCAAAATGCTAACTTTTTGAGCTCTCAGGACCGAAAACTAGACACTTTTTTTGCTCCTAAAAATCCTGCAACCTTTATTTATCATATCATGTCCCCTTGAATACTTATGCTTTGGTGGATGTTGGCAGAGGGCAGAAGGTAGAAGAAAGAAGGGTTTCTTCCAATAATGACTTAATTTTATGCACAAACGATGCTACCGGACATGATATCAATACTTTAATATTTAATCAGCAAGCCCTAATTATTTAACCTGAGTAGTTTTTCCTGTGATCTTCTTTCCTGGTCAAATCAGCAACTTTTAAAGTATACAAACTTGCTTCTGGAGTTACATATAAGGGAGTTCTCTGGGACAAATGGTCAATGACCATTTTCGTATCTTTAGCAAATAAACCACGCCTAGCACCTACTTCTATAGTTTGTATTTTTTCTCCCTGCAATAGTTGACCTTGTTGGGGAGTAAAAATTAATGTACCTTTTTCACCGTAAAGAGTAAAGACGTTTTCTGAATGCCAAAAAGTTTCGCCTTTGCCATAGACAACTTCCCCAATTACATCATTATTAAACCTTAACTGAGCAGTACACAAACAGGCTTTATAAAGGTCAACTTCTGTATACCAAAACTGACTTTGGCAGTTAACAGCATCAACCTGACCAAATAGATCGGTAAACCGATGCAAACGAGAAAGGGCTCCGACAAAAGGAAAGCCAAATAGTGAAGGGCGATAAGTCCACTTTTGGGGGGCAGGTTGTTTAGAATTAATTGTCACGTAACGAGCGTAGAAAATTTTACCAATTTTGGACAAAGATTGTTTAATGGCATTGTGGAGACCACCGAGAAGTTCTATATGTTCAACATGTAACAGTTTATTGTTCTTTGCTGCTAGAGAAATTAATGACTTAGCTTCAGTTGGATCTAGGGAGAGAGGATATTCAACTATAATATGTTTGTCGTTTTCGAGAGCAGCACGAGCGATCAAGCCATGATCTCTATTAATAGTAGAAATGATCACTAGATCCAAATCTTCCCGTTCTACCAGTTGTTGCCAAGAAGTTGTATTCTGAATTTGGAAGGTAGTACTAAATGCTGCCGTTTTTTCTGGGGTATGACCTGCAACAGTAACTAGGAAAGCTTGTGCAGCATTCCCAAGAAATTGCTCATTTCTTTTTAATGCTTCAGCTCTAGCCTTAGCAGCATAACCAGTACCAACAATACCAACTCTGATCGGGATAGTAGAGAACAGAGGGGGAGAGAGATTTATCTGAGTCATAGTAGAAATAGAATGACAAAAAATTTCTGATCGTAAGGAAGGTAAATTAAAGAAAACCGGAAATTTGTAGTTTGTGCCTGGGAAATCTCTTGAGCGTAATTAATTTTCTCCGTCTTGATTTTGTTCTCATTCCTAAATTATATATTCATAGTATTTGTGCTATGTTTTATTTTTTTTATTTATATTTTAGCCAATATGATTGGCTAAGTAGATATAAGTAATTAGAATTAAATTAGAATTATTTATAATAAATCCTATAGTAATTGTGGGTCTAATGGGTTTTACAAGTTTGCTTTTTTCCCTTAATATCGGAGATAGAAAAAACAAGTACAAATATTTTGGCTAATCAAGCCTGGTAATTTGTATAAGTTTAAATTATAACTTAAAACTCTAGATGAGGAAGATTTAATGGCTACTTACAAAGTTACTTTAATAACGCCAGACGGTGAGAAAGTTATTGACTGCTCTGAAGATGACATTATCCTTGACATTGTAGAAGAACAAGAACAAGAAATAGATTTACCCTATTCCTGCCGTGCTGGTGCTTGTTCTAGCTGTGCTGGTAAAATTGAGTCAGGTACAGTAGATCAAAGTGACCAGTCTTTTTTAGACGACGATCAAATAGATGAAGGATGGGTACTAACTTGTGTAGCTAAACCAAAATCTAATTGTACAATCGTAACTCATCAGGAAGATAGTCTGTAGTTATTAACTACTGTTGATATCCATAAGAGTATAAAAAAGAATGTGTCAGTTTTAACATCCCAAGTTTTCAGCTATTGCAAAGCATAAAATTTTTCAATGGCAGTATTAGGGAAGACTAGACAAATTCGGAAAAATTCAAACAGCGGAAGCTAGTAAGAAAATAATTCTCACATATACTAATCCTTATGTGTGAGAGTTTTTAGTTAACTTTCCCAAGGGTTTAATAGTACTAAATTCGATAATGGCAGTCTGTAGACTGGATAACGCCGACGTTACCAGAATGAAGCAGGAACAAAAATACGCCAAAAATTAGATAATTATCGATTTTATTAGATTTGTCGAGGTTTCTGGGAACGAAAGATCAGGAATTTATCTAAAGACAAAAATATAGGACCTGTCCAAAAATACCTATTTGGGAACAGGAGTATAAAGGTTTGGTACTACTTGTTGGTGGCTAAACCAGAAGACTGGGTATAAATGGCCATCCCAAATCAACACATGAGGGAAACCTCGATTTGGGGATAACTCTTATGTTCTTGGTGGTGAAATTCCATCTGCCCTGTTGTTGGGTTGACAGCATAGGCCACACTGTAGAGACTGAACATCAATCGGTGAAGCTGGTCTAAATGGGGTCAAAGCTTAAAATATCAAATAAGTGAGACTTCTAACAGAGACTGACAAGTGGAGGAACTTGAAGGTAATAAAACTCTAGTTATGTACAACCATCCCAAAGATAGCTACGGGTGTAGGACGACAGTCAGGAGGCCTCAGATATTACTATCTTTGCGGTAATATCAACAACCATACTGAATCCTTCGGGAGATTTTACCTCACTAAATCAGTCACAATAAAGACATAAGGGAATGAGGAAACCTCTCTAAGAGATCCTAAGAATATAGGTCGAAAACTTAGGAAGCTATTTAAGGTCAATCTAAGCAACGGTCGTAGGTTTTAGGGAGAGTAGGATTGGGTTATAGGCACCAAATGCAGATTTCCCCACTCTTAGAGGTAATGTAAGGTAATAATTAGGGATGAACAAGGGGTAAAACACTAAAAAGACGTTGAGGCGACTCGAAAACATTTTTAAGCGTGGCATGGGATACAGACGATATACCAAACCTAGTATGTATCAATCCACACCTTAAATGGAAAGATATAGATTGGAGACGGGTTGAGAAGAATGTATTTAAGTGGTAAAAGTGAATTTACAAAGCATCCAGCCGCGGTGAAAATCGATATTGTCACGAATCTAAGACTGCTAAAGATTGAAAAGCAGTTAACCATGAGGACTCATTAGATCTTAGGTAGAATTTTAAGGATGTACCCGTGAAAAGGGAGGTTTAAGAGAGGAGCCGAGATGAGATGAAAGCCTTATGTCCGGTTCAGAAGACGAGCAGACCCTATAAAAATACAATCGGAAATGGGTTTGCTTAGTTTAACAAAACCTTTTATGAAGAAGTCTATTAAATATAAATAAAGGAGCACAGAAATGGCAACTTACAAAGTCACCCTGAACACTCCAGATGGAAAGTCAACAACAATTGACGTTCTTGATGATGAATATATTCTTGAAGCAGCAGAGGAGCAAGGGCTTGATTTACCCTTCTCCTGTCGTGCAGGCGCCTGTTCTACTTGTGCTGGTAAAGTTAAATCAGGCACACTAGATCAATCCGATCAATCTTTCTTAGATGATGACCAGATGGAAGCAGGATATGTACTAACTTGTATAGCTTATCCTACCTCTGATTGTGAGATCGAGACTCACCAAGAAGAAACACTTTACTAAAGACTGTAGTTGACAACTTTAGGTTAATCAATACTACCAATTTTGAGAGTAACTTTACATGTACCCATATTAAAGTTACTCTCATTAATAGACATTTCCAAAATCAAAATTAAGCTATAATTTTAGTTAAGATTTTGGGAAAAAAGGTGACTGATTAGTAAAATATTAGCACATATAAAATTAATTAATGACCTTCAAAGATAATTGATAAATTTAGCGTATATCCTAATTAATTGGATAATCTTCAGTCATACTTATATTTACACCTCTATTTCTGTTTTTCGTAAGAATGAAACAGCCCTGCTGCCTCCAAGGTAGGGGTTAAGTTTTGCTTGCCTACTACTTCTTAAAAATAGTTTTTCAGCAAACCCTAACTATTTTTGTCCAAAAGTAACTGACTCGTTGAGAGGTTGGACTTCAGTTCCCGGAAAATAAAAACTGAGAATGCGATCGCTACTCCAACCTAACTCAGCTAACTTAATTGAACCTTTCTGGCTCAAACCCACTCCATGTCCAAACCCACCGCCAACAAAAGCATAGCCCCACAAAGTTTGATCAGGTTTATATATAGGGTCTAGATAAAACAATGTACTCCAAGGGACCCAAAAAGCATTTTGTACCTCATCTTTATTTAATTCTATAATTCCTCTATCTGTTTCCACAGTCATTTTCAGAACACGGCCAGCTAGGGATCGCTCCGTCACCTCTACTTGTTTAATTGTTTGAAACTGAGCAAAAGGACTTTTTTTATTTCGAAAATAACTCTTTAAATAGCCAACTATATCAGACAAACTAACCACCTCTCGCCAGCGAAAATTTCTACAACTATCCTCATTAAATCCTTTTTCAAGACTCATAAACTTACGAAAATTTTTTTCCGAAGCTAAACTATTTTTAGATAAATCCCAAATATTATTAGTCCCATCAACAACAGGTTGTAAATAAGGACGTTTAGCACCATTCCACAAATCATTAAAATCTGCCGTTACACCACCACTAACAGCAAAATAAACTGCATCTATCAACTCATCTTTATAAGTCAGAACTTTTCCCTTAGTTGCTATTACTGCTGCATCTGTTTCTGGGTAGATATTCAATCCTTGATAAACTTGACAGTGAGTATCAGCACATAATTCATAATTATCTACTACAAACCGATGTAAATTTCTGAGTGCATAAGTTCTAGCTAAAATTGATTGAGCTTCTAAGGATGCTTTTGGTGGCCAAGCTCCTAATTCATGGGGTACTACTCCCCGAATATAAGTTTCTATTGGTACATTATTCACCAACGTATAAGTACCATAAGCATTAGGTTCTAGTTTTAACGAGCCAGCATAACGTCGTTCTTCTAGTATTTCTGTATCTTGGTTAAATTGATTCTTGATGATAATTTCATTTTTCCCCGCAGTAATATATAGTTCATGGCGATGATAAATATAGCCATTCATATTCCAGTAAGCTGTAGGTCGTTGTTTTAAAGTTTCCAGATCGAGATAGACATTTGTATTACTATGAGCTTGTATACTTTCTAATAGCCAGCGTCGTAATAAAGGAGTTTTATAGACTTCTCTTTTTGCCCAAACTTTCCATCTACCCGGTTGAGCTACTTCTACTTCTATTCCTTGCTCTTTCCAGAACTGGGCATCTTCTTCAGCATTTTCATAACTACGGTGACTACTAATAATTAACCGCTCTTTTAAAAAAGGTTTTCCTAGGGGTTTAATTTTAATTTTTAGTTCTACTTTTTCAGTAGTAAGAGTTTCTTCTCCTGCAGGAGTTTTAAACCGCAAAGTCAATTGATCTCCTGGAGTAGCTTTAATAATAATTTTATCTGTTGGTTTAGCGCCAAATCTTTGTATAATTCCTATTTTAAGTAATCTGTTATATTTTTCCACACCTTTTACTGGTATTATATTTAATCCTAGCAGTAAAGCTGTTAATAAGACTGTATTTTGGATTAATTTCTTAGGTAAATATTTTTTAGATATTTTCGCCAACAATGTTCTTAACCTATGTAGTATTTATTTGATGATTATTTTGCATAAATATGATTAGGTTCAAAACCCTAAGATTTGAACCATTTTAGTTTTCCATAAAAAAGTTGTTTATTGTTTAAATGTTTTTTTCTCAAATATATTCAGGACTTACACAAAGACATTATATATCGTGCATGATAATTTCTCTGCATTTCTTTGTTAGCAATTATAGTATATTCTAAACTAGACAAAAAAAGTTTGCTCTTTTCCTTTAATATCTAGCGAAATGAATCAGCCTTTGCCAATTAACTACACCCCCAAATTACAAAACCTAATGCAAAACGCAAATATTTCCAGCTATAGAGAATTAAGTCAAAAAGCTGGAGTTTCTGAGTTACAGTTGATTCGGTTGCGACGTGGGCTAGCATCACGAATGCGAGTAGATATTTTACTCAAAATTAGTCAAGCATTAGGAATAACTTTAACAGAACTATTAACTAATTTTGCACCTGAACTTATCAAAAAATCACCAGAAACTTCCACCTCAGTACGAGAACAAGAATATAACAATCTCCAAAAAGAATTAGAACAACAAAAACAATTTTTAAGGCAAGAATTTCAGCAGTCTAGTTTACAAATTTTAGAATCTTGGCTACAACAATGGCCTACTGTGATACAGAAAGCCAAACAAAACCCTTATTTAGCAGCTGTCAAAATATTACCTTTGTTACGTCCAGTAGAAAAGCTTATAGAACAGTGGAATGTGGAATCTATTGCTCCTGTTGGAGCAGAAGTTCCTTTTGACCCGCAGTTGCATCAACTAATGGAGGGATATGCCCAGAAGGGAGAAATGGTAAAAATTCGTTACACTGGCTATAGGCAAGGGGATAAACTGCTATTTCGTGCAAAAGTTAGTCCTACAAGTTAAATGGGCGTTACTGATACATGGCTATGATTTTTCTTTAATAGCGATAATGCTCCCTATTGCTACCATATTTCATATTATGTAGTGAAACCTTTAACTATTAACTAAAAAGCATTTGATATTTGGTCAAATAATGGCTCCATAGTAAAATTTCAGTAGCCCCGTTAAATTAAACATATATTTAGCACGAAAAAATGTAGTATAAAAAGATCACTCAAAAGTCAAAAGTAACAAGTCAAAAGTAAAAAGAGAATTATAGGAGTCAATAGGAGTCAGCGATTCAATACCAAGCTACGGATGTTATACTAATTTTATGTTACAAATTGAAGTGCGAAATGTGAGATTAAACAACAAAGAAGCTTAAAATTGGGCATTGATTTGGAAGTACTTAGACTTAATCTCAGCAATAAGCTATACTAGCCTAGGTTTCCTAATATTTAGAGTTATAGCTTCTATAAAATATGAGCAATCGCATTATTAAATATATTGAACCCTCTGGTATTTTAGACAGTACTAAAACTACTTCATTTCGCCAAGAAATTATGGAACAAGTTAACACTGGAGCTGGTGTTATTGTGATAGATCTTAAAGACGTAACTTTTATGGATAGCTCCGGTTTAGGTGCTTTAGTCTTAGCACTTAAAACTGTTCGTGCTGCTCAAGCTCGGTTGGTTATATGTTCTATTAATGAGCAAATTAAAATTCTGTTTGAACTAACAAGTATGGATCGAGTTTTTGAGATATTTCCTAGCCGAGAAGAGTTTGAAAAAGCCACTATTCAAACGAATATAAATCTTTAACCTTAAACCAAATCCTAAAAATTTATAAATAAGTATCTTAGATTTTAGAAAGTCTGTAAGGGCGTTGCATAATTTGGATATGAACCATAAACTTTGCTATACTTGGATTTTCTATTTCTAAATATTATTTGTTGGAGCAAATCCTCGATTAACC
>JAKQYF010000012.1 GCA_023356535.1 Trichodesmium sp. MAG_R03 | reverse complement strand
GCACTATATATAGAGCCTTGGTCCGTTACGCTAGCGCAATTCAAGTCGCGAAGCGTTCGCTCCGCTTTGCGTCAGCAAAACGCACCCTACCAATAGCGTTCATGCGTAAGTCCTATTACTAATATTCAAAGGTCATTGTTGTGAATGTTGGTTTGCTCTCAGTGTTGCTGCTTTCAGTGGTGCTGGTGTTATCGAAAATGGTCAAGCTTTTGTATTTTTCATACACACTAGGTTGACTACTTTTTGGCAGAGTAGAATTTTTTAGTTCGGTTGGTAGTTTGGGGTATTTGCTTATTTGTTTATCGAGAATAGCCAAACGTTCTTTGGCAATTTTAGTTCGCTTTTCTAAATCTTGTAGTTCCTTTTGTACATGTTCTTTTTTCACAATAGTTTGATACATTGTTAAATATGTATTTGCGTCAGAACATCGGCGAGGCATACTGTTAAGTTTTGGAAAACGTGCATAGTTTAGTGAATAGCGCATATTTTGGTGCCTAGTTAATGAATTAGTTATTTAGGAACGTAAATTAAATAAGACCGGAAATTTGTAGTTTCTGCCTGATAAATATATTGAGCATAATCAATTTTCTCCGGCTTGATTTTGTTCTCATTCCTTAGTTAGTATTTGTACGATTTTTCTGAACAGAAGTCCAGGGAAAAAATATTAGCAACATTCATTCTATTTTGCTTCATCAAACTGATATAAAACGTCATAATAGGTGACATTTTCAGCATCAAAGAAAATAGATAATTGGTGATTACTATAGATTATAGCAGAGACTGGAACACAAATCCACAGTTTGAGCAAGTTTTAGCAAGTTTTAGAACCCTTCATACCTAAGTCCTATTAACTCTTAGTTAAACTTACTGCTTCAGTTTGAGAACCCCAAACATATTCCCTTATAGCTAATATTTCTTGTTGATTTCGTTGTTTTTGTCGGGCCACCTCTTGTCTGCGTTCAGCAATTTCAGTTTGCCTTTGCTGTTTTTCTTTTAGAGCTTTTTCATGGACCTCTCTCACTAACTTTTGCCTGAGAAGATCTTCTTCTCTAAAATCACAGAGTTTTTGGGCAACTTCTTGTCTGCGTTCAGCAATTTCAGTTTGTCTTTGCTGTTTTTCTTTTAGAGCTTTTTCGTGACGTTCAGCAATTTTAGTTTGCCTTTGCTGTTCTTCTTCTAGAGCTTTTTGGCAAAACTCTTCCCACAACTTTTGCCTTTGATCATGCTCTTGTCTAAAAGCATGAAGTTGTTGGGCCATCTGTTGTTGGAAAATTTGATTTTGTTCTCTTCGTTGAGCAATCTTTTGTTCGCGCTCAAGAATTTTAGCAATTTCAGCTAATCGCTGCAATTGATGTTGTATCCATATATCTTTAAGAATCATAAAAACTTTTGCCTTTGTATTAATTAAGCTGTAGCACCAGCAGGTACTGTTTAAAAACAGCTTCTGCTAGTTGCTACTACAGCAGTTCAACCAACCGCTTCAGTGTACTTGAGGTAAATTTCTACTGAAGCAATAACTATCCTGGCTTCAATTGAGAGTAACTCAATACCTACAAAAGAAAGCCATACAAATAAACTTAGTACCCAGATTCTAAATAACGTCAAGATTGTTGAGCTACACTATAAACACCGGGGGTACTAACAAATTCCTCAGCTCAAACATTAATAGGACTTACGCATGAACACTATTGGTAGGATGTGTTTTGCTGACGCAAAGCGGAGCGAACGCTTCGTGACTTGAATTGCGCACTTCGTAACGGAGCAAGACTCTATATATAGTACCTTTGCGTAAGTTCTGATAATATGCTTGCGTAAGTCCTGTTAATTACTAATATTCCAAAGTAATTGTTGTGAATTTTAATTTAGGTGATACTGATGTTAGATTTTTTAAAGTAGTTATGCCTAAAGGTTCAGATTTTTGTTGGGGTATCAAATATGCTGGTTTTTCCCTTGCCAGTTTGATAAACTTACTCACTAATACTACTTCATTTTAGGCATCTCACAAATAGTTTCCAATTTTAAATGTTAAATAATTGCCCGAAACTATTATCTTATCAAGGTTTTTAGTCGATTAAATCTAATTTCTGACTTCTGAGTTTTGACTTGAGTGAAACGGTATAATTTTTATTGTTCCTGGCAGCGATCACTATTACTATCTTTAATGAACCTGTCCTACTATTAATGAAACCGTTATATTCAGGTAATATAAAAATTATGAAATTCCCAAAAATTATATTATTGGGATAGACTTATCTTTAATCTATAACAATTTTATTCATAAAAATAGCACCGTCAGAAACTTTCAGATTTTTCCAAGAATCTAAAAAACTCCCTGGTTTCCAAAAAAATCAAACGTTTGCTTCAGCAGTAATATCTAAATTTTTAGCCTCCCCAGCTGGCTTTCCACTTTTAAATCAAAATCATTATGATTTTCATGGATTTCGACTGCTTGTGTTAATGCTATTCCTTTTCCTTCACCGTTAAAAGTCGTAGCAAAAGTATCAAATAAACGATTCACCTCTTTTTCCAAAGAGTCAATTTTACGTCCCAGAAAAAACCTCAAAATAGCCATATTTATTACCTTCTAAACCAATGTTTTATGTATAATTTAATTTTTTGTTTCTGTTTCTACTTTAGAGTAGATTTTGTTTTAAGTAAGTAAGGAAAATGGGAAATATGCGATCGCAATTACCGTACTAGAGTTTTTGTGATTGGGACAGTATCTAAAAGTTTCCTAACTTTTCCAGGACTTACGCAAATTCACCTTAAAACGCCATATGTAGGGGCGAATGGGATTCGCCCTCACCCTCGTGTAGTGCCCGTGCGTAAGTCCTGTTGGTTTTGTTTCAACTTATATTAATTATAATAATTATAATCAAGATGAAAAAATTATTGCATTCGGTTCCTACCTCCAATGCGATCGCAATTGCCGTACAAATGTTCAGGGATGAGAATTAAACAGGACTTACGCAAAATATGAAATCATATACCATTCTGTAGGGGTAAGCAGCAGTTTTACTCCGCAACATGAAACACCCCTACTAAATACGATAGTTCTGAGTAAGCCCTTCTGCCTTCCTAACTCCAAAGTATAAATACTCAACCGGACATGATATAAATACCATCTCAATTAAACCGTGAATTTTGACAGAAGACATAAGTATCAAACATCACTCCCACTAAACTGCAGGTAATAGCAATTACTAAACATCCTTGCCCAGGATGGCCACTACCAAAAGTTGCTAAGAATTCCCAAATTTGAGCAATACCAGATTGACCAATTTTTTGTAAGTTAGGAAGACAACTAATTAAAGCAAAACTCATCCAACTAGTCCCAATTAAAATTATAGGAGTGAGAAAGCTAAAGATAGTTGTTAGCAGTAAAGAACGTAGCAAATTAGTTAAAATAGTCATAATAAATAAGTCCAGGTGTAATACCATTTCAGTAGCAAGTTAACCACACAAGCTAACTTACTTTCTAAGATAGAGAGCAATTACTTAAAATAACTAAATTTGTCAGAAAACTTCAATTTTAGTTCAAAAATCTTGTTGAAGATTGGTAAATTTCTCTTATTGTTTTACTTTAATGTTGTAATTTATTAAGTTATATTGAGTAAGATTTTTTTTCAATTCAATTTCGGGTTGTGGGGACAACGAATGTTGGCAGCTACATATTTAGCTGGCCAAGTATTTGTCCATTTATTGCAAGGCAAAATTTATCGTCGTAATACCATTGAGCAAATGGCGATAGTTGGTCCAGAATCCTTACTAATTGTTTTACTGACAGCTAATTTTGTTGGTATGGTATTTACGATTCAAGTTGCCCGGGAACTTGTAGCTTTTGGTATAACCAATATGGTTGGGGGTATGTTAGCTCTAACTTTAGTTAGGGAACTTGGTCCGGTCTTAACAGCAGTTGTTGTTGCGGGACGAGTGGGTTCAGCATTTGCAGCAGAAATAGGAACTATGAAAGTAACAGAGCAAATAGATGCTCTATATATGCTGAAAACAGATCCAGTAGATTATTTAGTTATTCCTAGAGTTATTGCTTGTGGTGTAATGATGCCAATCTTAACTTTGTTATGTTTGGTAGCTGCTATATTGGGTGGACTCATAATTGCAGTAAATCTATACCATATTCCCCAAAGTATCTATATTGATTCTGTCCAGAATTTTCTAACTTTTTGGGATTTGTGCAGTGGATTAACTAAATCAATTGTCTTTGGTGTTTTAATCGCTGTAATTGGTACAAGTTGGGGTTTAACTACTACTGGCGGGGCCAAAGGTGTGGGAAAATCTACAACTACAGCCGTTGTTACATCCTTAATATCTATCTTTATTTTTAATTTCTTTCTATCTTGGGCAATGTTCCAAGGTATTGGTGGGGCAATCAAGCAAGGTCTTTGAACTAGAGAATAGAGAATAGACAAAAAATACTCATTTTATCAATTCCATCATATTAATTTGGAATCTGCTGTATAATCCTATGTGCTTTAGCTAGAGTATGCTGAAGAAATCTATAAATCAGTAATTTTGAGAGTTTTCAGCACTTACGCAAACCAACCAAGAAACCGAGTTTATTCCCCTGATTATTGTTGTTCAAACCACTAAGTCTAGTATCTAGTATTATAACTCGGTTTCTGCGTAAGTCCTGAGTTTTAAGTGCTCAATTCCTCAGTATTGAGTTCCATAAAATGACTAAATCAAGATCAAAAACTAGGGATTTTTCCTAGTCTAGTGAGTGAAAGTCAAAATAGATAATTGTATTGAATAAATTTACATAAAACTATGACTACTATTTCTACCTCAGAAGCAAAAAAAACAATTGAACTTACTCCTAGCTATAAAATCCCTTTAGTGCTAATAATTGCTGCAGTGCCTTTGGCACTTGTACAAAAATGGGTGAGTTTGGCGATCGCTATATTAGGAATTTTTCTATTAATTCAAACATTAACTATTCGCCTAAAATTTACTGAGACAGCCTTAGAAGTATACCGTTCAGAGAAACTCTTACGAAACTTTCCTTATCAAGATTGGCTCAACTGGAAAATATTCTGGTCTCCTATCCCCATTCTGTTTTATTTTAGGGAAATTAAAAGTATCCACTTTCTACCAATTATTTTTGATCCTAAAATGCTGCAAACTTGCCTAGAAAATAACTTTCCTTTAAATCAGGATTAACCATATTATTGGCAGCACACTACACTAACTAGAAGATATAAAGTTTTAGATGGGAAAAGCCAAAGTTCTTTTCTGTTACTCCTACTTCATAAATTACTACAGCTTTAGTGTAGCTATGGAAATTTTTTTTTCAATAGTATAAATTTTTGATATTTTTTTCCATGATGTACCCAGATAAAATACAACCAACAGAACCAAAAGAACAATTAACAAAAACTTCAGTGAATTCAAATAACTTAAATGAAAAAATTCCTTCACCTACGGACTTAGATGAAAAAATAGAAACTCAAACTATTTATACAGAACAACAAGTTGCTGAGTCTTATGAACCTAATATAACTCAACCAATAGAAGTAGAATATGTTTTATCAGTTGAAAATAATTTTACAGATACTTCTAGTTTCATTGAGGACTCTACAACTCCGCCAATTGATAAAAATGAAAAAGAATTGACTTCAGTTGTTACTGAACGACTACAGCAAGAACAAAATTTGAAAGCAGAAATAGCTACTTTACAAGAAATTAAGGCTAACTTACAACAAGAAGTTATAGCCCAAACTAAAGCTATAGAGGGTTTAGTAGCAGAAGCTTTAAGTCATTTGGAACAACGCAAACAAACATTGCAAATAGAGGTAGAAAAACTAGAGCGTCGCAAAGAACGTATTCAAAAAGAAATGCGAACTACTTTTGCTGGTGCTTCTCAGGATTTGGCAATTAGAGTTCAGGGGTTTAAGGATTATTTGGTGGGAAGTTTGCAAGATTTAGCTGCTGCTGCCGAACAGTTAGAGTTAACTCCACAAACAGAAGAACACCCTACTCCTATAATGGAAGACTCTTCGAAATCTGTGAGAAATTCTGAAAGTCCTAAATTTGCTGAAATGGGTTTTGAGGAACAAACTAGACAGATTCGCAAGATTCTGGACGAATATCGAAAGATGCCTGATTATTATGCTTCCCCTTGGAAATTACGGCGTACATTTGAGCCGATCCATGCAGAAAGAGTTTCAAATTGGTTTTTCTCTCAAGGCGGTCGTGGTGCCCTTCAAACTATGGGGAGTCGCTTACAAAATATTTTGGTGGCTTCGGCAATTGTTTCTGTACTCAGAGATTTGTATGATACAAGGGTACGTCCTCTGATACTTGCTAATTCTCCTGAGCGTTTGGGAGAATGGCGTCGTGGTTTACAAGATTGTCTGGGAATTGACCGCCGTGATTTTAGCTCAGACAGGGGTGTGGCTTTATTTGAGGACTCGGAGGTATTGGCCCAAAAGGCAGATCGGTTGGTTAAGCAGGGCAAGTTACCAATAATTGTGATTGATGATACGGAAGATAAAATTAGTCTTTCTATGTTACAGTTTCCTCTATGGTTGGCCTTTGCTTCTGAACCTAATTCTCAAAACTCAACCGATAGATTTTATTGAACAAGAAAGAAGGCTTTTAGATCCCTAACTCGAAATAGGTAGGGTGGAAAATGAAAATGCCCTGCTTACCACCACCAAGCCGGGAAGTCACCCATTAAGATTAGGACTTACCCATAAACACTATTGGTTTTTCATGCTACTTTTATGTTACAAGTTAACATGGGGATTTAGGGTAGGGACATAGGTAAATCCAGTCTGTAGAGAATTTCCTGAAGAAAAACTCACTCAGAAATTACTTTTGAATACATGACTTTTGACTTACCTGTAGCGCGATACTAATTTTTAAAGGAATAAGTTAATGATTAATTGGTTAGTATTAAATGGAGTAATATTAATTGTTGCCTATCTCTTGGGTGCTACTCCTAGTGGTTATTGGATAGGCTCTTGGTTTTATAGTACTGACATTCGTAAACAAGGGTCTGGCTCTACAGGTGCGACTAATGTATTAAGAACCTTAGGAAAATTGCCTGCTTTGGTTGTGTTAGTTATTGATATTTTCAAGGGGGTATTAGCGATCGCTTTGGTTCGCTATATTTACTCTCTAGTGTTTACCCAAAACCTAACTATTGTTGCTGGAGTAACTAACATTAATATAGCAAAAGAATGGATGGTTATTTTAACAGGATTAATTGCTATAGTAGGTCATACTAAATCTATTTGGATTGGTTTTAAGGGTGGCAAGTCTGTTGCCTCTAGTTTGGGTATTTTGTTAGCAATGTCTTGGGTTGTTGGTTTAGGAACACTTTCTGTGTTTATTGCTGTTCTAATTATTAGTCGTATTGTTTCTTTCAGTTCTATTATCGCTGCTATTACTGTTTCTGGTTTAATGTTTCTGACAGGTCAATCACTTCCTTATAAGATCTTTGCTATTGCAGGTGGTATATATGTGATTTGGCGTCACAGTAGCAATATTAAGCGACTCTTAGCTGGCAAAGAACCTCAAATTGGGCAAAATTTATTAACAAAATTAGAGATTCGTGAGTAGAAAGTATAACTACCAAAAAACTATGCAAATTTTTCTTTTATCTGAATAAGAATTGCCCCTTAACTTTTCTGTTATGGTCAGCCCGAAATCCTGACTTTTTTAGCTTAAACCACCAAAATTAGGCTAAAGCCTTTATAATAAAAATCATGTAATCCGGGCATCTTGCCTGTGTGGGTGTATCTAAATAACAAGGTCAAGGGCTGTATTGACTTTCATAAATTTCTCAAGGTAATTGATCTGGATCTGGAAAAAAAGTAAAACGCTTACCAGTTATCTCGTCAATTCTAATATTTTCTACTTCTATACCATGAGATTTCAAATAATCAACAGACTCATCAATATTTTCTACTTCTAATGCTAAATAGACCACAAGCTTCTGGTCGAGTTAATCTTTTTGGTGAGTCAGGAAATGAAAATAACTCTATAGCAATCCTATTTTATTTATGTCAAAATCCTACCACTTTTTGAGAATAGGTTTGGTTGTAATAGTAAATAGGTAAGAGTTTCGGAATTTATTTATAGTTTTTAAATTGTCACAACCTATTTAGGATTGCTATAGGTCATGAAAAATAAGAAAAAATAATTTGTCTCCTAGTTTCTAGCATTGCTATACACCAATACTTAATATGTTCAAACCTCAATTTAATCGTGATTTACTTAATGAAGAAAGACAAAAAGAATTAAAAGAATTAAAAACTTATTTAATTAATCATCCTTATCTACTTTCAATACCTGATAATAATGATCACAATAATTTCTTAAATTTTTTATCTAAAATATTAAATACTATTCCCTTATTTCGACTATTAAAACTTAGTCAAACTATTCACCCAACAAAAATATTAGGTAATGGTGTAGAAAATTATCAAGTATTATTTCCTGCTGAAAAAATAGAATTTGGTGTTAATGATATAGATCGAGAATTTCTCCAAAAATGTCTATATTATAACAATGATTATTTTGAGCGATCACCTATATTTGTTTGTGAGATAATTCCGGCTTATATTCACATTGGTTTAGGCACTATTTGTACTAAAGATTTTCGAGTAATAGTTGATTCTGGAATGCAATATAGATTAACCATAGCCAGATGGAGACTTAACTATCTTAACCGTCTTAAACTTTTATTTGCTAAACAGTTATCAGTAAAATCTGCTTATATCGTTTCTTTATCTGCGGATAATTTTTGGCATTTTTTATTTGATTGTTTACCTCGAATTTATTCTTTAATTTTAGCTAAATATACAGATAAATTAACTATATTAATACCTGATTCTTTACGCAGTTCATTTCGAGAGTTATTAAAGTATCTACTTCCTGAAAATTTCGAAATTATGTATATCGAAAATGGAACATGGGTAAGAGTTGAACATTTAGTAATGCCCTCTTATGTTAGCCGTTGTGAAAATGGATTTTTACCTCCAGAATACTACGAATATATTAAAAATTGTGTCTTTGATAAACTTAATCTTACACCAGTGGAAAAACTTAATGAAAGAATTTATATCTCCCGTAGAAATGCCAAACATCGTCGCGTATTAAATGAAGAAAAACTAATTCAATATTTAGAAAAATATAATTTTAAAACAGTTTTTCTAGAAGATATGTCATTTCCAGAACAAGTAGAACTATTTACTAAAGTAGAAATGATTGTAGCTCCTCATGGTGCAGGTTTAGGTATAACTTTGTTCTCAGGAAAAATTAAAATATTAGTTCTTTATCCAGAAACTTCACCTACTCCTTTTTTCTTTACTCAATTTAAAGGACTTGGACAAAAACATTATTTTATTACCCACGATCAATTTGATGAAAATGCTGATTTTGAAGTTGATATGGAGGAATTTCAGGAAATATTTAATAAAATGATCTATGAGGCTGTTTGAAAAGGGGTATCGGTGTAGCTAATTATACTAACAATTAAAATGAAGGTTATTTGACTTGAAAAACTAAAGGTTTTTGAATAAAAATAGTTAGGCGTTCGCGGAGCGTGGCGTTAGCCGTATCGCACGTGACTATAGTGAAGTTCGTCGTATGACCAAGATTCGGTTTAAGCTCTCACCTAAGCCCTCGAAAGTTGAGAAGAAGAAGCAGGAAAAAAGGGGTTTTGTACCCGTCAAAGCTAGATGGGTCATTGAAAGAACTAATTCTTGGATGGAAAGAGGTAAGAGTTTAGTCAAAAACTTTGAAAGAACTCTTGAGAATGCCACCACCAAGATTAATCTTTGTTTTGTTAGACTTATGCTTAAGAGATTGGCGATCGCCTGAACGGCAAAAAAATATCCCAAATAGGTTCTATATATAAAGATATATGAAGATTTCCGGAATGTCGGTATTATATTAGTAATATCAGAACTTACGCAGTACCGCTATATATGGTGCATAAATTTGTCTTTTTCAAGATATTGCCACTACAATTAGTGCCGTTGCGTAAGTCCTGTAATATTTTGTGAGATGTAAACATACCAGCACACTTTGCTATAATTACAATGCACAATAACGTTCATAAAGGAAGGATTTGATCATGCAGACCGTTGGATATTCTGAGCAGCATAGCACTAGCCACACTCAATTTAATCAAGTTGAGGAGAAGGTCGCTTTCTTCGAGAAAGAAGGTTTTGTTGGCCCATTTGATCTAGGTCAAACTGCTAGTTTAGTTGCTGTACGTGATGCCATGAGTAAAGAGATAGAAGCATCTCAAGGCCAACATATTTCTAGTCAGCCTACTCAAAGTCCGATTATGGATCGCCGGATCGCTCATACGACTTCTAAGTTAATTTATAGCCTCTCTACAGAATCCCCAATTTTGGATGATGTTGCCGATTTTATTGGCTCAAATATTCTGTTTTGGATGGCAGAAACAATTGTTAGAGAGCCAGGTCATGATGGTCATATTGTGGAAAAGACTGGTCAAATTTGGCATATAGATGTGATTAATGGGTGGATTAAAGGGGTTCATACTTCTATTGCTGTCACTGATATGACGATGAAAACTGGTTGTCTCCTTGTTATCCCCGGAACTCACAAATATGATGCTGATCTTCGTGCTTTGGAAAAAGCAGGAGAGTGTAATCTCACTGATGCTGAGAGTCTTCTCAGGTTAGCTGATAAGATGCACCCAGAAAACGCACCTCATCAAATTAAAGCTATCGAAATGAAAGCCGGTCAATACTGCTTTACAAGAGGCGGTATTTGGCATGGTGTTAGTCAAAATAATGACTCTCGAACCCGCTTTGGTGTTGTGGCTCGGTTTGCCAGACCCGATGTTGAAATAAAAAATTTCGCAGGCAATCCTATTCCTTGCATTATAGTACGGGGTGAAGACTCTCACCAACTCAATCTCCTGAAAAACATACCAGAACAACACTAGATGATGATGGATGAACGCAGTTTAATCTCCCTTTCCCCAACGATGTTAGCTGTAGCTATTGCAATTGTTTGTTGTTGTGGCTTTGTATACTACTTTCCCAGACAATATTCAAGGGAATCAATTGATGATCATGAAAAAGACATTCCATCTGTCAGCAACTCCACTCAATTAAATTCAGTTTCTCCATTTCTGCAAATAATCACACGCTTTACTCAACTTTTCTCTGTAGATCTTTGGGTACCCATATCTAATAAATTTCAAGAGATTCCTTCTCAACTAAAAGATTATTCGCCTTGGCAAGGGCATAAACTTTCCCAGAACTCGCAGAAGATCAATCTCAGTAATTGGAATTCATTAGTAAAAGAGTTCACGAGTCGTTTTTACTTATTCTTCAGATACGTCTGGATGTACTGGTCTCCTTATGTCGTTATTGCTATAGTTAGTGCGATTTGTTTAATGGGGATGCCTGCATACCAACTCGTTGCAGCTCAAAAGCTAGGTAGGGTTATCGATCAAGGAGCCACTGTTCTGATCGGTTCTGCAATCCAACTCGCTATCCTATTACCGTTCGCTTTTGGCTTATACGTATTAGGTAGTCGTTTATCAGCTCGCGTTTCTAGCCGTGTTGCCAATGATATTCGATACGACTTGTTTGTCAAACTGCAAAGCCTTTCACAAAACTTCTATAAACAGGCTCGACTCGGAAATTTGTTAACTCACTTTTCTGTAGATATTTATAAAATAGAGCCGATTTTAGGTCAAGAAATGGTTCGTAGTGTAGGTGAAATGCTCATAATACTTGTCAACGTGAGCATGATGATTAGCGTTAGTGGCACTTTAACCTTATTAGGTATTTTACCTATGATTTTAATGCTACCCTTCACTCTATATTTGACAGTGAATATGAGTAGGCGAGGGCTAGATGCCATTAACCAGAATGCTTTAATGGTAAACGCCGTACAAGAGGGAATTCGTGCTAGACTCACGATCTCAGGATATGGCTTGCAAGCTTTATTTACAGGTTATTTTAGTGATGAGTTGAGAAAACTAGAGGATAAGAAAACCGAGTCTGTATTCAGCTTTCTTGTATTTAAGTATGCAGTCACATTTTCCGCTTACTTGCTTGATGTTTGGGTTATGGGAATTGGAGCAATGTACGTTCTCTCTAACAAAATTACCTTGGGAAGCTGGATCACTTTCTTTACAATATCTCATAATATGTATGACCTCTTAGGTCAATTGATTAATCAGCGGATTGGTCGTTGGTTTGAAGCGAGTATTGGGATGGAAAGAATCGACGAGGTATTTAAGCAACAGATTGAAATTCTGGATGCTGTGGATGCTCATACTTTGACTTCGTTTGAGAATATCATTTGCTTTGAGCATTTATCTTTTAGCTACAATAATATACAGCTTCAATTGCACGACATTAATTTGTCGATAAAAGCGGGACAATTTGTGGCATTTGTCGGTTCCAGTGGTGCGGGTAAGAGTACGATCTTCAACCTGCTTATGCGTTTATACGATGCTAGCGAGGGAAGGATAACAATTGATGGACAGAACTTACGTGACCTAACGCAGAAATCTTTGCGATCGCAGATGGGGATTGTATTGCAAGAAACCTTTCTGTTCAACACCACCATTATGAATAATATCCGTATCACCAAACCAGAGGCTACAGAAGAAGAAGTTACTACTGCTGCTCGAACCGCTGAAATACACGACTTTATTTTGAGTTTACCAGAGGGTTACCAAACTATAGTTGGTGAAGAGGGAGGACAATTATCTGGAGGCCAACGTCAGCGAATTGCGATCGCCCAAGCTCTGCTTCATAGTCCACGCATTTTCTTATTAGATGAACCCACCAGTAGTCTTTCGGCTGAAATGGCTGATGCTATTAATCAAACGATTAGCTCTCTAGCTGGTAAACATACTGTAATTATGATTACGCATCAACTCAAAGCAGCAATAGAAGCAGACTGTATTTTTGTCTTGGATCGAGGCCAATTAGTTGAGCAGGGAACTCATAAAGATTTACTCAGGGATAGAAGGCATTATCGTTACCTCTGGGATATTCAACAGACTATTGGGACTCAAACAAACCATTCATCCCAAATAAATGCTAACAGATGAAACTAAAATAATATAGATATTAGTATTTTTCAAAAGCTTATGAATCAAAAAAATTAGCTTTTGAATTTATCTATAGCATCTTTTTTTTTGTAATAGTAAGTCCTGTAAAAAAAATAATTTAAAAATAATAATGAATGAAACGATCTCGAACAAAAATGTAACAACAGTTAGACAAGAACCTCCACTTGTTTGTTTTATTGGTACTTTAAGAGCCCTTGATTTAACCTATTCTCATTTAATTGAAAAAGTAATTCAACCCTTGAATGCAGATTTACTTTTCTGCGTCTCTCGAATAGATGCAAACGATGAAACTCTTATTAATAGGTTTAAAGATTGTAATATAGTTGATGTCTATCTTTATGAAGAAGCAAAAGATAACTATCAAGATTTTTTAGACAATTTTTTCAATAAATTGAGTTCAAAAGAACAAAATAAATGGCATGAATATTTTAAGATTGAAGGGAATTGGTTAGGAGGAATTAAAGAACGTAGAGGTTCAGGTTTTCACTTAAATTTTAACTACTTTAAGCTACTTAAAAGACTACAAAATATAAAAAAGAATGGCTTTGAATACCAAAGATATATAATCACAAGAACAGATTTTTTCTGGATGCTAGAACATCCCTCATTAAACTTACTAGACCCTAAGTTAATATGGATACCTACAGGAGAAAATTACAATGGTTACAATGATCGCCATGCAGTTTGTAGTGAGCAAAATATTTCTCATTACTTAAATTTACTTGAATTTATGCTCAACTTTCAAGCTTTCGAATATATTTATAATAATGTTGATGAAAATAACTTAAGTCATGAAAGGCATCTGAAAAGTCATTTAGACTACTGTGGAGTAGAAGTTTCAACCTTCAACAATATAGCTTATCTCACTGGAAATCAACAAACTTTTACTAACTGGGCTAGTGTAAAATTAAAATGTATTGACGGAGTAGAATACGCCTATAAATATGAAAATGAACTATTGAGTTGTCTTGAAAATGTGAAAAAATTTAATCTTGATGGCAATTAGAACATGATGATCAAAAATGGTAGCGAAAAATGTTAACTCATAAGTCTATTAAACAACAGCTAAAAAGTGTGATTGAACAAGAAATAAGTGCAATCTCAAAGCTTTGTGAAAGCATTGACGATTCTTGGTTAAAAGCTGTACTAAGACTTCGAGACTGCAAAGGAAAACTTGTAGTTTCTGGAATTGGTAAAAGTGGGAGCATTTCCCAAAAGATAGCCGCTTCCTTTACATCTACGGGAATACCAGCTATTTTTATTCATCCAACTGAAGCCAGTCATGGAGATTTAGGTTTATTAGATAGTAGCGATATACTTCTTGTTCTTTCTGCTTCAGGACAGACCTCTGAACTGCTAGACATTATGCAATATGCTTCAAGGCTAAAGAGCTCAATTATTCTCATTACTAAAAACCCTAACAGTTCCTTAGCTCATTTTGCTGATATTATCTTGCAAATTCCTGATCTTCCTGAAGCTTGTATTAACGGTTTAGCCCCTACTATTTCAACAACCTGTCAACTCGTCTTAGGTGATGCCTTAGTTGTAACTGTAATGTCATTACGAGGTTTTACTTCTGAAGATTTTA
This sequence comes from Trichodesmium sp. MAG_R03, assembly GCA_023356535.1. GTDB lineage: Bacteria > Cyanobacteriota > Cyanobacteriia > Cyanobacteriales > Microcoleaceae > Trichodesmium. The sequence continues at coordinate 31,010 of JAKQYF010000012.1, read as the reverse complement.
AACAATTTCACCCAGGGGGTAATTTAGGAGCCCTACTTGTACCTGTAAAAAATTTAATGTATAAAGAGCATCAAATACCTCTAATTGATTTAGGAGCTTCTATCAAAGAAGCCATAATTGAAATGAACTTTAAAAGTCTAGGATGTGTTGGTGTTATCAATCATCGCAATCAATATGTGGGTATTTTCACAGACGGAGATCTACGTCGAAGTTTAGAGGCTAAAGTTTCTTTAGAAGAACCTGTCAGTCAACATATGACACCTTCACCTCTATCTATCCAATCCGACCTAATTATATCTGAACTAATTGATTTCTTTCAAAAAAATCAAATTCCTAATGTTTTTGTAGTAGAAAACAATGAGCCTATTGGCATTGTTCATGTACATCAACTGACTTCAATTTTAGGTAGAGATGTAATATAGTAATGCTCACACTACTTAATAACAATAAATACGTCTAATGTGCAATAGAAGCTAAAAGTCTTGTTACTTTGGTTTTTTTAATTAATTTGTAATTTTTTCCAATGACTGAAACTACTATCAAATAAAGGTTAATTTTAATTCACATCAGACGTAATAAATATAACTAGGTATTCCAATAAGGGATCACAACTCATGAAACTACAAGAAATTCCTTGGGTTATTGCTCAAGCTGGTGGAAAAGGAACACGCTTAAAACACTATACGTGGAATAAGCCCAAGTGTCTACTCTCAATTGCTTCTCAGCCACTTTTATATCATTTGTTTTCTCATTTTCCAGACTCTAACTTTCTCGTTATAGGGGATTACAGTTACGAAGTCTTAGACAAATATCTGCAAGTTTTTCCACCTAAAGTTTCTGTCCAGTTAATACAAGCAAAAACTAAAGGAACAATATCTGGAATTGATCAAGCCTTAAGCTATATTCCAGAAAATAATCCATTCTTATTAGTCTGGTGTGACTTACTGTTTGAAGATATTCCTGATTGTAAAATTGAAGGAAAAAACTGGATTGGTTTGAGTCGTTCTTTCCCATGTCGCTGGTCTTATGATGATACTGGAAATTGTTTGGAGGAAGCCTCAAGCGAGCGAGGAATTGCAGGATTCTTTGTCTTCCATAATAAAACCGTTCTGAAAGATATTCCTTCATCAGGGGAATGTGTCCGTTGGTTCGCTCAAAAATCTATACAGTTTAATGAGCTTTTTCTAGATCATACCTATGAGTTCGGGACTCAGGAGCATATTGCAGAATATCAAAAACAAAGGCCTGTTAATCGCTTTTTTAACTCTGTTGAGATCGTAGGAGATCAAGTAATCAAAAAAGCACGAATCCCAGAATTTGAGACATTAATTGAAAGGGAAATTAATTGGTATCGTAATGCTCACTCATTAGGGTTTAATCATTTGCCCACCCTAATTTCTGACCAGCCAATGACTATTTCTAGAATTACAGGAGTACATCCTTTTGAATTAGAAGTCAGCCATCAACAAAAAAGAGAAATTCTGAGTGATATTTTTCAAACTTTAAATAAGCTTCATAGTTGTGATCGAAAACAGGCTAATGCTAAAACTTTGATCGAAGTTTACCTTCAAAAAACTTATAACCGTGTTAATAGTGTTGCTCAACTAATTCCTCATTTTGAAAAACCAACGATTCAAGTGAATGGTTGTCTATGTCGCAATCCCTTTCATTCTCAGTATGAAAATTTAATTTCTCAATTAGTTGCCGAAATTCAAGTTGATCACTTTATGCTAATTCATGGTGATCCAACCTTTTCTAATATACTTGTTGACAATCAAGACAAAGTTTGGCTAATTGATCCAAGGGGTTATTTTGGCTCAAGTTGGCTCTATGGTGATCCTCTGTATGACTGGGCAAAATTATACTATTCAGTTGTAGGAGACTATGATTCTTTTAATCGTCGGCGTTTCCAGCTTAAGATTATTGACCAGCAAGTTGATATTAGTATCGAAAGCAATGGTTGGCAAGATTTGGAGTCAATGTTTGTAGAAAAATTTGCCAATCAAATCTTTGTTATTAGGCTATTGCATTCTCTAATTTGGCTATCACTATCAGGCTATGTTAAAGACGATTATGATTCAATTTTAGCGAGTTTTTATAATGGATTATTTTGGTTGGAGGATGTGCTAAAATGACAGAATTAATATTAAGTTGTTTACCGAAAACTTGGTTGATTGACATTGATGGAGTTATTCTTAAGCATAATGGCCATCAACAAAATGACGAAGTTTTGCTCCCTGGAGTTGAAGAATTTTGGCAACAGATTTCAAAACAAGATTTTGTAATTTTACTAACTGCTCGTACAGAAGATCTGCGTGATACTACCCTGTTCTTATTAGATCAACATAATCTTCGTTACAACATTGCAATTTTTGGTGTACCAACTGGAGAAAGAATTTGTATCAATGACAAAAAACCGTCAGGTCTTCTTACTAGTTATGCTATAAATTTATTAAGAGATGGAGGATTAAATTCTCTTAGAATAATAAATAATCCTAATATGTAAATTTTCAAAGCATATAGTCTAAAATTTTTAGTTACTAGGCTTTTAAATGTGTTACTTAATAGTAACAAAAGAACAGACAGAAGGTATTTCTATTTCTCACGACATGATGATAAAATAACTTATTGAGTCACCCATTCATACACAAAGAAAATAGTTTTATGGAAAACCAAAATCAAACTGAACAAACATCAGAAGCAAATAGTCCAATTCCTTTAGAGAGAAGAACCAAAGCACAAAGTGAAATTTATGATGCTTTTGAGAAATTTATTTTTAGTAACGAAACGAAAATATTAGCCAAGCTAATAGCTAGAACCTTAATTTTTGAACAAATTATTAATGTACCTGGTGATATTGTGGAAGCTGGAGTTTACAGAGGAAGTGGGATGTTGACTTGGCTGAAACTTAAAAAAATTCTCGCACCTAACGCATTAAAGAAAGTTATTGGTTTTGACTATTTTGACACAGAATCTTTGCTTAATTCATTATCTGGACAGGATCAAATTTCCATGAAGGATTTATTTGAGACAAGGGGTTATAAACATGAAGAAGGAGCAGAACAATTTGTTCACGATTTAATTGCTAATGCAGCATTTGATAAGAATAGCTACGAGCTTGTTCAAGGTGATATTTCAAAAGTTGCTCCAGATTTTGTAGCGAAAAGACCTGGCTTCAAGATATCTTGCCTATATTTGGATTTAGACTTACATTATCCAACCTACCATGCGTTGACGGCATTTTGGGATCGAGTATCTGTTGGAGGTATTGTTGTATTTGATGAGTATGCCTATCATCAATGGTCAGAAGCGCAAGGTGCAGATCAGTTTTTTGAAAAGAAGAATATTCAAATTAAAGCTCTACATTATCCTTGTCCTACAGCTTATGTTATTAAGTCATCTAGTACAAAAAATTATACATGAATCAGAACCAACAACTTGTAAATTATTTTAAGGAACTAACTGCCCAAAGCTATCAGTTACTAAATTCTTTAGGGTTATCTTCAACTCCTATTCCTCTAAAAATATTGCTGACAGATTTGTCAGCTAGGCTTGTTGATTTGAAGGAAAGTATGATTATTAACTACCAAAAATTAAATCGCCCTCAATATAATTGGTGTAAAACAGATACCAACTTAGGGGTTGGGCTCAATTCTATTGGTATGTTATCAGATCGACTTTCCATCTTAATCATTAAGGAATGGTGTTTACTCAATAAAACTAATTCAAATCTGAAGAAGGCTAATGATTTGTATCAAACTCAGACAATGGACATTATTTATGCTTTGGCAAGTGCCAAGCCTGGTAGTTCATCAATGAATACAAAAATAACAAGTCGTAAATCTAGCGTAATTGCAACTTCATGGGAAGAGGCTTTTTACGGTTTGTTTTCAACCAATATTGTGAATTGGGAATCTCAAGAAATTTTATATATTAAGGACATTAAAAGTTTGTCCTGTGAAGAACTAAGAAATTACATTGACTGGTTTTCATTTGGGAACATTCAAAGAAATGAATATATTCAATACTGTGAAGAACTTTATTGGTATTAAATTTTATTTAAATAGAGTAATTTAGGAGTAATTTAGATGAGTAAAACACCTCAAACTCAGGAAAATAAACACTTAGAGTCAAATGTATATAATAACTTTAATGTTTATCCCCTCGCTGGACGTATCGGAGCAGAAATAGTTGGACTTGATCTTAAGCAGACTCTTAGCGATGAAACAATTCATGATATTCGCCAAGTATTAATCAAGTATAAGGTGATTTTCTTTAGACAGCAAGAGCTTACTGAAATAAGTCAGGTTGCCTTTGCCCGTCAATTTGGGATTCTTACCACTGCACATCCACTACTTTCATCTTTACCTGGTCATCCAGAGATCTTTGACTTCGATTATGGACGTATGGACAACCGAACTAATCAATGGCATACGGATGTGACATTTATTGATCGTCCTCCTTTTGCCTCAATTTTGCGTGCAGTTGAAATACCTGCCGTTGGAGGAGATACAATCTGGGCAAATACTGTGACAGCTTATCAAGATCTGCCTATACCACTGCGTAACTTTGCTAACCAGCTTTGGGCGGTTCATAGCAATACATATAATGACTATCTAGGGGCAACTGCAAATATATCGAAAAAACGACAAGAATTAGGTAAAATTTTCACTTCAATTGAATACCAGACATTACATCCAGTAGTTCAGGTTGTTCCCGATTCGGGTGAAAGAGGGCTGTTTATTGGTGCTTTTGTCCGCCAACTTCGAGATTTTTCGATAAATGAATCAATGCAGATACTGAAGATATTGCAATCCTATATAATACGTCCGGAAAATACTGTACGTTGGCATTGGGAACAAGGCGATATTGCTTTCTGGGATAATCGAGTAACGCAACATTATGGGATCAATGATTTTGGTTCCCAGCCCCGTCGTGTTCAACGGGTAACAATTGCGGGAAACTTACCTATTAGCCTTGAAGGTATAGAAAGCAAGTCAGTTAAGGGGGATGCCTCTGCCTATAACAGACTGAAATAGGTATGAATTGCGAGCATCCCATATTGCCAGAAATACAAGTTAACAACTGTTTGAAGTATTTAAGTTACTTCTACTCAGAGAATATAGTCATTTCACGTTAGATTGAGACAAGTGTTTCTTGCTATGAAAAGATTTCAGGTGAAAAAGTGTTTCGTTCTTAAATTAAATGACTATATATAGTAATTGCCAGATCTATTAGGACAAAAAATGCCATAATATTTATCTAAATAATTAACAAGACTATCGCGCAACGTCAAAATAGTATGATCCCTACCCTAAGAGAAAAATTATACTATTTTGGCACTGTATGAGGCAATTATTATGAGGAAGATTTCAGGGCAAACGCATCTAAATCATGGTAATTTCTACCGTTCAGACTTGTAGAAGTAATGAGTATAAATGCTCAAAAGCCTGGTTCCTTACCCTGTCAAAACTTTAAAACCCACATTTTGCACTTCATTATGTAGAACAAAAGGATACATGAATTATCATTACTATTTTGAGCCAACAAATTAAACAAATTAATTCTATAGAACACAAAAAAATCAGTGGCATGAGTATTTTTGGCAACCTAGGGTTTATGTTGGCAGCAGGACATACAGGAGAAACTACACTCCTGTTGATAGCATCAATTAATTTTCTTAACTATTCAAGTGGTGCGATCGCGAAGCGGACTGGAAGTCTATCGCTTATTATTAAAATCACAGATAATATTTTTGACAACTTGAGGGTAAAAACTCTAAAATCAAGCTCCTTTCTTCTGTGAGATTAACCACTTTTGGCGATTGATTAATTCTCAAAAAATGTACTGCTTGAAAGCATTGAAATATCCATCTTAATGTCGGAGTATTTGTTAGCTTTCCTAACTGGTTTTTCACACTAACTATTGGTTCTTTTTAAAGTTTTTCTCAGTTCCCTTTGGCCTAGATTATACACTAATAAACACAGTGACATAATAAACAGTATTGTTTCTACTTATTTTTTTTTTCCTTTTTTAAAGTCATTGGGACTCGAGTTATCCATTTTAATTTGAGATTAATTTGATATTTTCTTGGCTATATAAGGCACTATCACAGACCATAATACTACCTAATTTTAATAGCTTTCAACTAGCTTGTCACCCCGTGAGTAATAAAGTACACTACATCCCACTTGTGCTAATAAATTATCAATATTTCCTCTCTTGTGAAATGTTGCATGATCGATTATTAAAACTTGACCAGGTTGTAAATATTATAGCTCACAGCACTATAATATAAAGTGATCGGTATATATAAGTTTGAAAAAAATGAGTGATTTTTCCCAAAAGAATTTAATATTTCTTATTTCACAACCCAGAGCAGGATCAACTCTTACTCAACGTATTTTGGGTAGTCATCAAGATATTCATACTATATCTGAACCTTGGATTATGTTACATCCTTTCTATGCACTGCGTGATAAGGGGTGTCAAATGGAGTATAGTGCAGTTAATAGTAAAAAAGGACTTAATAACTTTCTATGGTTACATCCTCAAGGGGAAGAAGCATATTTTCAGTCAGTAAATAAAATGTGTCTTAATTTATATGAGGGAGTTATCAAGGAATCTGGTAAAAAATATTTCTTAGATAAAACGCCAAGATACTATTATATTTTGCCTGAGTTGTACAGAACTTTTCCTTCTGCTAAATATATTTTTTTATTAAGAAATCCCTTAGCTGTTTTATGTTCTATTTTTAATACTTTTATTCAAGAACATTGGTGGAGAATCCAATATTATCAAGGAGATCTTTTAAAAGCACCTATTTTAATTGCTCAAGGAATGGTTGAATTACAAAACAAGAGTATTGTGCTCAGCTATGAACATTTACTTGTTAATCCTAATCAGGAAATCAAAAAAGTTTGTAACTTTCTTAATATTCCTTTTGATGAGAAAATCTTAAATTATGGTGAGAGTTGCTCACAGAAATGGGAATTTGGAGATCAATCTCAAGTTTATCAAGAAAAAACTCCTAATTCTCAACATAGAGATCGTTGGAAAAAAGATTTAGATAACCCGATTATTTGGCAATGTGTATCTAATTATTTAGAGTTTTTAGGAAATGATCTTCTTAATAGTTTAGGTTATTCTTATGAAGAAGTTAAAAATATTCTTTCTGATTATAGTTATCAAACTAACATAGTTTTACCTCCTGCTCTGAAGGATTTTTTTACTGGTGCAAATCTTTTTAAAAATAAAGCTTTACAACCTTATTTAGAAGCAGTGGAATTAAACCCCCAAATATTCCATCCTTATCTAGATCTTGGCAAAGCATTATTAGAAAAAAAAGATTTTAAAAAAGCTCTTAATTATCTACAAATAGCTTTAAAATTAGCTCCTTATATACCAGAAATTCATTTTTTAATAGGAGAAAATCTTTTAGGTTTAGGTGAATTAGATCAAGCTATTATTTATTATCAAAAAACTATTGATTTAGACTTTAGATTTGTCCAAAATTATGATAAGATAGAATCTACAATAATGGCTCTTAAAGAAGTCGCTCAAGTTAATCCAAATCATCAGGAGATCGCTAATTTAATCAAAGCAATAACAAATATTTGAGAGCGAAAAAAATCAAGGAAGATTGATTCTGTGTTACGTTTCTGGATGGTAAAGAAAAGATTATTAATCATTCCAAAGTCATAGAAATCGTGTAGAGGCTAACTTTGTATAACGTATTGTATGCTGGATGTCGCGATGACCTCACGGGGTGACAAGTTAGTTGAAAGCTATATTAGTCAAGTGAGTGAATATTTTTAGAAGTTAGGGACTTATAACCACCGAAACAATCGATCTCACCTGAATCCTTACATTAAATTAATTTAAAGATATGAAATAACAATTTCATTCCCTATTCTCTATTCCCTGACTTCTACAAGAAGTCTATTAAATATAGTCATTAATTGCATAAGACAATACTTTGTCTAATTTTAATGGTTCAACATAAGTTTGATAATCTTGAGCAACATTTTCACCAAAAATATGCCAATGATTATGGTTTAAAAAACTACTGATTATTCGTGATGAATGATTCCAATACTGTTTATTATAAATTTCAATAATAATTGCTCCTCTATTACAAAAAATTTGATTATAAATTCCAGCACCGTGAGGACCAAGAAGAACTTGAGCTTGTGAAAATATATTTATTTGTTCTCTAAAACTCAGTTCTTCACATCGTAATATCTCAAAATTATATTTTTTTATAATTGGTAATATTTCTGATTCATTAATAATTTTACGAGTATAATTAGAACGAGAAATATAAATTAGTTTATCTGGTTTATTATTATCATTAATTGCCTGAAGTAATTTATTTCTAATCTTTAAAATATATTTTTTACATACTCTACCATTTTTTTGTGCCCCATGAATAAGAATTAGTTTTTCAACCACAAGACAGGGATGTTGAATCTTAATAAGTTGTTGTTCTTTAATTCCTAATAATTTTAGAGAATCAATTATATAGCTAGGTGAATTTTTAGGAATAATAAATTTTAGCTCTTGTTTTAATGATTCTAGTAAAGCAAGTTTGGGTAAACCATCCATTAACCAATGTGCATAATTTAAACTATAATCAGATAAAAGAGATACATAAGTTCCCAATAATTTCTCCGAATTATTAATAGCTTCTTTGATTTTTTCTAAATTAAAATCAAGTTTTAACTTTTCACTCATTACAGATTGAGTGATTATTTCAAAATCAGAAGTTAAAACTAATCCATTAGGCTCTAAAATAGTTGCATTTGGCATTGTACACCTAAATGTTTCTCCCATTTCAGAGGATGTGACACAATAAAGATGATAAAAGTTATTTTCTCTAGGAATTATAATATCTTTTAATTCTTGATCATTCTTATTATTGAGAATTTTACCCCAATCTTGAATAGCATAAATAATATCCTCCTCAATAGTTTTTGAAGGCTGAAAAATTTGACTCATAGATTTTTCAACTACTTCAAAAAGCCATCCATTTTGGCGAGCTAAATCTTTTAAGTTATCATTAATTATTAAGTCTGTATTTTTTTCATCTGACCAATAAAGCATTTTATAGCAACCCTATTTTATTTGTGCATAAAAATCTTACCCACTCTAAATTTTTAGTAAATAATAATAACAGAACTTACGCAAAATATGAAAATATACACCATATGTAGGGTTTAACCCCTACTAGATATAGTGGTTCTGCGTAAGTCCTGAATAATATTAAATACCGACAAACTTTTGCCATGTCATGGGTTCATCTACACTACCAAATTTCTGTTCATCAGGATTAAGAGTTTCTGGATCAATATAAGTACCAAAAATACGATCAAAGATAGTAAAATAACTTCCTAAATTTTTAGCACCAATATCAGTATGATGTAAACTATGATAGCGGGGTGTAACAAATAGCCACTCTAGTTTTCCCATCCATGAATGCCATTTAATATTAAGATGTACCAAATTATCATGAAAAGCTCCAAATAAACCAACATAAAACATTACTTCAGGGGGTATTGATAGAAGTGGATAAGCAATAAATCCAATTTGAAATAAAAAACGACTGGTAAAACTTGTTCTTTGAGCAGCCAACCACCATAGTTGTTGAATAGAATGATGCCATTGATGGGTTTGCCATAAATATTTGTTATGGTGCATCCACCAATGAGCGACATAATAACAAAAATCTTTGATTAAATAAGCAAGAGCTAATCTTAGCCAAACGGGAAGAGAAAGTATTTTTATTTCTCCTAACCATTGTGTCACTGATGTCGGAACCACAAGTTTGATAATATAAAAATAAGCATAAGCAATAATAATAGTGAAGAAAATTGATACTAATGCAGCCCCAAATTCAGGAAGAAATCGATTGACATATTTAATATCTCGTAAAGGATCTTGCTTTTCCCAAAATAGCCAGAGAATAATACCTGTAATAAATAATGCCAACCAGCCAATCATAACTTGCGTAATCATTTTTTTTTCTCAAAATTAATTTATACTCCAACAATTTTTCGTACTGTTACAACGGCATTTTCTCCTGATGCAAATTGAACTTGATTGTCCGTTAGTTGTTCAGGATTAACATAAGTACCAAAAATTCGATCAAAAATAGTAAATAATGCTCCTAAATTTTTAGTGTTAGAGCCTGTTTCAGTATGATGCACAGCATGAAAACGAGGTGTTACATAAAACCACTCAATATATTTCATCCACGAATGCCATTTTACGTTTAAATGAATCCAATTATCATGAATAAGGTAATGAATACCTACAAAAATCATAATTTCTGGGGGAATACCCAATAAAGGAAAACTCAGAAACCCTATTTTAAAAAGAAGTACATCAGTTAAACTTTCTCTTTGTGCTGCTAACCACCAAAGTCTATCTATAGAATGATGCCAGTTATGAGTTAACCAGAGTATATTATTTTTATGTTTAACCAAATGGGTTACATAAAAACTAAAATCTTTTAATAAATAAGCAATTAATAGTCTCAACCATAAAGGTAAAGATAATAAACCTGTCCATCCCATAAAATCCATCAGAGATGCAGAAATAGTTAGTTTTACTAAAGCTACAAAAAAGTAAGTCAGAATAATACTATAAACAGCTGAAATCATCGCTGCCAGAAATTCTTTAAGAAATTGAGTCCGATAAGTAATTGAACGTAAGGGATCTTTAAATTCCCAAATCCAAAATAGCATTCCTGATGTAAACAGGACTAATAATCCAGTCAAAGTTTGCCAAATCATTAGGATATTCTCTTTATTTATGTAATAGATTTTTAGTTATGGGGCAAGGAAAATTTTTTCTCTCTTTTAATAGGCTTGTCGCTTTATAAGTTGAAAAATTGTCAAAAACCTTGATATGTAAGGATTATAGCTATTGATATTCTAAAATACTTGGAATTATTACTCTGTCTGAGTTTGAGCGTTTTTTTCCATCTATTTAGCGACAAGTCTAATATATATATTATTTAATATCATATCCGCTTGATTGGGCATAAAAAACTATCCAATCTTTATAATTACTAAATCTTTGTAATCTTCTCTTGTTCTGAGTCCTGAGTCCTCAGTCCAAAGAGAATTGGGACCTCATTACCATTACTCTGCTTTTAGGCTATGCACACCAGAGACTGACATTGCTAGTGTCCGAATCCTGAGACTATGGAGTCACGGAGTATCCGCATGGGAAGGAACGTAAACTCCTTAGTTTACTTAGGCGAAATGAATTGCACACGGAATTTGATATAACTTTGTTGTCACACAACATCAAATTATATTCTTGGCAAGTTTATCAATTGATAGAAAAGGATAATCAGTATATCCTATCTCATTTCCTCCCGTAAAAGTAGGACGATAATAAGGATTTAATGGTGCATTTAAGGCAAAACGTTTAGGTAGATCGGGATTAGCAATAAATAGCCTTCCATAAGCTACTAAATCAGTATAACCTTGACTAATTATCTCTTCTCCTATATCGCGGGTATAACCTCCAGCTGTCATTAAATTTCCACTATATAAAGGGCGGAAATGTTTAACTCCAAGTTGTAATTTCTTTTCAGTTAAATCATCGTGACTGCCTTTTATTCTAGGCTCAACAATATGAAGATAAGCTAAATTAAACTGATCGATTTTGCTTACTATATAATTAAATAAAGCCTCTGGGTTAGAATCATACATATCTTGATAGGTACTACTAGGAGAAAGACGTATTCCTACACGCTGCGAGCCCCAAACTTCTGTTACTGCTTGAGTTACTTCTAAGAGTAAACGACTACGGTTTTCGATACTTCCACCATATTTATCAGTGCGTTGATTACTATTATCTTGTAAAAACTGATCTAGTAAATAACCATTTGCACCATGAATTTCCACACCATCAGCACCTGCTTCTAAAGCATTTGTCGCTCCTTGACGATATTGAGCAATAATTTCAGGTATTTCTGTGGTTAAAAGACTTCTTGGATTAACAAAAGGGACTTCTTTTTCCTGTGCTGTTAAGGCTTTTTCCTCTATCGGGGCCCTCGCGCTAGGTGCAACAGGTAATTCTCCATTAGGTTGTAAAGAAGGATGGGAACATCGTCCACCATGCCATAATTGTATAAAAATTCTACCACCAGAATTGTGTACGGCTTTTGTGACCAGTTGCCACCCTTCAATTTGCTTTTGGCTATAAATTCCGGGAGTTTTTGGTAAACTTGTACCTTGGGGAGAAATTTGACTAGCTTCACTAATAATTAAACCAGCAGAAGATCTTTGACTATAATATAAGGCATTTAATGGGGTAGGAGCATTATTAATATCAGCACGTCTTCTGGTTAAAGGTGCCATTACAATTCGATTAGGTAATTGTAAATCTCCTAGTGTAAATGGTTCAAGTATTTTTAGTTGATTCACTATTAATTAAAACAAATCAATTTATAATTAAACACTAATTATTAGCTTTAAAAGCAGCTATTTCTGGATTTGGGTCGAAGTAAAAACTCCATCGAGAAATTTTACCTTCTTCATCTAAGATAATAAATTGAGCATCTTCAAGTTCAAAAATTGCTTGAGTAGATTTACAAATTTCTTTAGTCCGAGAAATAATACAAGCTTTATTTTCCTCTACAATAAACTCAAGTATTTCATAGTTTAATAATTGAGTAGTTTTAGCTCTAATTTTAAAGGTTTCAATAACAGCTTGACGACCAACTTTGACACCCAAATAAGGAATTGCTTTGTTATACTCATTTTGAGGAGCATAAAAAACAATATTTTCAGAAAGATTATTCATTACTGCGTCAATGTCATCTTTTGCCCAACTGTCACACCAATTTTGTAAAATTTGTCTGGTTTTTTCCGTTTTCATATCTCTAGATTTAATTTGTAAGAAGTCACCTAGAGCGCAAATAATAAATAATTTATTTTAAATTTAAAGATGCTTACTTTGATAGTAACTTTTAATTCTCTATCAATTTATTAATTGCTCTTAGCTCCTTAATAGCTAAATTCTTTTTGATTTTTCAAGTAATGTTTTATGATTCCGAGCAATTTTAGTTGCAAATTTATCGAAAAATGCAAACTCCTCAAATTTATCTGAACCTGTTTTATAAGCAGAATCTCTTAAATTTTGTTTAGTATCTAAGTTTTTCAAATATTCACTTTGAGCTTCAGTTAAATCAATATTTAATTTACGATAAACTAATTCAATAGAATCTTTAATGTTTTCAGTTAAACTATTAAAAGAAAAACACAGTTTTTGTTCTTCAGATAAGCTTTCAAAAAAATTAATTGTTTGACTAGCTGCTTCTACCCTTACTTTTCTTTGCATCGATATCCATTCAGAAATATTATTAACATCTACTCTAGATTTAGAATAAGCTGATTGATGTATTAAAGTAATATAAGAGTTCATAAATTTTTCTGATTCTCTGGTAATAGTTATAAATAAAGCATCAGGATAAAGCTTTTTCATTAATTCCGAACGTTGCAAACATTCATTATCTTTAGAAACATAGACTAAATTACCACCTCGTAAATAAAGAATTTTTTGAATAACTTGATAATGTGCTTTTAGCATTTTTTCTTTAGTTTTGTTCGGTAATTCCTGAAAATTATTGAGTTTATCTACTAATTTAGGATAAGGAAAACGGTTAATCACATAAAACTGATGGAAAAAACATTCTTCATACAAAAAACCATCATCTTCATAATCATTAAGATAACTATAGTGCATTTTTTCAGTTAATTTAGCTTCATTGTTATTACCCCAATAGTTGACTTTACTCATTTTTTCTAAATAGCCTGTAGCTTGAAAAAATTTTTGTATTAATATAGAAGGATAACGCCATTCTAATAAACAAATAGAGAAAAATTTTTTTTCATCTGAAGCTAAAGTACGATGTAAAAATGTTGTGGCACTACGAGGTTGAGCAACTATAAAAATAGGTGTAGACAATTTCATTTCCCGATATTGAGAGAATAAAATTTCATCAAGACACCAACATAATGAGACAAAAGGAAGTTTTAAAGCATAGTTAAGTAAATAAAAAACTTGTCTTTTTCTATGTCTAAATTTGATAGATGGCTCTGGATCGAAGAAGATATGTTTCCAAATAGTATAATAAGTAGGCCAATGTGGAAAAGGAGTTAACAATACTGCTAATATAATAATTATAAAAGCGCACGCTATAGTAAAATAAATTCCAAGTAACATAATTAAATTCGACAATTGATGATTTTAGATAAAAAACTGATAAAAATAATCTATTGATTTTATATTTATTGTAGCTTTTAACAGTTAAAACTAAACTGAAACTCTTGATATTTAGTAAAGAAAAGTATAGGTGTCTTGCCCATAACTAGCTAAAATATCAAACCCTAATTGTTAATATTTTGCTCCCCAATATTGAAGTACAGCATATTCCAAGCATAAGAAGTGCAGATATTAATAATTAAATCTACCCAGTGGAATCATCTTGCTCCCCTGGCTATATCTCACCTAGAATACCGTCCAATTCCAATTACTCAGAAAATTAACTAAAATAATCCTCTAAAGTACCTTCTCTAACTGTATCAAGAGTAAAACAATGAAAACCCCCGCCAAAAATACGGCGATGACGGTGACGCACTGGAATAGCAGTAAAACCATGTTGCTCTAAAGTTTTAATTAATTCTGGAAATAGAGAATTAACAATAATTGTATTTTCATCAATCGATAAAACATTTAAGTCAATATATTTAGTGGTCAAGATTAAATCTTCGTTTTCATATTGAGGAAACATATTTTCTTTAGGCTCTGGAGGATAAATAATATCCCATTTTTGTAAAGGATCGGGTAATTTATCAAGAAACTCTGGTTTTCGTAGTAAAAGAGTACCAGGTTTTAGAGGTAGAATAATACTATCAATATGATTATCAGCAAAGCGATAGAGCAGATGAAAGTTAAATTTACCTTCCAAATGACGTTTTAACCATTCATAAGCTAAATAATGGTTTTTAGTAGATACATTAATCAAAATATCTTTACCAAAACGGATACATTGAGCCGCATCAAACATCATCTCATAACCAATATCAAATTCTGACTCATTTTGATGATAAACTTTTTGTATGGCTGGATCCGTATCTCCTGAGACATAAGAAATATCGAAGGACTTATCGGTCATAATGGGCTTAGGCATATTTGTCCATTTTGCCCCTTGATAAAAATATTGGTAAAAAATTGGTTTTAACAAGTCATTTTCAAAATATCTGGCTCTAACTTGAGGAGGGGTTTCTAATATTTCATTACCAAAAATAATTGCTTGATCTCTAACATTTAAAGCGGGAATACAGTCGGCTTTCCAATAGGGAGTTTGAAATTGAATTGTTTGATTTAAAGGTATTGGACGATGTACTTTAACTCCTAATTGTTGTAAAGTTGTCACCAATTCTTCAACATCTTCATTTAATTCTTCCAAATATCTTTTATTTAATTTTTTAGTTATAGATTTTGATGTATCTTGATTTTCTTGAGTACTACTACTTGAATATGAAGGATAATAAAAAGAGGAATAAATAACATCATGAAAAAAGAGTTTGAAAGATAATTCTAAATCTTGAATATCATAATGAACTGGAGAGCCGACAATAACTTCCTTTAAAGGAGACCATTCATTAAAACTATTGACCATTTTTTCTACTGTTTAGGATAATTTTTTGTTATAATACACTATTTTCGTAAGCTTAATATATATTTTTTTTGCCTAGAAATACTTTAAGAGAGTATCTGTAAATAAAATATTAAATCCTTGTCTAGGCTTGGTTAGGCACAGATTAATAGTTAAACTTAATATTTTGGTATGATTTGCCGTAACTCAGCAATAATCAATTTTACTGTAGTTCTTAAGATTTATTTTATACAGGACTTACGCAGGACCGCTATATATGGTGCGAAAATTTATCATTTTCAATATATTGCCACTACAATTAGTGCCGTTGCGTAAGTCCTGTTATAGACACTTTCTAAATAATACCAATTTCCTTAAGTATGGCTACACACCATATGTCAACATTTGAGAAATATTAAGACAAGCAGTGTAGTCTAAGTTTATGAAGTTGGTATAACAAGAAACACTTGTCTCAATCTAAAGTGAAACGACTATAAACTAAATATTCTTATCTTTGTTATATCTAAGGTACAATTTCATGGAGAAATAGCGTGTAAATAAAATATTAAATCTTTGTGTATGGTTAATTAGGCACAGATTAATAGTTAAACTTAATATTTTGGTGTGATTTGCCGTAACCCAGCAATAATCAATCTTACTGCAGTTCTTAAGATTTATTTTATAGACACCCTCTGAGAATTATTAGGAAGTTGGATTAGGATAACGGGCATGAATTTGATCTATTTGTGCTAATATATCCGAGTCTAATTCTATTTCTATACTGGAAAGATTTTCCTGAAGTTGTTCTATTGTTGATGCTCCAATAATAGTAGTAGTAACAAACCAACGAGAACGAACAAAAGCTAGTGCTAACTGAACAGGTTTAAGCTCATATTGATGAGCAATATCTACATAAGCTTTTACTGCTTCGGCAAAATTAGGTTTATGATAACGTCTATCAAACCCAGGAAATAAATCTAATCTTGAGTTTTTAGGAATTTCAGACAAATATTTACCTGATAAGTGGCCAAAAGCTAAGGTACTATAAGCCATTAATCCAACTTGATGAAAGTGACAAGTTTCTGCTAGATTTATTTCAAAAACTCGATTTGTTAAATTATAAGCATTTTGAATCGAAACAATTTTTGGTAATCCTAATTGTTGTGCTAAATGAGAAAATTCAGATACTCCCCAAGGAGTTTCATTGCTTATACCTAAATAACGAATTTTTCCAGCTTTAACTAGATCGGCAAAAACTTCTAATTGTTCAATAATTGGTATTGTTTCTCTTTCATAACGAGGATTGTAATCAGATGCACCAAATAAAGGAACATAACGATCTGGCCAGTGAATTTGGTACAAATCAACGTAGTCAGTTTGTAATCTTGAAAGACTACCATCAATAGCTTTTTGAACATTAACATGATCGATACAACTTTTTCCTTCTCGAATCCAATTTAGAGATAAAATTTCATTTGGTCTACCACAAACCTTAGTTGCGATAGTAACTTTGTCTCTTTGTTTTTTACTTAACCATTTACCAATATATTCTTCTGTTTTACCTAGAGTTTTGGCACAGGTAGGAGCAGGATACATTTCTGCAGTATCAATAAAATTTATTCCTTGAGAAAAAGCATAATCTAGTAATTTTTGTGCTTCATCTAAGGTATTTTGTTTACCATAATTCATGGTACCTAAACAAATTTCTGATACCTGTAATTGACTATCACCTAGTTGTTTATATCTCATTACTGTTGCACTCTAAATGTGATAATATAATTTTAGTTAATATAACAAAACTACTACATTTGTCAATAATATGAAATTACTAAACATTCCGGCGGCGTGGAAAGCCCAAGAGTTACTTAATTCTCCATATTGGAATTATAGTTTTACTCAAGAAGAAGTGGCAGAAATAGAAGTCGGCATTAATATTTACCAATTTTCTGAAAATCAAAAATTTAATTTTAAGCGACTTAAACAAACTTTTGCAAGTATTTCTGAAGAATTAGAACATGGACGGGGGATTGTTCTGTTAAAAGGTTTTCCTGTCCATAAATATTCCGAGGAAACTGTAGCTAATTTTTACCTATTCTTATGTCAACAAATAGGACTACCGATTAGACAATCAAATTCTAATTTTAATTCACCTCTTAGAGAAAAAACACAATTTATTACTTATATTAGAGCTGAGTCAAAATCATCTTCAGATGGTAAACAGTCAAACGACAATTATCAACTTCATACCGATCGTTATGACTTGTTGAATTTACTTTGTGTTAGACAAGCAAAAGTGGGTGGAGAAAATAGTTTTGCCAGTGCTGTTAATATCTATAATGAAATGATCCAATCTCATCCTGAAATTGCACAGGAGTTATGTAAGGGTGTTCCTTGGTTATTTGATGGGGAAGATGGTTGGATTAATTATCCAATATGGTTTATTCATTTAGATAAATTTACTACTCAACTGTCTAGCACCTATCCAATTCTTAGTCAATTAGTATCTGGAGCTTTACCTTTAACTGAAACACATAAAAAAGGTCTTGATTTATTACAAATAATTGGTAATAAATCTAAAATAAATATAAAATTAGAGCCTGGTGATTGGTTAATAGTTAATAATCACATTGTTTATCATGCTCGATCTACTTGGGAAATAGAGTCAGGAGATTACGATCGTCTTTTGTTCCGAGTTTGTTGTTCTCCTTCTAATAGTCGAGAATTGCCTGATACGCCAACTTTTAGAAAAATGTGGGGAAATGTCCAAGGCGGTAAACCTAGAGGTGGTTTTTTACCTAATCATAAACTACCTCCAAATCAGGCTATTTGTGAACCTTTATCTAAAACTGAGTCTTACTGGTTAGATCGTTATCTTCAAGTAAGATGGTTAGGTGTAGATAAAATCAGTGAATTGTCTGAGAAATAAAAGAAATATTAAATATAAAAATAATGAATAAAACAATAGAAATACTCAATACTCCTTCAGCTTGGAAGGGTGAAGAATTATTTAATTCTACATATTGGAATTACAGATTTACCAATCAAGAAATTGCAGAAATTGAAACAGGTTTTAAAAAATCACAAATTTCTAAAAACAAGCATATCAACTTAAGTAATAGCCTCCTCAAAACTTTTAAAGATATTTCCGAAGAACTTGAATTTGGAAGTGGAATTGTCCTTTTAAAAGGAATACCAGTACATAAATATTTAGAAACAGATTTGAGCGATCTTTATCTGGCCTTATCTAGAAATATTGGAGTACCTATAAGAGAGTCAAATTCAGATTTTGATTCACCTATTAGAGAAAGAAATCAATTTATTACTGAGATAAAAGCCGAAGCAAAGAATTCTTCTCAAGAGAATAAACAGTCTAATGATGCTTTTAAATTTCATACAGATCGCTGCGATCTTAATAGTTTATTATGTGTTCGACAAGCAAGAATTGGTGGTGAAAACCGTTTAGCTAGTGCTATTACTATTTACAATGAAATGCTTAAATCTTATCCTGATATTGCCCAAGAATTATTTAAAGAAATTCCCTTTTTTTTCGAGGGAGAAAATAATTGGATAACTTACCCATTATGGTGTATTTATGAAGGAAAATTTACCACTCAATATTCCAGTGGTTATGTAGCTTTAAGTCAATTAATTCCAGATTGTCCACGATTAACTCAAAAACAAAAGCAAGGTTTAGATTTATTAGAAGAAATAGGTTTAAAAGTGGGCATTACAATGAAACTTGAACCTGGTGACTGGTTCATTGCTAATAATCATATTATTTATCACGCTCGATCTACTTGGGAAATAGAGTCAGGAGATTACGATCGTCTCTTATTAAGGGTTTGGCTTTCTCCTTCTAATAGCCGAAAATTACCTGAGACTTCTACCTTTAAAACTATGTGGGGCAATGTCGGAGCAGGTAAACCTAGAGGAGGATTTTTGCCTAACCATTATCACACATCACCCGATAGACCTATTACTCAACCTCTATCACCAACTGAGTCTTATTGGTTAGCTCAGTTTATGAAGGGTAGATGGAGAGGTGCTGATAATATAAACAATGAACAATTGACATGACAAAGGAAAATTAGTAAAGATAGATACTATTAGACATCTTTAGAAAAGAGGGAATAGGGGTAATTTTAGTTATCAGTTATCAGTACCTCCGAACTAAAGTTGAAGGCTTGAAATACTGAGTTGAATATTTTTTTCATCCCCTTAAAAGAGGCAGGGCTTTTTCATTCTCTCTAAATCCTTAACTTACAATGATTTTAGGTTTATATATGATTTATCAAAATCGTAATCTCAGAATTAATAATATTAAAAGTTCTCCTTCGCGTCACTGTTATGGCATGGGTTTAGGTATTATTATTCTGGATGAAATATATCCTGGTTTTCCTGGTGATACACGCAATGCTAGTGCTTACCCTTTTCCTATTCAATATGAAATTGCTGAAGGTTTAGATGGGAAAAAATTACTTTTTCAAGAAGATAAATCTTCTTTCTTGTTACCTATTAAGATAGCAGCTCAAAAACTGGAGAAAATTGGTTGTCGGGCGATCGCTGGAGAATGTGGTTATTTTGCTTATTTTCAGACAGAAATAGCTAATTGTGTTCAGATTCCGGTATTTATGTCTAGTTTATTACAAGTACCTTTAGCACAACAATTAATTAGACAAGATCGAGTAGTAGGTATTATCGTCTTTTCTAAAACCATTTTAACTAATGCTCATTTACAAGCAGTAGGAATTACTTCTAATAGTAATTATATTATTGAAGGAATATTTGAAAATAATAACTGTTCAGAATTGACTGAACTCTATATGAATTCTAATCCTCTAGAAAGAAATGCTGATTATGAAAAAATTGAGCAACAATTAACCCAATTTGCACTTGATTTTAAACAAAAACATCCCCAGATAGGAGTTTTGCTATTAGAATGTTCGGGAATGCAACCTTTTGCCAGAGCTATTCAAGAAGCAATTAATCTTCCCGTTTTTAGTTGGGGTACTTTATTAGATTATGCTTATTCTATTGTTGTTCATCGTGATTATTATGGACATATTTAGCCTGTTGTCTAAGTAAATAATGTTGTCTAAGTAAATAATAATGAACAATAAATTACAAGATATTAATTATTTATCGTCAAAAAAGACAGTTATTTTTGGTTTTAGTTTACTTTTAATTGCTATTACTGCTATTAGTTTTGGACCTATTTTTGTGAAATTAAGTATTACTGAAATTGGTGCAAAAGCTACTGTATTTAATCGTTTTTGGATAGCTACTGTTATATTTGGACTCTGGAATTTTATCGATACTATTAGTCAAAAATCATCAGCTCATACTTCCTCGGATGACAATCATGTTTATACTTATAAAGTGATTGGTTTATTGCTTTTAATGGGAAGTTTATTTGCTGGTATTCATCTATTATGGGCTTGGTCACTATCTCAAACCAGTGTAGCTAATTCTATTACTATTCTTCATGGTTTACGCCCATTATTAACTGTTTTAGGAGGATGGCTTTTTTTCAAAAAGTTTTTCGATCTTAAATTTTTAACAGGTATGATTATTGCGATCGCCGGAGCAATTTTAATAGGGTTCAACGATTTTTCAGACTCAATGATTAAACTAGAAGGAGATTTATTATCAGTAATATCAGCAATTTTATCAGCATTAGAATTACTAATTATGGAACATCTTTTAACCAAGTTTACTACAAAAATTTTAATGTTTTGGTGTTGTTTAGTTGCTACTTTAGTCACAGTAATTATTCTTATTGTTACAGATAATCATTTTTTTCCTATTTCATTGAAGGGATGGTTAGCTGTTATTGCTTTAGCTTTATGTTCTCAAGTTATTGGTCAAGGATTGATAACATATTCTTTAAACTATTTATCATCAGGATTAGTAGCTATAATTATGTTAATTGATCCTGTCCTAAGTACTATCTTAGCTTGGAGTATCTTGAGTGAACAATTAAGTATTGCAAATAGTATCTTTTGTAGTATAGTTCTATTTGGTATATATTTATCACTGTCAAGTCAATATGCACTAAAAAAGGAACTTGTTTCCTAATTATAAATTTTAGTGATTAAAAAAATCGTAAGCATTAATTAATCACCTAGCCTCCTGGGTCGTAACTGCGTAACCGTCGCATAAAAGAAAGGGTTATTATTGTTCATATCTGACAGCTAATATCTGATTGCTTACAAAAAATTAATTTACCAATAACAAAATCAACAAGGATAATTTGATGATGAAAAAGATAGAAATTTCTTCTCATAATGTTCATACAGATTTACAAACGTTGCAGTTAATTAATAGTAATCAAGACTCCTTAAAAATGGATGATTTAGTCTTGCTATTACATGGCCACTTAGCATTTCAAAATCTTTATGCTGGTTGTGAACTTGGTGTATTTGAATTACTATTCAATCAAGGAGATTTATCAGCTCTAGAAATTAGTACAAAATTAAAACTTGAAGATTATCCTACTAAAGCTTTATTGTTAGCTTTAACAGGATTAAAATTACTAATAAAAGTTGAAAATAAATATCATAATAGTCTAGTAATTCAGATGTTATTCCTGGAAAAAACTTGGCAAGAATTTTATGATGTAGTTCTTTTTGAAGCAAAAATTGTATATCGTGGTTGTATAGATTATGTAGAATCTTTACGTCAAAATACAAACGTTGGTTTACGTCGGTTTGAAGGCAAAGGAGAAGATTTATATAATCGTTTACATCAAAATACAGGACTAGACCAAGTATTTTATAACTTTATGGGTTCATGGTCAAAATTAGTTAATCCTTTACTATTTGAAAATGTTGACTTTTCTAACTTCAAAAATATTGTAGATGTTGGTGGTGGAGACGCAACAAATTCAATAGCTTTAGCCAAAGCTTTTCCCGATGTAAATATTACATTGATGGATATTCCTGATAGTTGTAAAATTGCTCAAAAAAATATTGAACAAAACCAATTAAGTGACAGAATAACAGTATTTAAATCTAATATTTTTGTAGATGAATTTCTTCAAAATCAAGATTGTTTTCTCTTTATTCATGTCTTAGTAATTTGGTCATTAGATAAAAATACCATTTTATTACGACGAGCTTATGAAGCACTTAACCCCGGTGGCTCTGTTGTTATTTTTAACATGATGAGTAATGATAATGAAGATGGACCTTTGATGGGAGCCTTAGATTCATCTTATTTTGTTTCTATTCCTCATGAGGGTGGTATGATTTACTCTTGGAAAGATCATGAGCAATGTTTAAAAGATGCAGGATTTACAAAAATAAAATGTATTCCCTGTAATTTTTGGGCTCCTAGTGGAATTATTGTAGCTACTAAATAAATACTATTCATAAGTATTCAGTTATTAGCGGTCAGCTTTTCCTGAAGAATGCTATGCAACAGCTTTTTAATAAATAAAGTCAGGAAACGAGATAGTTCTACTCTCAATTTTTGCCACATCCTTCTTTAAAGGTAACAAAGCTGATAGCTGACTACTGAATGCTTAGAGGGTGTCTATAAAATAAATATTAAGAACTGCAGTAAGATTGATTATTGCTGGGTTACAGCAAATCACACAAAAATTTAAGTTTAACTATTAATCTGTGCCTAACCAATTCTACACAAGGATTTAACATTTTATTTACAGATACCTTCTTACCTATTTATATTAGAGGTTGTTTGAAAAGAATGAAAGGGAGTAAAAAAGCTCACAGGGGATCAATTATGATTAAGGGTTCCATTCTCCTCAAAAAGCCTTGGATAGTTGAGCCCACCTAGGAAGGGTGGAATTGGTATAGACCCTCATGTCTTAATGGCTGAGTATTGGCCTCCAAACTCCGAGACCATGATTTACATCACGATGATTCGTCTCATAGTTCCGTATTTAGTATAATTAGCTACACCCCTACCCCTTTTCAAATAGCCTCTTAGACTTATTGCAGAAGTCAGGGAATAGGGAATAGGTAATAGGAGGATGAAATTATTAATACTATATCTTGAATTGATCAGGACTTATGCAAAGGAAATAAATGTAGTGTAAATATTTAAAATAATTACTAAAAAGAAACTACATATAGCGACACTATGTAAGTCCTGTTGATTGAATTTAAACTTTTACAGGAGGTCTAGGATGAAACAAGTTTGTGCATTAAAAACTCCCTTGTGGCTACAAAGATTTAATTATATTACTAATCCAGTTAGTTATTGGCAAAAGGCTTACTCGAGTTATAAAGATGCTTTTTATGCCCAAGGGATAAATTTTGGTAAACCATTAATGGTATTTTATACTCCTTCAGCCGCTAAACAAATTATTGAAAATTGTCAAGGAGATCTGACAACTACTTCTTTTGATAGTGAATTAACTGCTATTTTTGGCGATAGTTCTTTTTTTATCTTAGAAGGAACTGATCATAAAAAAATGCGCAAATTATTAATTCCTGCTTTACATGGAAAACATATAAAAACTTATGGGGAATTAATTTGTAATTTAGTTAATAATTTAATTGAAAATTTACCATTCAATCAATCGTTTTCAGCATTAGAAATAGCTCAAGAAATTTCTATGCAAGTAATGATTAAATTATTGTTTGGTAACTATCAACAAGAGCGCTATCAAAAAATCAAACAACTGATGATTAACATGGTAAGCTTATTTGCTGCTAATATTTTTGGTGTTCCTTTATTTTTTAAATTTCTACAACAAGATTTAGGATTGGTAAGTCCTTGGGGAAATTTTTTGCAACAAAGGCGAAAAATACAACAGCTAATTTATCAGGAAATTGCCGATCGCCGCAATCATCCTAACCAAGAAAGAACAGATATTTTAAGTCTGTTAATGACTGCTCAAGATGAGAAAGGAAATTTTCTGAATGATGAAGAATTATTAGGTCAATTATTATCATTATTATTTACAGGAAATGAATCAACAGCAGCATCTATAGCTTGGTCATGGTATGAAGTTTACCGTAATAGTAAAATCAAAAAAAAACTATTAGAAGAAATCAATAACTTAGGGGATTCTCCAGAACCTCTGAGTCTGTTTAATCTTCCTTATTTAAGTGCAGTTTGTAATGAAACTTTGCGTAAATATCCTGTGACCATGTTTATGATTCCTAGAATAGTTAAAAATACAACAGAAATTAATAGCTATCAACTTGATAAGGGAATGTTAGTAACAGTTGGTACTTATATTTTACATCATCGCGAAGATATTTATGATCAACCAGAGGAGTTTAAACCGGAGCGTTTTATTGAACATCGTTTTTCCTCTTTTGAATTTTTACCTTTTGGAAGAGGAATGCGTGGTTGTATTGGTGCAGACATAGCTTTATATCAAATGAAATTAACTTTAGCAACAATTGTTTCTCATCATCGATTAGAATTAACTAATTATGGTCAAATTTTTCCTAAACGTCGTAATACAATTTTAACTCCAATTAAGTTAAGAATAATTAGGGCTTGCTGAATAAATTCAAAAAACTTACACCTTTTGAATTTAAGGCATTTTTAATTCCTTTTGGACAGATTCAGTATGAGTATGAGCGCGCTTAAGTTCTCATTGCTTTGGCTGATAAAGTGACACCAGAGTTATTATCAGAAGTTCTGGTTGTAGTTCAAGAGATTCATGGTTAGTCTAATCGTGCCAAACTATAATAACACCTTATTCACATTCTGTAGCAAGCAAAATTATAGGTATTAATATCTTAACTTTATATCATGTCTGGATTATTAGTGATAAAATTTTTTTTATGTGTAGTAGTTCTTTAGCTAGACTAAGAACTTTATTATAATTATTTAACCGGACATGATATTATTTAGTCCAATTTAGGAGTTATTTATGAAACAGCAACTATTAAGGTTAATATTTTCCCTCGGATTAAGCATCTTATCACCTATTTTTAGTCCTATTCCTGCTATTTCTGCCGAGCAAATCATAATTGCTATTCCTGATATTAAGCTCAAAGATCCAGTAGAACTTAATCTCAAATCTTTTCAAATTAAAATACCAGTAAAATCTCTGGAAAACTTTGCCAAAGAAGGTAAATATACAGATGAGTTTAATTTTTATTCGGAACTATTAAAAGAAGAAATAAAGGAACTAAAAAGACTTTTGAAAAAGCAAAAAAAAGGAGTATCTGAACTTCTGCAAAAGCCTTTCAACTTAGATCCTAGTGTTGTAGAAACCTTTATGGAAGAACCAGCAGGAAAAGATATCCTAAAACGTTTAGGTGAAATTATTCAAACTGGAGAAAACGAAAATGGTAGTGAAGCTATCAAAAAATCTTTCCAGTTAGCTGTTGCAGAGCCAGATGGTTTAACTATTATTAATTTACTGAATAAATTTCCTGGAGATATTTTTATAGAATTACAAGAAGGTGTCAATTTAGTTAATGAGTTAAACAAAAGATTTGTAGAAGAAAATATAATTTTAACAGAACTGCAAAGACAAGCAGAAGATTTAGCATTGGCTGAAAAAAAACGCAATTTTAATAGTTTTCCTGATTTAAGAAGACCGGGGAATATAATATGGAAAAAACAATCTTTTAGCTTTAGAAATCCGAATCGTGAACGCTCTTCTCCAGTAAATATCTATCTGCCTAATATTTTTGGAAATAAGTTAATTCCTATGGTAGTTATTTCTCATGGTTTAGGTTCAGATATGAATAGTTTTGTCTATCTTGCTGAACATTTAGCATCTCATGGTTTTGCTGTAATAGTACCAGAACATATTGGTTCAAATGCAGAAAAAATTGAAAAAATATTTGCAGGTTTTAGCGGACCTGTAGATGGAATGGCATTTATTAATCGCCCACTAGATATTAAGTATTTGCTGGATGAAATAGAGGAAAAAATAGGTTCTGACCCTATATGGCAAGGTAAGCTGAATTTTCAAAATGTAGGCATAATAGGTCAATCATTTGGCGGTTATACTGCTTTAAGTGTTGCAGGTGCTCCTCTCAACCTAGAACAACTTCGTAAAGATTGCCAATCTGAAGACACTAAATTTATCTTAAATTTATCCCTATTATTGCAGTGTCAAATGACTAATTTAGCAGCAGAAATTACCCCCAATTTAGCAGATGAACGAATCAAAGTAGTTATTGCAATTAATCCCATTAG
This sequence comes from Trichodesmium sp. MAG_R03, assembly GCA_023356535.1. Taxonomy (GTDB): domain Bacteria; phylum Cyanobacteriota; class Cyanobacteriia; order Cyanobacteriales; family Microcoleaceae; genus Trichodesmium. The sequence goes on along the minus strand of JAKQYF010000012.1, from coordinate 4,189 downwards.
TAGTCTTGTATTTGGAAGTGACAATGAAGGCCTCAGTAAAATTAAAGTACCTGCGATGATTTTTGCCAGCACTGAGGACTTCTTTGCTCCTGCAATTCCAGAGCAAATTTATCCATTTATTAGCTTAACTACCCCAGAAAAATATTTAGTTATAAGTGAACCTGGAACTCATTTTTCATTTATTCAAGAAACAGAAGCTGTTTCTATAGAACTACCAAAAAAATTAATTGGTCCTGACCCTAATTTAGCTTATCCATATCTTCAGGCATTAAGCTTAGCATTCTTTCAGGTTTATCTTCAAAATCAATCCCAGTCATTACCATATTTAAGTGAGTCTTACCTACAGTATCTCAATAAAGAACCATTTACTTTTAATTTACTGAAATCTCTTACAGAAGTTGATATACAAAGAGTGCTGGATAATTTTTATGAACAAGTTAAATAGATAGGACTTACACAGAACCACTATATCTAGTAGAAGTTAACGCCCGTTTATAGGGTATCATAAGATTAGAGGTAATAAATCACCCTAGGATGGTGACTGGATTTATTGGAGAAATAGAGTTGGTAAATATCCCGGCGTAAAAACTAGAATAGCAAACCTATTAAAAAGTCAGAAAAATAAATGCACATCTTGCGGATTAAATTTCAGACCAACGGACAGAATAGAAGTTGACCACATCGTTCCTAGGTCTGTAGGTGGAGAAGATACATACAAAAACATACAACTTCTACATCACCACTGCCACGACGTTAAGACTGCGGAGGATTTGAAAGCAGTAAACTTTTCTTAAGACTCATTAGGTCCAAAGTGGAATTTTTAAGGATGTACCTATGAAAAAGGATGTTTAGGAGAGGAGCCGAGATGAGGTGAAAGTCTCACGTCCGGTTCTGAAGACGAGCAGGTTCTATAAAGGGATAGGGATTAATTATTCTGGAAATGAGCTTGCTTAGTTTAACAATTTACCAACGCCGTATTTTGTTACCGTCAATACTAAGTTGACTAATAATCATTAAATTTTTATTTAATTTCCTCAAAATTATGTAAATCTAAAATTAAAATCAATAGAATAGATGTACATAATTACGTTATTAAATGTTTATTAATAAGTACACACGTTAAGTCTGTAAAAAATGAGCTATTGCTTTAACTTACATTGTCAACAGCCTCAGAATCCCAAGGATGTTAGCTTTTGCCAAACTTGCGGTTCTAAGTTGTTACTACGAGAACATTATCAAGGGATAAAACCTATTGGTAATGGCAGCTTTGGCAGAACTTTATTAGCAGTAGATTTAGATAGATTTAATGCCCCTTGTGTTATCAAACAATTTTCTCCACACAATCACAATTTGCTTTCGACTAAAAAAGCTTCCGAATTGTTTAAAAGAGAGGCAAAACAATTACTAAAATTAGGTGAACATCCTCAAATTCCTACTTTTTATGCTTATTTTGAAGAAGATGAAAACCTCTACTTAGTAGAAGAATTAATTACTGGAAGAAACCTCTTACAAGAATTGGAAGCGGAAGGTGCATTTAGTGAGCAAAAAATCTGGAAGATATTATACGAAATATTGCCTTTACTAAAGTTTATTCACGAAGAGCAAGTAATACATAGAGATATAAAACCAGAAAATATATTACGAATTAATGGGGCAAAATCACAAGAAGTGGGAGAAAGGAAAAAATATCAATTAGTATTAATAGACTTTGGCGTTTCTAAGCTAAGGAGCGAGATAAATTCCCATACAACAGGTACTATTACTGGTACATTAGGATACGCCCCAATAGAACAAATACGAGGTGGCAAAGCATATCCAGCTAGCGACCTTTATAGTTTAGGTATGACTTGTATTCATTTACTTACTGAAGTACCACCAAATCAACTTTTTGACTCATTTAGTGGAGAATTAATCTGGCGATCGCATCTAACTAAAAAAGGGGAAAAAATTAGCTCCCGTCTAGAAAAAATATTAGATAAGTTAGTTAAAGATTTGGTCAAGGAAAGATATCAATCAGCTACAGAGTTACTCATAGAAATTGCTCTAGTGTCTACTAAAAATGGTAATCAAAATCCTCAAAGTTCCAAATTGAATTTATTAGAAAAAAACTCTTTGGAAAAATCACAAAAATATCAAAACAATCCACAAAAACAGTCTCATCTTAATGTAATTGTGCAGGCAGAAATAGAGGCATGGAAAAATAAAAAAAATTTAGTAGAATTAGGAGATTATAGGCAAAGAAAAAGATCTCGTAATAATGGGGATAGTTACCGACCGGTTATAGAAAAACCATCATATAATAACTATTTTCAGTATAACTCTAAATTCCTTGATAATGTCATAGAATTTGAACAGAAAAAAGCTAACTTTGTTCCCACAAAAACAAAAATTAGAAACTATTTAGAACTCTCTCAGTTATGGAAAACTGTACAAATTATTAAAGATAATACTGCTGTTGTAAATAGCATAGCTATAGATCCCCAAGGTTTTGTTTTAGTAAGTGGCAGTGATGACAAAAAAATTAGGTTATGGAACTTGCAAACAGGACAACTTTTGCATAAGTTGTTAGGTCATAGTGCTAAAGTTTGTGGAATAGCTATTAGTGCTGATGGTAGAAGAATTATTAGTGCTGGAGATGATAGAACAATATTAGTTTGGAATTTACAGAAAAAAACAATTGCAGATAGATTTTATAGCTATTCTGGTTCTCCTTATAGTCATCGCGATGGTGCTATTTTTTCAGTGGCTATTAGTCCGAATGGTGAAACTGTAGCCAGTGGAAGTGCGGACCAGACGATTAAAATTTGGAATCAACGTAATGGAGAATTACTATACAAGTTACATGAACATTTGGAAAGGGTTTTTTGTGTGACTTATAGCAAAGTTAACAAGATTTGTACAGAACAAAATGATCATCAGATTTTTGCTAGTTGCAGTGCTGATGCTACTATCAAGATTTGGCAGGTAGGTTGTTGTCAAAGTCTGAGAACATTGAGGGGACATTTTGGGGCTGTTTATTCAGTTGCTTTTAGTTTTGATGGTGAGGCGATCGCTAGTGGAGGTGCGGATAAAACGGTTAAATTATGGAATGTTTGCACGGGTGAGTTAGTAAATACGTTTCGAGGTCATTCCCGTGCAGTTTTGTCTGTTGCTATGAGTCCAGATGGTCAACTTCTTGCTAGTGGGAGTCTTGATGGTACAGTTAAGTTATGGAATTTGCAGAGTGGGAGGTTATTGGATAGTCTTTGTGGTTATCATCCGGTGCAGTTTAGTCCGGATGGTAAAACTTTGGTTAGTGGGGGTGCAGAGGGTCGGATGTTAATTTGGAGATTGTAAGTTAGGGCTTGCTGATTAATTATCAAAGTATTGACGTATAAAGGCTTTAGTTTTATTTGGTTAGCAAAAAGTACCAGAAGTTCGGTGGTAAAAGGCTGAAAAAGTTCGTATTTCGGGCACTCCCATGGCAGAAAAATCAAGGGACAAGTATATCCGACTACTGTAGGGACGTTCCATGCAATGTCCCTACCTACTCCTCTGCTTCTTAAAAGATTTTTTCAGCAAACCATAGTTATACTGTTTGACGGAAGTCAAAAGTAAACACCCCTTTTATCCTCAGGGGGAAGTCAAAGGTACACTGCTTGCGGGCAAGATGCTCCCACTGGGAATATTTAATTTTTAATATCTGTATTTCCTGCTTTTGATTTTTGACTTTCTTTCCTTGGAGGAATGGGCAGCCAATTTCCAGAGGGAATAAAACTCGCCCAAAAATAAGGATGACTGTACTTTTCCCCGGCTTCCCCCCTCAGCATCTCCAGTTGAGTCTGCCTTAAGGCTTCTGTTCGTCCTATTTTCCCATCCAACAACCGTTGATAATACTTGACCATTAAGTCTTTTGTGCCTTGATCATCAACTTTCCATAAACTAATGACTTGACTCTGGGAACCGGCGATCGCGAATGCTCGTCTAAGTCCATAAACACCCTCTCCTGGACTAATTCCCCCCAACCCTGTGTCACAGGCGGATAATACCACTAGCTCTGTGCCTAGCAAATTCAATCCTGTGGCTTCCAAAGCAGTCAAAAAACCATTATCTCCTTCTATTTTTTCCTCTTTAACTCCAGCCAGAGCTAAACTTGACCGTAGTAGGGAATCTTTATTTACCGTGGGATATTTCTCAGGATCTTCAATTG
>JAKQYF010000119.1 GCA_023356535.1 Trichodesmium sp. MAG_R03 | reverse complement strand
TGTTAGTAATGGGTCTCTCAATGTTTTTAGGTGGACTCCGTTTCAAAGAACAAAAATTTCAGTCAGTAGTAGCTCGCTTAAATGCTTCAGCAATGAATTTAGCTGTAATTGCTATTTTAGTACCAACAGCAGTAGATGCTACTTCCAATGGTATTAGTGAAAATACAATGCAAAATTTATCTGCTGCAGTAGCAATAGTATTAATTACTGTTTATATACTCACCTTATTATTTTCCATGAAAACTCACGCTTACTTATATGAGGTTGGTGTTGCAGGAAGTGAATCAGACAAGTTAGATTCTCATAGTAAATCAGAAGAAAATACCGAGCATAAACCTAATTTGTTACTGTGGATTTTAGTTTTATTAATAGCAACTTTAACAGTAGCATTTGAATCAGAATTACTGGTTGATTCTTTAGAAGAAGCTACTGTTAAATTAGGATTAACTGCTTTATTTACTGGTGTAATTGTAGTGCCAATTATTGGTAATGCTGCCGAACACGCTACGGCAGTAACTGTTGCTATGAAAAATAAAATGGATTTGTCTGTTTCAGTAGCAGTAGGTTCTAGTTTACAAATTGCTTTATTTGTTGCACCTGTATTAATTCTGTTTGGTTCATTACTAGGTCAACCAATGGATTTGAATTTTAATCCTTTTGAATTAGTAGCAGTAATAGTAGCAGTATTAATTGCTAATTCTGTAAGTTCTGATGGTCGTTCTGACTGGCTAGAAGGAGCTTTGCTATTAGCAGCTTATGCCGTTTTAGGACTGGCATTTTATTTCCACCCTGTAATTGAAGGATTGAGTTAGACTAGGTTTGATTAATACCTTCTAAAATCTAGATAACCTTCTCCTAGAAGGTTCCCACTCCTCTACTCCCCTACTCCCTACTTCTTAAAAATACTTTTTCAGCAAACCCTAAAGGCTAAATAGTTCCCACTCGGCCTTTTATAGCCTGAAATTGCTCAATATACTATCTACTTTAGAAGCTTATTTAGGTGGAAAAAGATACTAAATGGGTTCTATAGTATATATAAATAAACTAAATAAATAACGTATTGTAGTTTGTATTTACGGGTGCGGCAGGATTCGAACCTGCGACTCGCGACTTAGAAGGTCGCTACTCTATCCAACTGAGTTACGCACCCAATTATGATGCACTATACTGATAGTATATCATAATAATTATAATACTTGGTTAAGATAATATCAGGTCTAAAATCAATGGAAATTTTCCTGCTTAGAAAGATTCTCTGTTCAAGCATGCTTAATTAAATTAAACATCTTACCATATATGACTATGTTTTTTTAAGTATAACACAAAGTCCCTATAATTCCAACTGTAAAAAAAGAATGTTACTCAATAGGCCAGTCTATAATTGAGATTAGGTTAATCAAATATTAAGTCTTCAGGGATTGAAATTCTTCGCCCATTAATAATAGCTATAATGGTCGATTATAATTTTATGCACCGAACTTATCAGTCAAGCTGTCACTTAAATGAGAGAGATTGATATGTCCATAATTATCCCTCATTTCCAGACTATGAAGTTTGAGGTTTCCAGACCCTAGTTATATCAATTCTCATTAATTAGGCATAATAAATAATATTATTCTCTATCTCAATATTGAATCTTCTAAATTTCTGCCTATTCTCTAATAACCTTATATGGACTTTCGGTGAAGGATAGTTATTGGAAAGTAGGGTATGTTCAGTTGCAATATAGACTTGAATGTAGCCAAGAATATAGCTATAGCCGGAAGTTATATCTTTGTTCTACTAAGGCGATTACTCTTACTGCCTTTGGACTGATGATTTCCCACACTTCCAGAACAAAGCAGAAACAGCAATAGATAGTCAGTCAGTCAAATCTCGATTGTACTGATTTTTGTAGGATAGTTTCTGAGAAATGATTACAATTATAGTCATTTAATTTAAGAATGAAACACTTTTTCGGCTTAAATCCTTTCATAGCAAGAAATACTTGTCTCAATCTAAAGTGAAACGACTATAAACCAAAGGTAACCCAGATAATTATGAGAGTCTAATTAAAGTGTCATGTTTATTCTGAAAAAGCAAGATGTTGAAATTACAAGTATTACATACCCAAAGCGGGATCACAAGATCCCTATTCTTAGTTATCAAGGACAAACTTTTCGCTTAATCAATGTCTTTAAGGGAGAGGAAGCTGAAGAAGCGAGAGCTTTCTGGCGAGATTTAACAGATAATCATGGTAAAGCTTGTGTTTTACTAGAAGAGCCTGATCGATATAGTGTTTGGGGTAAAATTCGCTTGGATCAACTTGCTAGGGAAAACTCAAAAGACGATGAAGCTGTTGCTGTTGCGTGTATTCAAGGTTGTTTATTGCTGGTACAAGCAGTTTTCTTTGATGTAGAAGATTTATTGGGCAATAGGCAGGCCAAGTCCTTTGAGAAGGATTTTAGCAAAGTCCTTCAGGGGAAAAACTTTCCTAATGTAGATTCTTCCGATGCAATTAAAGCTTTATTGAAAGACGATCCTCTAACAAAATTACAACTACCTTCTTGGCGAGAAGTTCATCTTTATACTTTACTGCAAGAAGTCCATCGTTTAGGGAAAGAATATTTTGGTAATTCTAATTTTGCTGAAGGTATTGACGAAATTCTAGAACCTATGGCTACTCTTGAGAGAACTCAGTTTATGGATTGGCTAAATCAATTTCCTGAAGGTAAACAATGGGCAGTCAAGTAATTTCAACAGCTTGTGAACAGAAGGATTAGTTTTTGATAAAAGCTACTAAACTCGTCCTGCTATCTGATAGAATTAATAAGAATATTTGACTTTAGAAAAATGTATCTGAACTTTTGGAAAAATAGGTTAAAAATAAGGCTAAAACTTTATGCAGTAATATTTTTGCCTTATTTTCAACCGTTTTCTTGATCTACCTAGATTTTAGTTCTTTTTAGTTCTTTCAGGTATTTCCCTTGCTAATACTGGGTTTGAAGCTATTTTCGCTGTGAAAAATCTCAAAGTCCAGGTAATAGGGATAAAATATTTTTTAAAAGTAACCCAAGATTCAAAATATTCCTATGAGCAGTATTTCAGAAAAATCATCTACCCTTACTAAGTCCTTATTTTCATCTCAGACTATTGTAATTACAGGTCTTGTTTGGGGTGTATTAGCTCTATTATTTTTTCTACTATTTAGTGTACCTCTACCAGGAGAAGAGTTACCAATATGGTACTCTGTTGGCACTTATATATTTGAACTAGGGGCTTACTTAATAGCCACTATAATTTGCTTCAGAAATTGGCAAAGTCCTCAAATGGTTAGTGGTCGCAATGTTTGGATGGGTATTAGTTTAGGATTATTATTTTACTTTATTGCTGGTGTTGTGTTTGGTTGCTGGGAACTAATCTGGGAACTAGACCCAGATGTATCATTGGCAGATATCTTTTACGTTTTTTCCTACATATTCTTAGGTTGGGGTATGACTCTAGCGATAACTTCCAAAAGGCTAAATTTAGAAGTTTGGCAGCGGGGGGTGTTGGTTGCAGTTGCGGTGGGAGGAATTATTTTGGCTATTTTTGTCAATGACTCTTCATTTTTTGGCCTCTTATCTACGCCAGATGCTACAGCTTTGAAAGAAGTAGATCTAATAGAAATAGAAGAGTTATCGGCTAATTTAGCTCCATCTTGGGTAATTGCTCTAGATGATAAATTAGAACCTTTTTCAGAAGTGTTGAATTTATTCTATATTATTGCCGATGTATTTCTACTAATTATTGCTACAGCCTTGCTTTTAGCTTTTTGGGGAGGACGTTTTTCTCAGTCCTGGAGGATGATTGCTGCTGCTACATTTTCATTATACATTGCAGATATGTATTTTAAGTGGGCAGATGCACAGGTTACTGTAGAATATGAAAGTGGAGGTCTCTTAGAGGTATTTTTTGTATTTACTGCAATTCTATTTGGAATAGGTGCAGTCCTAGAATACGATATCTCAACTCGTTCTCGCCAGAGTAGACGCAGTAGACGCAGTAGTTCTTCTTGATCAGAAAATTATGTCTCAAGCTTACCCTTTCAAGGTGATCAAAAAAGAAAATTTAGTATTTCAAACCTCCTACTGAAGTAGGAGGTTAATTAACTATTATTGATTTAATTGACATCCTCCCCGGCCTAAAGGCACTGGGTAACAACTGACAAGCTGCTGCTACTTTGGCAGTAGTCTGGCTGCTGGCTTCAATGTCCGTTTTTTGTCTCGGATTGCCCACCCGCGACTAATATATTTCTTGTGAACTAAAAAGTATCATAACATAACTTGTGAAAAAAAATCAACTAAAAAGTCGCCCGCTTATGGGCGAGGCTTTAAACCCAATTTTCCGGTAACCCAACTAGTTTTTGACCCCAGTTTTCATCCTTTTTAAACTTTGCTCAAGTTCTAGTTGTCCAATACTGTAAACCAGTAAACATATAAACAATGAATTTACAAACAACTGATTTACTATTACTAGCTGATGAAGAAACAGTACCAGGGAAGACTAAAATTCCACCACGAAAGCCAAAATGGTATGACACATTTAATTACATAGCTAATCCTGATCGCTTCTGTCATGAAAACTTGAAAAAATACGGTCCTATATTCAAAACTAGTGTTTTTGATGGAACCACAGTATTTGTGGGAAGTGCTAGAACGAATAAAATGGCATTCAATGGGGATAATAAATATACAGAAATTGTATTGCCAGCAACAACAATGGAAATGTTTGGCGAGTACAGTCTATTTCAACGTCCTGATTTACATACTCAGCGCAAAACAGCATTAGCATCTGGTCTTACTGGCGCAACATTAGCAGGATATATTCCCCATATTAATAATATTATTTATCAAGGCATCAAAACATGGGGTAGCAAAAAAATTCAGCTATATCCAGCAGTGGAGAAAATTAGCTTTAATATACTTACTCCCCTATTACTGGGAATTAGTTTAAAGGACTCCGACCCTACTACCTTTGAAGGATTACCAATTTCTTCAAAAGCAGAACTAAAAGCTTTATACAAAAACTACTTTGATGGTTTTTATGGATTACTGAAATGGAAATCTCCTTTAACTGCCTATGGTCGCGGAATAAAAGCACGGGCAAAATTGATTGACTTTATGGGTAAAGTTATCAAAGTACGACTGGAGAAAGGTAGAAGTATTAATCCTACTCAAGACTTCTTGTCAATGATGTTAGTTAGTCAGCAAAAAAAACCAGATGGAATATTTAGTGATATTTTGATTAAAAATCAATGCCTTTTACAATTATGGGCATCCCACTACGAAATTTCAGGATTTGTATCTTCTCTAATATATCAACTTGGAAAATATCCTCAGATATTGCAAAGGTTACGACAGGAGCAAGAACAGATATTGGGTGAAAATAATAACATTAGTCAATTTTCACCAGAGCATTTAAAACAAATGATTTTTCTGGAGGCAACACTTAAAGAAACTCTTCGCACCTTACCACCAAGTCCTACTGCTAGTCGTCAGTTAACTAAATCTGTCGTACTTGATGGTATCCTCTATAAAAAAGGCTGGACTTTAATTGCAGAGCCCAGGATAGCTCACATTATGCCAGAACATTTTGAGCAACCAGAAAAATTTAAGCCGGAGCGTTTTTTGCCAGAATTTAATGAAGGTCAAATGTACAAATTTATCCCTTTTGGGGGTGGAGTACATTCTTGTTTAGGAGCTCAGATGGCAATGGTGATTAGTAAAGTTTTTGCATCTCATCTATTGCGGATGTTTGAGTGGAAAATAATAGGAGAGCCAAAGTTTGTTCAGTTTCCTATTAAAAAAATTACAGATGATTATCAAATTGAAATTCAACGGAAAACTAAAAATTAAATATGCTATTCTACTTTTGCTGCAAGTATAAAGATATTTGTTGATATGCAAATATTAATTCCAATATTATTTCTAATTTTCTGTTTTTGCCTAGGCTCTCTTCCTCTCACTAATTTAATAGTTAAAAATCTAGCAAATATTAACCTAACAAAAGTTGGTACAGGTAATGCTAGTGTGGCAGCTGCATTTGTTCATGCACCAAAAATTGTGGGGATATTTGCAGTCTTAGCAGAAATTAGTAGAGGTATTACTCCTGTTTTAGTAGCAAAATTATTATTTCCAGAAATTCCTACTTGGCAATTAGTGGGATTAATATTTTTAGTGGCAGGTAGATATTTCATTGCTCAAGGTGGCGGTGTTACTAATTCTTGTTGGGGAGTTTTAGTTTATTCTCCTACCGTTGCCTTTGGTTCGGGAATAACTGGTTTTTTAATATTAATAATAGGCAAACAAGTCTTTCCGCAAAAAAATCAAAATATTCGACAATGGTCAACTCGTTTGGGATGTCTCAGTGGTTTTTTATGGGTTTTATTATTTCACACCTCAGCATCTTTCTTCGAATCGTTGGCAGCAGCAGGATTAGCTTTTTTCTTAGTAGTAATAAATTTTCGCCAAAGTGATGATATGGTTTTACAGAAACAACCTAAATTTTCTCTTGATAGTCAACTTGACCCTAAATTTTGTGGAGAAAAAGCAGCTAGGTTAGCAATACTAAAAATATCCGGCTTTAATGTTCCTAAAGGTTTTGTTTTACCTGTAATTGAAAATGGAAATAGAGAATTAGTTGCAGGGAGTAAGATAACAAAATCTATTCCTGATTCTTCCCCCTCGACTAACTTTTTATCAGTAGATAAAATTCTAGATAATTTAGATAAAATGTCTTTGAGTTTCCCTCTAATTGTTCGTTCTTCAGCAGTGGGAGAAGATAGTGATAATAGTTCGGCTGCCGGACAATATGAAACTATTTATCCTGTGAACAATGAAACAGAATTATTCAATGCAATTAATATTTGTCATCAATCTTATTGGCTGCCAAAAGCTATTGCTTATCGGCGACAAAGAGAAATTCCTGATGTAGACATGGCGGTGTTAATTCAGCCTTATATTATGAGTAAGGTTGCTGGAGTTATGTTTACTCGTAATCCTTTGGATGGTAGTTCAAAAATAATTATTGAAGCTCTGCCTGGAGGCGCAGCAAAAGTTGTGGGTGGGCGGTTAACTCCCGTACATTTAGAAATTGATAAAAATAGATTTCACGAAAGTCAAAATTCGAAAGTAAAAGGTAAGAATAATCCTGATTTTCAGGAATCTAGTGATTTTTTTAGTCAATTAGAAACTCAGGATATTTTACCTCTAGAAATTATTCAAGAATTGGTAAATCAAGCAGAAGCTATTGAAATTTTTTTTCATGGCTTACCTCAAGATATTGAATGGTGTTGGGATGGGGAAAAAATTTGGATTTTGCAAAGTCGCCCAATTACTAATCTCAGACCTATCTGGACTCGGACTATTGCAGCAGAAGTAATTCCAGGGGCAATTCGTCCTTTAACTTGGTCGATAAATCGTCCTCTGACTTGTGGGGTTTGGGGAGAAATTTTTACTATTGTTTTAGGAAAAAAGGTAGCAAAGTTAGATTTTACTGAAACGGCAACTTTACTGGGTTCTCATGCTTATTTTAATGCTACTTTGTTAGGGGAAATTTTTAGAATGATGGGATTGCCGGAGCAAGGTTTAGAATTTTTGTTACGGGGACAAAAAATGGGAAAACCGCCTTTGGGAAAAGTCTGGTCTGCTTTGCCTGGCTTATGGCGTTTGATTCAAAAAGAAATGGCGGTTGATTATGAGTTTGAGCGTGACTATAATCAAATTTTTGTTCCGGCACTACAAAGTTTAGACAATAATTTTAAACATAATTTACAACAAAATTCGCCTCAGTCTTTATTAGAATTATTGGCACAAGTGCAAAAAATTCAGGAGTGGTTAAAACCGATTACTTATTATAATATTTTGGGTCCTATAGGGTTAGGGATTAGGCGATCGCTCTTTGGTATTTCTGAGGAATGGCTACCTACTGATACTGCTCCAGAAATTGTTTCGATTCGAGAATTACAAAAGTTGGCGGTTAAGTTAAAAATGGCAACTAAATATAATGTGAATATAGAGGCAGAATTTGAGAAAAATCAGGAATTACAATGGAAGTTTCAGCAATGGTTAGAAAGTTATGGTTATTTGAGTGAGGTTGGTACGGATATTGCTGTGGAAACTTGGGCAGAAAAGCCCGATAATTTTCGTGAGTTATTGTTTGCAATGGCTCGTAAAGGAGAGAGAGAAAAAGATAATTTTTCGGTAAAGTCTTTAAATTTTTGGCAGAGGTGGCAGCTAGGGCAATGTGCAAAACGCGCTAGAACTAAGGGTAAAATTGCTGAAGTCTATGGGAAGCTTTTGGCTTATTTACGACGGACGTTCTTGGCAATAGAAAATTATGGATTAGAAGCAGAAATCTTTGAGCAAAAAGGAGATATTTTTTATTTGGAATTTGTGGAAGTTAGGCAATGGATATTATCTACAGTTGGTTGGGTTGAGGAACAAAACCCAAAAAATAGTGTAGGAGTTGAAGAAAAAAACAGAAGAGAATTGAATACAGTTACACCTAATATAGAAGACACACAATCCCCCCTAAATCCCTTTAATATCTCCCCTACTCCTCCGCTACCCTACTCTTGTAATCCCTTACTCCCTGATCAGAGGGAAATATCTAACAAAGATTGCCTGCTCAGAGAACTTATTCATCAAAGACAGGAACAGTGGGAAAAAGATGTTGATCGCCTGGCTCCATCTGTAGTTTATGGAAATGTATTACCCCAGGAAAGTCAGGAAACTATCTCTACTGAGGAAAATGTTTTTATTTTACAAGGAATACCAGGAAGTATTGGTTATGTGGAAGGTTATGTTAAGGTGTGTCGAAGTTTAGAGGTAAATCTTCCTGAGGAGGAAAATCTAATTATAGTTGTACCTTATACGGATGCAGGTTGGGCACCTTTGTTATTGAAGGCAAAGGGTATTATTGCTGAAGTGGGGGGGCAGTTATCCCACGGAGCTATTATTGCGAGAGAGTATGGCATTCCGGCAGTAATGAATATTTCTGGAGCTACGACTCGCTTAAAGGATGGGCAAAAAGTTAAAGTAGATGGGTATCGGGGTATTGTGGAATTGTGATTTTAAATAGGGAATTCTTTGATTAATTGATCCGACGGAAAATAACGCGCTCTTCCGAAGGGGAGCATCGTATGGCCTTCTTTCCAATTGAACTATTGGTATTATCCCACATTTTTCTCCAAAGCCCTCCCTTTCAACCTACATATAGTTTTCCAAGGAGGGGCTTGGGGAAATCAAGCTTTTCAGCGCCCCTATCCAAGGGGATAAAGCTCTTCAGTCTCCTTTCTCAGGAGTATTTGGGTGGATCAAACTTTTCAATTCCCGTTTCCCAGGGGGGTTTGGGGGGATCAAACTTTTCAATTCCCTTTTCTCAGGGGGGTTTGGGGGGATCGAACTTTTCAATTCCCGTTTCCCAGGGGGGTTTGGGGGAATCGAACTTTTCAACTTCCATTTCAAGGGAGCTTTGGGGGGATTCAACTCTTCCATATTTTTAAAAGATTGTATGATTTAAACTTTATACAACAAATATTTGTAGTTACCCTGGATACGTCCTAATTAGGGTTTGCTGATTAATTATAAAAGCATTGACATATAAAGGTTTTAGTCTTATTTAGTCAGCAAAAAGTACCAAAAGTTCGGTGGTAAAAGGCTGAAAAAGTTAGGATTTCGGGCATTCCCATGGCATAAAAATCAAGGGACAAATATATCCTACTATCTCTTCTACTAATTCCCCGTTCCTCTTTGGGGATGTTACATGCAACGTCCCTACTTCTCCTCCTGGAAGATGTTAGGGGTGGGTCCCTTACTCCTGAAAAAGACTTTTTCAGCAAGCCCTAATTATCCTTAGGAAAGCTAAAGCACAACAACGACAAAATTAATAGCGCGTGATTAACCTATCTTTCTTAATCTATGTTCATCGTAGACCATACCCAAATTATGAGAAATTGTTTACTAATAGACAGGATAACTTTCTTCATTATAAAACTCTTGCACCCTAATCAAACAAGTGATCGCCTGTTCCAAATTATCTTGTTTATTTTCTACCATTAGAGTCAGAAAATACCAAATCCGGGTATAAAAGCAGGCTTTTTTCATTGCCCAATCACTGATTTAGCAATGACTGTAACTTTAAAAAATATCCTATTCCGTTTGCATAGCATTCTGTTTGTGTAGCATTCCGTTTGCGTAGCATTCCGAAGGAAAGGAAAGGAAAGGAAAGGAAAGGAAAGGAAAGGAAAGGAAAGGAAAGGAAAGGAAAGGAAAGGAAATGTAATTGGTCATCAGGTAACCTTAGTAGTTACTTGCATAAATTCAAAAGCTGAGAGCTGACTGGTAATAGCTAAATGCTTACATTAATACAAGCTAGAAACAGATTCCAATTGTTATGAACTATACAAAATTATTAACAATAAAACTAACCAAATTATAGATATGCAAAATCCTCAGACACCCATAACTAATCAAACTGATTTATCGGATATAGAATCTTATTCATTTTCCAGTGAAAATGACATAACTAACAGGGAAAAAAATCAGATGAGGGATTTATTTGCTCAAGAAGCATTAGCTCAAATACCAAAAATTTTGACATTACTAGACCGCAATTTACATAGTCCCACCTACGGCTGTTTCGACCGCAATTTTTGGCATTATAAAATAATAGATTTTCCCAGTGGCATGGCCCAAGAATTTGTCCTACCTTTAACCCTAGCTTATAATTTAAAAATTCCTAATAATCCATATTATCTTCAGGAAATGATATATAGATGGGTAGAAGCAGGAATTTTATATGCTGCCCATACTGCCCATCCTAACGGTTCCTGTGATGATTATTTTCCCTTTGAACAAGCTAGTGGAGCAACAGCTTTTTCTTTATTAGCTAGTATTGAAAGTTATCAAATATTAGAGTTAAATAACTACAAAATCCTCAGTTTTTTTGAAAAAAAAGCTGATTGGTTAGCTCATCACTATGAAATTGGCAAGTTAGCTAACCATGAAGCATTAATTGTTTTGTGTTTGGAATTACTAAGTATATTATTAGAAACCTCAAAGTGGGATACAGCAAAGGCAAATCGTTTGTCAAGATTATTAAATTGGCAGAGTCAAGAAGGATGGTTTACAGAATATTCCGGTTTTGATCCTGGTTATCATACTCTTACTATATCTTGTTTAGCCAGGATTTATGAATTAAATCCTAGTGAAAAATTAAAACATATTATTACTAAAGCAGTGGAACTAGCTGCTCAATTTATTCATCCTGATGGTTCTTTTGGTGGAGAATATGCTAGCCGTAATACCTATAACTTTTTTCCCCATGGATTTGAATTAGTCGGTAAATGGTTGCCTGCTGCTTTGTCGATTAACGACCAATTTTTGATAGGCTTAAAAAATGGTTTAGCTCCTTGTTATGCTGACGATCATATTGTTGGTCATCATACCTGGAATTATTTGTTGGCATGGCGAGATTTTGTTACTGAAAGACCTGTTGATCTAAATCGTGATGTTGCTAGTCTTTGGTTAAAAGAAGCTCAAATATTGATTAAACGACGACCAGGAATAGAACTATATGTAAGTGTGAATAAAGGTGGTGTTTTTAAGTTATTTCGTAACCAAAAATTAGTTGCTTCTGATACTCATTTATCCCTACAAGTTAGAAAAGGTAAAAAAATTCTTAATGCAGTTAGTCATTTAAGCGGTAATTATGATGTAAAAATATTTCAGGATGAAATAGTTATTTCTGCTAAAATGGGTTGGGCAAAACAAACTCAAATGTCATCTATTAAATTAATAATTCTGAGATTAGTAATGTTAACTTTTGGTCGTTTTTTCCCAAATTTCATTAGAAAAATATTACAAAAAATTCTGATTACTGGTAAACAAGATGCACCTTTCTATTTCATGCGCCATTTTAAATATGAAGATGGAAGTTGGCATATTACAGATGAACTTTTTGCTAAGTCTTGGTTAAATGTAATTAGTGCAGGTATTGGTTGCGATCAAACTTCTATTTATGTTGTAATGAGTCGAATTTTTCAAATTAGCCAATTACAGCCTTGGCATGATTTAACAACAGAAATTAAACAACTTTCCCCTGGTCAACCCTTGAGAATTGAGCGTAAGTTTTAACTTATATCACTTTTATTAATTAAAACCAAATCTGACTTCATTAAAACTGGAGATTTATTTCAATTTCTCCTATACTTTTTTAGCTTATATAATACCAATTTGATAAATGTTTGTTACAGATGCTAGAAGCAAGGAAAAAGAAAAAAGAAATAAATAAGAAGAGAGAAAAATCGAAAAAAAACAGAAAAATGATAGATAAAGCTATATAAAATAAATTATAGCAGCTATTTTTAAGCATATCTGATTGAGATGACATTTCTGTAGTATTCTTTTTTTTAATTGGTATAAGAGGTGATTTTGCCAATGTGAAACCTTGGCAAAATCACCCCCACTCTGTATTGAACAATAGTTCAACTAAAGTAGTAAACAACATTAGAAAAAACTGACTTTTATTAATTTTAGCGGCTCGGAGATAATTAAATATTAAGTAGTTTATTCATCGCTTTAATTCCCTTTTTATAATTTTGAAAAAAAAGACAATCCTTAAAATGTTCAGAACTAATTACAATTTTCATGGGTTTTGAGATTCTATTGGCAAACAGATCAGATTATCATTCTGGATATAGATTAAGCCTTGCTGACGTAATTTACCCATGAGACGAGTCACAGTTACACGTGTAGAACCAATAGCGCTACCAATTTGAGCATGAGTTAAAGGCCAAGGTAAATAATAACCACTTGTTACTTCTAAGTTTTCTTGGTTTATCCAGAGTTGCCCATATTCTTCGATTAATAGTCTGATAAATCCAAATAACCGATCAATAGTACGACGTTGACCCAAGGTACTGAGCCATAACAGCTTTCTTTGATGTTGATAGCGAAAAGCATCTAGAACCTCTCTGCGGAAGTGAGGCCAGTTGTCAAGGTCATGCCAATACATCCAAAGTACAGTTGTTTGATCGACATGAGCATAAGCTTGTAGTGTAAATGGTGACTGAGCTATCAGTTCAAATGGTTGACCAGCACCGATAAATCCGAGAAAAGCTTCGTCTGAAGTTGGACTTGTTTTTGATTTGCTGGACTTATTGCTGCTGGCATTAATGTGGGCATTACCTACTAGGCGAATTGATCCTTTTTGTATTAGATACAGCAAACCTGGGCGAGCTGGAATACGTTCTTCTTTGCTAAAAGCTCTAATACGGTAGTGTTCTTCTGCCCAATCTATGATCAGTTGCCAAGTCAAAAATGGCCTGTTGCTAAGGGTAAAAGTATTAGTAGGTTGTATATTCAGTGACATTTCTGGTAGGTCTGGATGTGATGATAGTTGCATTGTTACTCTCTTTTGGTAAAAGTTGGACTTAAGTTCAAATCAATTTAATCAAGGACATAGGAGCAGATATAGCAGAAGCCATAAGTCAGAAGGCGCGAAGTTAAATTCGCAGCACGAACTATATTTGAGAGGTGTGAGAATATCCTCACCGCCCTAGTAACTGTTATATTAATATTTCTGCTTATATCAATCTTAATCTTTATATACTAAAGTGTAGCAAAAAACACATATTTTTCCGAATGTTTAATCCCACATCCCGCACTTTAAATATACTACAAGGGTATTTTTAACGAAGAAGGTGGATTACAGCCTCTATTATTGCTAATTAATATCAATATTTTTTGTAATATGTATTTTTACTTACAAAGTTTAGAGTTATTATCAGATGAGGCTTTTAATCGCATGGTTTATATGCTACATTTTGAGGTGCGGAATGTAAGTTTAGTTTATGGGATAAATTTTATTCAAGGTGGTGATGATTTTAATTTTGATGAAATTATCATTTCAGTGTATAGTCATACATTTTTTGCAAAAAGCTGTAAGTTTATATCGGGAGAAGTTGGAATGGTCTTGTAGCTATAAAAATAAATTAGAAGTTTGGGCAAGGATGGAGATAATTCCAGTGAAACAAGTTAGAGATTGTAGAGGAGTTATATATAAGTCAGCGATCGCTCTCAAATTATTTCCAGTTTTGCATAAACCCGCCATATATATTGCTACTGAGTTAGCTAAGTACTGTAGAGAAATAATGAGTCTTGAAGGAAAAAAAGATGGAGTAAATTTTGAGGTTGAAGTAATTTCATCTGGCATAATTTACTTAAAATTAACGGATTTGAGCATAGCTAACTGGTTAAGTTATTTAATTTCTATTCCCCTTCAGAGTAAGAAGCCAAAGTTTCAGGTAAATGTTGATCATAAATCTGCTGAAACTATAAATTTGCTTCCTATTCAATATACTCATGCTCGTTGTTGTTCCCTATTGCGCATGGGTGAACGCGATCATTTAATTACTCTTGCTCCGACAACTCCAGAAAACTATAGTCAATTTTGCTTGATTCTAACTCCTGACCCCATACCTTGGGAAAAGTCTAATGGGAAATTACAATTTTTACATCATGCTGAATATGAATTAATTGCTGAAATAGCCTCTACCCTAGATTACATATATTGTGTTTCCAGGACCAAAAAATCTATAAATTGGGAAAAAATAGCTAATTCTCTCAATACCGCTTTTCAAACTTTTTACTGTCAGTGTCGTATATGGGGTAAAGTTAAAGTGGAAACCCCAAGGTTAGCAAAAGCTAGATTAGGTTTAGTTTTAGCAACTCAGTCTCTACTCAAATTTTTATTAGAAAAAAGGCTAGGTACTAAAGCACCTCTAGAGTTAAAGTAAGCAAACCCATTTGCGGGTAATCCTTATTCATTACTAATTGTTACCTTGCATTACCTATCAAAGTGCTGAAGCTCACGGGTTGACAAGCGCCTCAAAAACCTTACTAACAATAGTTTAAACAATTAAAATAACTATTACAGGACTTACGAAAGGCTCTATATATAGTGCCTTGGTGCGTTACGAAGTTTGCAATTCAAGTCGCGAAGACTTCGCTCCGCTTTGCGTCAGCAAAACACACTCTACCAATAGCGTTCATGGGTAATATCATGTCCGCTTGAATAGTTATGCTTTGGTAGAAGGAAGGCAGAGAGCAGAAGGTAGAATACAGAAGGGTTTCTTCGAAGAATGACTTAATTTTATGCACAAACGATGCTACCGGAGATGATATAAGTCCTATATTAAATATTGTGCTCAACAGAAGGCACTTATGCTGAAGAGCTTCTTCCAATTGTGACTTAATCAGGACTTACGCAACGGCACTAATTGTAGTGGCAATATCTTGAAAAAGACAAATTTATGCGCCATATACAGCGACACTGCGTAAGCCCTGTTAATTTTATACACAAATGATGCTACCAGACATAATATTACACATTATTTTTTAACCCCTTTTCTGGAGTGCACTTTGAGCAATAAGTTGTAAATGCCTGAGAGTTCAATACTAATTTATATTATCTATTTCCTATAATTTTATTCTTCACAAAGTTGATTATCGCTCTCAGAAACATGAGGGTTAGTCCGTAAATAATCACGCACCCAACTACAACCTTTATCTAACAAATTATCCAATGCCAAATTCCACAAAATTACAGTTTTATCTCTACTACCAGAAGCTAACAACTTACCATCAGGACTAAAACTTACACTCATCACACTATCCTGATGACCGTTCAAAGTTTTTAATAAACTACCATCATA
>JAKQYF010000118.1 GCA_023356535.1 Trichodesmium sp. MAG_R03 | reverse complement strand
ATAGTCAGCATTATACCTTAACAAGCCGCTGGAGAAAACAGCATGAGATTGATCATTGACATCCTCCCCATTCTGGGAAGAATCGCAAATATTCTGGGAACATTGCCAAATGGAAAAAACCCTTAAAAAAATCCAAATCGAGATTTTGTATTTTGGATGTAGAGCGGCTGTTAAAGCCTAAGCAACTTAACCAAAGTATGAAATATCCGAAATTAGTAATTCTGAAGACTATGATATAATGGAAAGTTATAGTCAAGCTAAAAGTCAAATAGTTGATCCAATTATGCCACGCAATGAATTTTATCCCGATAAACCTGTTCCTCCAGGAAAGTTTGTCTGTAGAACATCTGAACTATCCACGATTTTTGACAAAATTAATAGTCGCGATCATGTTGCTATTCATGATAGTTCTGGTATGGGTAAAACATCTTTACTTCAATATATAGAAGATCCTAAATTTTGGGAAGAAAGAAGATTAGATTTTTCAGAAGCTTTGATTGTTTATCACAACTGCGAGGTTTCAACAATAGATAGTTTTTGGCAAGAAGTCCTCACAAAATTAAGAAATAAAGCTGAAGATGATGCATCTTTACAGGGCAAAATTGATGATGTATTAAACTTAGAAACAATAGAAATAACAGATATACGGCAGGTTCTCAAAGAGATTGGGAAAAAAGGTAAATTTTTATTATTACTATTGGATGACTATCATGTAATATTTGGTACACAAGAAGAGCATGATTCTAAAAAATCTAGAGAAATACTGAATTTTTTAAGTGAGTTGCGTAACCTAGCAGTTCATAGTACAGAAGGTCAATATTTCTCAACTATTGTTGCTACGTTTCAAAAGTTGCATGAATTGGGTCCAGAAATTACTCGTGGTGGTTCTCCTTGGTATAATCATTATGCCTATCTAGCTTTAAAACCTTTTAGTCAGGACGATATTGAGAATCATTTTTTTAATCTTGATAGTCATTTTTTCATTTCAATTCCTGAAGATATTCAGAAAGAAGAAGTCTTAGAAATGACTGGCGGGCATCCAGGTTTACTTCAATGTACAGGTGATGTATTTTCTACGTGCGACCCAGTTGATGTTAATACTCTGAATAAAAAGTTAAAAGATTATGCTGACAAAATTTTTAAGCATATCTGGAAAAGTTTTGAAGAAAATGAGCAAAAAATTTTGGGGTTAATTTTAATTTATAACTCCAAGGGTGAATTCAGGGGAAATTCTTATTCTATTGCTGGTATAGAAAAAGAATTCATTCGCAATAGCAGCATATTGAATGGTCTCAAAGAAAAAGGATTTATAAATCAGGTTAAACAACTCAATAAATATAATCTTACTTCTTCTGTAATGAAAGATTGTATTGGTGATCAACTTGAAGAAAAAAATGTTTCAGACGCTAAAAACCGCAAGATAGTAATTAATTTATTTATTATCAAGATTACTCTTGGACAATGGAAGCAATTTAAAGAAAAAATACAGCCTCTGACTAACTTCATACCACCTCTTGCTAAATTATTAAATTTAATTGCTAACAAAATAGAAGGCTAATAATAGCAAACCCCTAATTGAATGTAGTTTTGCAAATGACAAATTTAATGACTTTGATTAAAAATCCCTACACTGTTGGTCGCCCAATTTTCAAACCCGAAAACCTATTTGGACGAGAAACAATTTTAAGTTTTATTCAAGAACAACTGACTTCTGGGGCTAAAGTAACTCTATTACATGGTCAAAGACGTATGGGCATGACTTCATTTATGAACAACATTGCTGAGTATGTTCGTTTAGATGAATTTGTCTTTGTTCGACTGTCTCTAGAAGATAAATATAATAAATCTTTGGATAAAATATTATATGATTTAGCCAGGAATATCACTGATGAGTTGGGAATATCTAGAACC
This sequence comes from Trichodesmium sp. MAG_R03, assembly GCA_023356535.1. Lineage (GTDB taxonomy): Bacteria > Cyanobacteriota > Cyanobacteriia > Cyanobacteriales > Microcoleaceae > Trichodesmium. The sequence continues at coordinate 13,949 of JAKQYF010000118.1, read as the reverse complement.
ACGATAAATATTCCTACTCAAGAAGATTTAAAAGTGGAACCACAAGATTTTGTTAATATTTTTCTCCTTCAAGTTTACCAACAATTAAAAAGGAAAAATTTAGTTCTACTGCTTGATGAATTTGATATGTTATGGGATAATAGTTGTCAAGAAATTAACTCTTTTGTGTATTTCTTGATTTCAATTATTAATCTACAAGAGAAATTATTTATAATTTTGTTTGTCGGAAGACGGGAAAGTAGTCTGGAATTTATCCAAAGTTTATTCAGGGAAGTAGGAAAATTACCTCACAAAGAATTGGGGTTACTTGATAAGTCTAATACTATCAAGTTAGTTACTGAAATTCCTAGGGAAGCCACGAATTATAGGTACGATCCAGATGTAATTGAAGCGATTTGGGAATTGTCAGGCGGACATCCTTACTATACTCAATTACTATGTTATAACTTATTTCAACAGGCTAGAAACAAAGACAAATGGAATGTGAATTATCAAGATTTCCAAGGAGTTATAAATAAATCTTTGGAGGAAGGCGAACCTGCTTTTGTATCTCCTCTAGAAGTTTTATCTACTCAACAAAAATTAATTTTGTCGGCAGTAGCTGAAGCACAAAAAAGAGCTACAAATTCAGATCATATTGTGAGTCCATTAGTGATACTAGAAATGTATGATGTTAAGGTAATGGAAAATTTAATAGAAGAACTAATAACAGCAGCAAAACATTTAGTGGATTTGAGATTTCTAGAGGAAATAGGAGAACAAAAATTCAGAAAAATAAAAGTTCCTATCTATAAAGTTAGAATTGAATTGTTTCGACTTTGGTTATTAAAACAACATCCATTAGAAAGACAAAGAGATTTAATTAATGAGTTATTTCCTAAGAAATCCTCGCTCCAGAGAATTTGGGATATGGCGTTTTCAAATGAATAATATTTACATAATAACTAAACAATCTAATAATGAATATTAACGATAATCAAGACAGGAATCCTTATCTTTTTGGCAAACCAATTTATAAAAGAGAAAACTTATTTGGTAGAGATAATATTGTTCAACTTATTAAAAATAACATCATTGAATATAATATAAAAATAACTTTATTGCATGTCCAAAGACGTATTGGTAAAACTTCATTGATAACTTGTTTGCCTCAATATTTCACTGAGGAGCAGAATGGTGTTAAGTTTGTTACTTTTTCATTTCAAGGTTATAAAGATAAGCCAATCCCTGAAATACTAAATTATCTGGCTGATGATATCGCTTCTACTATTGATGGACTCCCTAAACAAGAGCTTAAAGAAGTTGATAATTCCTACAGCTTTTTTAAACTCTTATTACAAAGAATTATCGACCAATATTTGTCAGGTCAAAAACTGGTTCTTCTCCTAGATGAATTTGATGTTTTAGAAGAAGATAAAATAACAACAAATGGAAATGGAAAAGAATTATTTGATGGCTTAGAAAAAGCTGTTAAGGAACAAGAAAAACTATTTGCTATTCTGGTTTTTGGTAGACCCTTAAAGGATATGGACTATCTAGAAGCATTTTTACAAAAAGAAGGTCAAAAGCCTATAGAAGTTGGTTTACTGAATTATGAAAGTACAAAAAAATTGATTCTTCAGCCAGATAAGGAAATATTGGAATATGAACAAAGTGCAATAGATAGAATTTGGAAACTATCCGCAGGCCATCCTTCTTTGACACAACTGCTATGCTCAAAGGTTTTTGTTCATTGTAGGGATCAGAAAAAGAACCTAGTTCAGGAAGGCGATGTAGACTCAATTTTAAGCAAAGCAATGGAAGAAGGCGAGGTCGTATTACGAGGCTTTCTAGACACTTTAAATGAAAATGAAAAAGACTTTTTTATTGCAGTAGCAGAAGCTCAAGAAATACGCACAGACCCATTAAATATTCTGAAAATAACAAAAAAAACTACAAGAAAACCAGCAGATTTAAGGGCAGCAGAAAAACGCTTAGTGGAATTAGGCTTTTTAGAAAAAAATGGCAAAGGTTCTAAAATAAAAGTTGAATTAGTCCGGCTCTGGCTACTAAAAAATTATCCCTTACTCAGTGAGGAGGACAGGAAAAGGAGAAAAAATGATATGACCCAACCTAAACCCGACAGACCTAATCCAATTGCACAATTAATTGCTTTTTTTGTAATGGCGGTTATTGGAATTTCATTTGCATTATACTTAAATAATGAGATTCGTAGATCAGGAAATTCTGGACGCACAGAAAGAGAATGTTTCAAACTATCAGGGGAAATAAGCAAAGCTTTAGAAGATAAAAAAAATACAGCAAAGCAATCGCAAGTCATCAAAAAAGTTAGAACTGAATGGTCTAGAGAAAAAGAAGGCTTATTAGACAAACAATGCCCATATCCTTCTGAATTAGATGCAAAATATAACTTAGATGCAAAATATAATGAACTACTCCAGTACTATGGACAAAGCCAAGTATATAATACTGGAAATTTTGATAAAGGCATAGAAGCATTGTGTGAGATTACCAGTGAATATAAGGATCTTCCTAATATCAAAAAAATCTTTGAAAGATGGGTACTAAAAGATAAAAGATTACCTGATAACAATACAACACAAAGGGTGCTTAACAAAATAATTGAGCAAAATCAAACAAGAAATGATTGCCCTGCTTATTCATTTAAAAATGATAGAAACAAAAATGAACTGTATGACCAGAAAGCTCAAGTTCATGCTAGTGATTATGAGTATGACCAAGCAGTCGAGTCATATTGTCAAATTACAAACAACTATTATAATTTTGAAACTGTTGTCAGACAGCTAGAAAAATGGCTTTCCTCCGAGTTTGATCAGCCTTATTCGAGACCGGAAGATGTAGAGAAAGTAAAGGAAAAACTCAAAGAATTAAAAAATCAATGTCCAGCACTTCCTCCCTCACTAGAATAATTAATTAATATTGCCCTCTTTAATTTTCCCAATAACCATCGCTTCCTTGTAGCTCTTCTTGAGGTGTTACTCTAATTCCTTGCCTGGATACTCTAGCTATTTTCTCCAATAAGTTTCCTTGTAGAGACAAAGCTCTTTCTTGTCTAGTTATTCTGTCAAATAAGTATAGTATCACCCCAATAAATATCCAGATTATACAACTAACTAAAAAAGTAATGATAAAAACAATTAACCATCCTGACATTTGCCACTCTAATCGCTCCAAGAAATTATAGGTTTTCTCATATACTTCAGTACCTGTGAGGCTAAAAGATACAGCAATAGTACCCCAGCATCCGCAAAAGAGATGAACAGGAATAGCTCCTACTGGATCGTCAATTTTCATCAACTTTAACAGTTCGCCACCTACAATAACAACCACCCCACTAACAGCGCCTATAAAAATGGCAGTAAAAACATCTACATAAGCAGCAGAAGCAGTTATTCCAACTAAGCCTCCTAATATACCATTAATTAGTGATGACAGATCTGGTTTTCCAGTCTCTGAATAGTTGCTAAGTATTTCATACCATAAAGCTTTTACTGGTGTAGCTACTATAGCAATAATCCCGCCAGTTGCTGCAGATATAGTAGTAGTTATGATAATATAACCTACCTCTTTTAGATCATAGGTTGAACCACCATTAAAACCTAACCAGCCTAACCAAAGAATCAGACATCCGAGGGTAGCAGATGTCAAATTTCTTTGAGCATAAGGCTCCTCCTGAAGCTGACGAGAAAGTGCTTCCGAACCTTCGTCCTTTTCTAAATCTTCCTGGGGGTCATATCCAAAGCGATAGGATCTAGGTTTAAGTAACCAAGCACCTGCTAACGCAGCAGTTCCTCCCACAGTATGAACAACAGTAGACCCGGCAAAATCTATAAAATTAAATCCTTGCTTGAGCCAACCATATTCTGACCATACCCAATGACCGACAATAGGGTATAAAAATCCTACCAAAATAGAACTAAACCAGAAAAATGCCCAGAACCTAATTCTTTCTGCGACAGCTCCAGAAACAATAGTAGCTGCGGTGCCAGCAAATGCTAATTGAAAGAAAAATACAGAGGCGATAGAACGTTTAGGAAACGTACGCTGCAAACAAGAAAATCCTTTGCTAGGATAACCTAGGGGATTATCATTTTCTGGCCGTAAAATAAACTGCGACTTTGGCTCGAACTCATTATATTCCCTTGTTGGAGAAAAATGTCCGTGATAACTCTCTATTCCTTCATTCTTTTGCTCGAAATCTCCCCTACAAGGAGAATGATATGAGCTATCCCCAAACATCAAACCAAAACCAAACATCAAAAAGGCGATCGCCGCCACACAAAAAACGATCAAGTTTTTTGCCAAAACATTAATAGAATTATTGCTGCGACAAAAACCCGCTTCCAACAGAGCAAAACCAGCATTCATAAAAAACACCAGAGCCCCAGCCAACAACAACCAGACATTATCTACAGCCGCAAAATCATCACCACCACCATCATTAGCTAAAGCTGTTTGGCAACCGATCAAAACCACGATAGTCCCCAAAAACAAACAGAAAAACCTAAAACGTGAGAACCAGTTTTTATCCATCAATTTTCCCACCATCAAACCTCCGTCAGAGAATTAATAGTTAGTATTATACCTTAACAAGCCCCTTGACAAAACAGCATGAGATTGATGTAATACAAACACCAAACCCTGATTCCCTAAGTTTCAAAGCCTCTTTCCTCCTAGGAGAAAAGTTATATCATGTCCGGATAATTAGTGATAACAGGACTTACGCACGGGCACTACACCCAGCGAGGGCGAATGCCATTCCCCCCTACTTCTCCCTAATTTATTCAGGACTTACGTAGAACCACTATACCTAGGGTCTGCTGAAAAAGTCTTTTTAAGAAGCAGAGGAGTTGGTAGGGACGTTCCATGCAACGTCCCTACATAAGAATAGGGAATGTATAGAGGAGGTAGTCAAATATATTTGTCCCTTGATATTTCGCGCGTGGGAGCGCCCAAAATATTAACTTTTCAGCCTTTATTTGTCAATCCTTTAATATTTAATCAGCAAGCCCTATCTAGTCGAGGTTAACGGCCGTTAACCCCTACAGACGGTGTATATTTTTAGATTTTGCGTAAGTCCTGTTATTGATACCTATTCAACCGGACATGATCAGGACTGACGCAAAGGCACTATACATAAAGCCTTAGTGCGTTACGCTAGCGCGCTTTTCATATCGCAAAGCGTTCGCTCCGCTTTGCGTCAGCAAAACACACCCTACTAAACCGACATAGCTAAAATGGTGCAATAAGGGTAGGTCAAGCTGAGGGGTGAAACCTAACCATAATAAGCCTTTGTTGGGTTTCACTTCGTTCTACCCAACCTACATTTTTAGTTGTGTCAGTCCACTGCAAATAGCATTCATGGGTAACTTCTATTCTCAGAAGACTGGATTAATAATACCTTCAGAACCAGCCCTTTCACTACTCACAGCGATCGCCCAAGGTACTATTTCCTTCCGGGTATCTTTGAGTAAAGCAGTAGTAGACCGACATAGCTAAAATGTTGCAATAAGGGTAGATTGGGTTGAGGGACGAAACCTCACCATAATAAACCTTTGTTGAGTTTCACTTCGTTCTACCCAACCTATATTTTTAGGGGTGTCAGTCCAGTAGGATGAATTAGAAAAACTTCTGGGAAAAAGCGATCGCCTTCAATGATAGTCAGTTGACAATCTTCTACAGCCTGACTCAGAGTAAATTTACTATAGGATATAGTTGTCAGGTAAAAATTTTCAGCGAGTATAATATCATGAATTAATAGTTAAAGTTAAGTACTAATTCCATAACTTATAAAATTCACAAGACGCTGCACAAGTAGATCAATATCCTGAACAGGATAATTTTCACTGAACATTTCTGATTCCTCAATTTTATTTAAAATGCGCACAAGCATCGCAACTACTAAATCAAGTTTCCACTTCAATTCTGTCGGATATTTATGGGGCACCACTTTTGTCAGTAGATATAGAAATCTTTGTTCAATACGTCTAAATTCTTGTTCTGCTCGTCTATGAACAGGGTGAAGTTCAGTGCGACAACACCCCATAAATTGTGCATGAATCCGAGATTCCTCGGATCCCTGTTGCAGCATCTGTAGAGGAGGAGTAACAAAAGCTGTTAAAATTTCTGACACTGAAGGAAGGTGATCTGACTCTTCTAGAATTGTCAGTTGCCGCAATTGTTCTTTGACAATGGGCTCTGCTACCCGTCGGACTACTGCGATAAATAATTCCTCTTTGGAGCCAAAGTGATAATGAACGGCCGCAAAACCCACACCCGCTTCCCGAATTATAGCCCTTAGTGAAGTTCCTGCAAAACCCAGAGAGGCAAACCGTTTCTCCGCAGCATTGAGAATTTGTCCCTTTGTAACAATAGTTGAATTTTTACTCATTGTATTTATAATTTATAACTTTCATCATTATTATCAAATAGGGCAAACATATCTTATCAATTAATTAAGAATATTAATTAAGAATTTTTATCAATAAAATTGTATTTATATTTAAAATATTATTAATAATTATCAATTAGGATAAACATATCTTATCAATTAACTAGGGCTTGCTGATTAATTATAAAAGCGTGGGTGAAATGGAAAGTCCCTACTGCGCTTCAGGCCGGGGTTAGGGGAGGGTTCCCTGCTCCCGAAAAAGACTTTTTCAGCAAACCCCCCATATATAGCGACACATCATAAGTACTGATCAAAAAAAGTAGGGCTTTAGCCCTTTCTCTTCTTAGAATTTAGGGGCAAAGCCCTACTATGAGCTGTAAAACTATATGATTTTAGCATTTAGGGCTTTAGCTCTAATACTTACTACATCAATTTGACATAATGTTGCAAGTGTTCTTAGCCGAAAATGAGAAATTATTGAACATCATATTTCAATTACAATTTATACATAGATTATGAGGCTACTTATTAAAGCGTCATTCCTATTTCTTTTTAATTCCATTGGGAAATTGATCTATTTTAGCTACACCATAGAATGTAATTTCATTTCTTCCTACTCGTAATCTATCTACTCGTAGTTGAGTATTTTCTAATGCAAATTTATCTAAATCTAGTAAATCATTCACATGATCTATGAGAGACTTACCTAGGTCTACTGATTCTTGATTACCGTTATATTTGACATCTACAAATTTAATTTTATGTCTTTCCTGTGCTTCAATATGAGCCGTAAAATCAACATCTATAGGTTGATTTGCAGTTCCTACACTAATTTGAGTTTTAAGTCTAAGGGCTCTATTTTCAGTTATATTCATTTGAGTATTTTGAAAATGTAGTGGTTGTCCATGATAATTGAGCCTTTGAAGTTTCTCTAGCACAAATGGAGTATTGAAAGAAGTAGTCAAATCTGATTCAGTTAATACTGTTCTCAAAGTTGCCTGGATAGGTTGTCTTAGTTTGACTTTACCTGTAAAAATTGCGCTGAAGTCTATTGATACAGCTTGCAAGTAAAGTTCCATGACTTCAATGCGAAGGCCATTATACATCCGCATTCCTTTGCCTATAAAGTCAAACCCATCCAGACTACCCTGTAATAGTTTGGCCACCGGTTCTGCCCGGACATTGGCAACGACATTATCTGAGCTCTTAAACAGAGCTGCAATAGCAGCTCCTGCTACTTTGCTTACTAGGCGATCGCCACTTTGATTCTTTATTGGTGTACTGGTAAACAATGCCATCACCATAATTTTTAAATATTCTCCTCCAATATTATAACCTTTTTATAAAGAATTGTAAATTTAACTTGTACTTATACACTTTATAAGTTTAAATTTTTTCTCCTCACTTAATTAAGAAATGTATCTTCAAACCCAAATTCCACAAGTCAACTAATCATATTTAATGTAGCATAGTGTAGCATAATGCAGCATAATGTTATTAGCTTGGCAAGTATTTAGGGCTTACTAAAAAAGTCTTTTTCAGGAGTAGGGGATCCACCCCTAACATCTCCCAGGAGGAGAAGTAGGGACATTTATAACAAAAATGCGTTTTCCTGACGGAATGCTGCGCAAACATGTCCCGTAGCGTTAGCGGAGCTTTGGGTTAGCAAAACGTCCCTAAAGAGGAATGGGGAATTGGTAGAAGAGGTAGTTTGGTATATTTGTCCCTTCATTTTTCGGCCATGGGAGCAACCGAAATCCTAAATTTTTCAGCCTTTTACCAGCAAAAAGCTAGTACTTTTGGCCTCCCAAATCAGGCTAAAGCTTTTATATGTCAGTGCTTTTATGATTAATCAGCAAACCCTAACTTATACTATATATATCCTACTTTATATTCTCAGGAAAATATTAAGTATAAATATTTACTTGATTGTTATTGTTTACTTCTATTGGCCACTATGATTTTCTCCTAACTTCTGCAAAAGTAAACAAAGAAAGACAGAGGGCAGCCAGAAAGGATCCCCATGGGACACCGAAGGTACAAACCTTCTGGCGACCAAAGGGAAGAGAGGTTTCAATTCCCTACTGAACTTTAGTTCAGTGGCCACCCCTCAGGAGGGGTCAGAATCCCCTCCTAAAGGTCACCTTCTAGCTTCTACCTCCTAACTGCCACCTTCTCAATAGCCATTCACCCCCTAAAACTAATTTAGTTCTACATTTTTGTTACAACATGTAGGTTCAAACAAAAAAAATCAAGCTATTAACTTTTAATCTCATGGAGAAACGTACCTTTAACACAAGCATCTGTCAGTAATGCCCCAGTTAAATCCACCTGTTCTACTGAAGCACAGAGTAAATTAGCTCTTTGCAAGTTTGTCCCCCGGAGTATCGCTCCACTTAGATTAGCCTCTTCTAAATCTGCTTGAGATAAATCTGCACCAGAAAGATTAGCACTGCTCAATTCTGCCTGAAACAAATTTGCTCTATTCAAATTCACTCCTCGTAAATCAGCTCCACGAAAATCAATGCCACTAAGGTCCAAATTATTCAATATAGCTCCATTTAAGAAAGCTCCTGCAAAACTAGCTTCCCTTAGTTGAGCATCAATCAAAATAGCACCCCGTAGGTCTGCATTGCGAAAGTCTGCCCCTCTTAAATCAGCACCAGTAAAGTCTGAACCTCTAAGATTAGCCCTCAGTATTGCTTTGCGCAAATTAGCACCAGCAAAATTAACTCCAAGCAAATAAGCTTGGTAGAAATCTGCTTCTGGGAGGATGGCCCCTGTTAAATCTGTACCTGGAAGTTGAGCATTTGCCAAAAGTTTAATCTTGCCAACTCTAATGGCTGAAATGTCAAGAGATAATGATTCATTCATAGTTATGTTAAAAATATAGTTATTAGGCATGGGGTTTGGGGAGCGATAAAAACCCGTACTTTTTAGGTCACAGATAAGCTAATACGCATTTTAAATGAGTATTAGCTTAGTTAAAATTTAAAATTCAGAATTTAGAATTTAGAAGGGCTTTTTCTCTGAACAAGTCATACAACAATAAGTCGTTAAAATGGACAAAGCTTACATAGACTTCTCAAGTATAAATAGTTACAGTAGTTTGCCAATCGGTAGACCACAGTAGGGACGTTTTGCTAACGCAAAGCTCCCCTAACGTTACGGGACATGTTTGCGCAGCATTCCGTCAGGAAAACGCATTTTTGTTATGGAACGTCCCTACAAGGTTTTGGTTATGGGGATGTAGTTCGTCAATTTGAAAAGCGCTCTAATACCAAACCCGGGTATAAAAGCCGGCTTGCCCCATCCCCTAATCCGTTATTTAGTAAAGGGTGTAACTTAAAAAAATACCCTCTTACTAAGGCGGATTTGGCATAATATTAAGATTACTTGATTTTTACCCAAAAATTGGGCTTAAAGCCTCGCCCATAAGGGGGCGACTTTTTAGTTGATTTTTTTTCACAGGCTGTGTTATAATCCTTTTTACTTCACAAGAAATATATTAGTCGCGGGTGGGCAATCCGAGACAAAAAATGGACATTGAGGCCAGCAGACAGACTACTGCCAAAGTAGCAGCAGCCTGTGAAATGTCAACCCACCGAGGGGCTAAGGCTCGGTAGGAAACCTAGTGCCTTTAGGCCGGGGAGGATGTCAACAGGACTTACCTTGGGAAACCCAAAAACCAAACTCCTAAAGATTGGGAATAAAATTTACAGGACTTACGCCAACTCGTAGATAATACACTATCTGTAGAGGGAAGATGCCATTTCCCCCTACTAGATATGACAGTTATGCGTAAGTCCTGTATATATCGAGCCTTGGTCCGTTACGAAACGCGCAATTCAAGTCGCGAAGCATTCGCTCCCCTTGGCGTCAGCAAAACACACCCTACCAATAGTGTTCATGGGTAAGTCCTTAATAATTTTCAGTGCGATCGCCTACAAAAGTATTGCCAGTCAATCAATCAATCAATACACTAGAACTACCAAAGAGTCCAAAAATCAAATTCTTGATAGACAATCATGCCCCAAGCGATCGCCGTCGTAATGGGTGAAAAAACTAATAGCCAGCGCACATCAAACAAATCCATAAAATCGAATATCATTATGATCTCCTTATTCTTGCTTAATTTTTGGTAAGTATTGTAAAACAACTTCTCGATTCCGTTGGGCTCCCACATAATTATGACTAATTGCCAGTGCTTGCTCAAAGGAACTTAACGATTCCTGGTAACGTTTCAGGTTAAATAAAACGTCTCCCATATTATTCCAAGCTAAAGCAGATCCTTGTCTTCCCCAGCGGCCATCACCCTTAAATGCCAATGCACAAGAAATGAGAGCCTGCTTATATTTCTCTAAACGACTCAATACACCACACCGATTAGCTAACCCCAGAGAATATTCTGGATTAATTAAAAGCGAGTGATCGTAAGCCGCCAAAGCTGCCTCATCATATCCTCGAACAAACAAGTTTTGCCCTAAATTATTCCAAGCCACAAAATCAAATGAATGGTTAGTCAACGCACAATAACTGTTTTTAAATTTTCTCAGACCCGATGATTCCAAACAATTGCTCCTGAGAATACCAAAAAAATTGAACTTATCTTGTCTGAATGACTCTTTTAATTGAGACAAATTTTCTTCAGATATATGAGAAATAACTGCCTCTGAATGTAAGTTATTTGAGAAGAAGTGATGAAAATTCTGGGTATTAATAACTTGAGCATTGATGGGTTGAATCTGTAGAATGAAAAATAGCCATAAACTTAGTGTGAGTGCAACTATCCATGTTCCTGTAATAGTTCTCATCAGAAACCCATAATTATTACATAAAAAATACAAACATGTATTAGGGCTTTAGCACAAACTTTATCCCTCTAACCTTTTTAAAGAGTACATAACCCATATTATCTTTTTCATGCACGTTCAGCTTACCAAATAGAGAATCAACTGTGCTAGAGAAAACCCTGGAATCAACTGACGAAATATCAGATGAAACATTACTCAATTTATTAACACATGAATTAAAATCAATAAACTCAGGCTGACTTCCAGACAGCACAAGGGTCGGCTCCCCTCCCCCAATCAAAGGGTTATCTTGAAACTCACTAATATCGTAAACTTTCTGATCGCACATTGTTTTCTCAGTATGTTTAATCCCAGAATAGGGAGAAACATACTCAAATGTAAACTCAGCGCCTTCAATCATACTCAAGGGAATAGGAGCTCCCAACCCTTGCTGATTAGATATCTCATCCAATGCATCCTGTATAGCTTGATCACTGAAGATAAATTGACCCGTTAGAAGACCGTCTTGCTTAACGTTCCCTTCTGTTCTAAATGACAGGGTCATTGCAAATGCAGATGTAATATTCAGTGTCAGACATAATCAGGACTTACGCAGGACCGCTATATATGGTGCGAAAATTTATCATTTTCAATATATTGCCACTACAATTAGTGCCGTTGCGTAAGTCCTGATAATACTAAAGAAATGGTTATAATAACCAATCTCCTAAAGCATCTACTAAACATATTTTAACAGTCTCCACAACTTATTACTGACTTTTTCATATCCCATAGCAAAATACTGAGAACTAGGCTGCCAAAGTTTTTAACCTATTCTCAAGAGCAAGCTTAACATTGCTTTCAACTCAATAGGACTTACCCATGAACGCTATGGGTAGTGACGTGTCAAGCTAAAAGTAGTGGAATAGATTTTTGAGCTAAAAGCCTTGAAAAATTAGCATCATATCATTTTCCTAAATTAACATTTAAGCCTTGACGCGCCAGTGCTAATTAAGTTATCTTTTAGGGGGGGCAAATTATATGACCTCAACCTAACTTAATTACTAACTACTTAACGACTAAATAAGTTCTGCAGCTCTTGAAACGTTGGCTTGCCAAAGTTGATGAAATTCCAAACAATCGAAATGATAATTGGCAGCAATACCAGTGATAAACGGGAATCAAGCCCAAAAACTTCAATCTGGATAGGCAGCCAGTCATCGCGATTAATAAACTGCATGGAAGCAATTGCTCCTAAAAACCAAATAGTTGGAACACCTAAGGCATGAATTGCTAGCCATCGAACTGTATAAATTGGGTAGTTGATTTTTGGTTGACTGGGTTGAATTGGAACGTTAGTTGTCATCAGATTAAATCCTCAAATTAATTTACTTTATTGGGGGAGCTTGCTCATCAACTTGTTGTTGCAAAAAATACTGGTCAAGCTCCTTTTTTGCCTCCAGCCTATCTTTAATAATTGGTAGAGTTGCCCCATCTGTCATGAGGTAATACTCATCGGGACGGGGAGTACCAAATGCATCATAAGCAAGCCCTGTGGCTACAAATAACCAGCCAGACAAGAAAATTGCTGGAAAATTCACAATGTGCAGTAGCCAAAACTGTGGATCAGTTACGATATCACTTAAAGGACGCTCTCCAGTTGAACCTGTCATTAAATCTTCTCCTATATTTGAAAATTGACTTAACAATTTGTGGGAATGCTTATGGGAAACCTTTGTATTCTCCAAAGAACGTTTTCATTTCTCCTGGAGGGGTGAAAAACAAGCTAAAACCACTTTGGGGTAAACAATTGAGAAACCAACATACAGAAAAAATTAGGGATTTAGGATGGGATATTAAGATACTGACTGGCCATTAAGTGACCTGAATAACCAAATATTGTCGTAAATATTCTGAAGATCAAGGCCAAATGCAGATAGTATCTTTCAAGAGAACATTGCCTCCCATTGTTAAGCAAGACTTACAGGTAATTTTTTACCCCCCTAGCATTTCTCATAAAATTGTCAGCCTATACTAGACTTCTCTGAAACTTAATCTTAAACTTTTGCAATTACTAAGCTCAAAATTACGAGTTTCGTAATGAACTATAGTAAACATACTATAGATTAAATAATAATTATTGTCAATAAAATTGGAAGAAAAATTTTATTGGGATGATTGACTTGGCTTGTCCTTTAGCTGGCAAAGCTTTACTGGAAAAGCTTTCTAGAGTATTTTTCCCCCTTTTTGGCCAAAGATAGAGTACTAGAGTAGTCAAATTATTAGTAATCTTTCTTAACAATTTATTAGGAATGTAGGGTTCTTGCTTCAGAAGAAATGATTTTAACCCACATTTTGTACTTCAAAGTGTAATACCAGTTTCATCAGGTACAGGAGTTACGCAGTACTGCTATATATGGTGAATAAATTCGTCTTTTTCCCAACATTGCCACTACAATTAGTGTCGTGGCGTAAGTCCTGAGGTAGATAGAAAGAGAACTTACGCAAACCAACCAATAAGCTCGGTTTCTGCGTAAGTCCTGATAAAATTACCCCTACATATGGGGTTTTCAAAGTGAATTGGCGTAAGTCCTGATTTAGTAGGTATGAGTGAAAGATTAAACTCTCTCATACCAAACTCAGGATACCAGGGAAGAGTCACCCTTTCACCTATGTACCTTATGATTCATCAATAACCAATTCTCACAATATTGCCATCAAAGGTTGGCACGGACATGACAAAG
>JAKQYF010000117.1 GCA_023356535.1 Trichodesmium sp. MAG_R03 | reverse complement strand
GCCAGCAGCCTTTTTTGCTGGTTTGTGGGGTGTAATTCAGTTTTGAATCCTAGTATCATAAAACAGATAATTCCAGATTTTAAGAGATCATCTCAGATTTTAGCCAACAGTTACAAACCCTATAAGTTCTCAAACACATTTTTTCCCAACTGATTTAACCACCAGCAACAGCAGGAACAATACTAACTTCATCCCCATCTTTTATAGATGTTTTTGGTCCTTCTAAGAACCTAATATCTTCACTATTGACGTAGAAATTTAAAAATCTCCTTGGTTGCCCTTTGTCATCACACAGACTTTTTTTAATCCCTGGATACTTTGTTTCTAGAGACTCTATTAATTCTAAAATATTACTAGCACTACATTCAATTTGCGATTCATTGTTAGTGAATTTTTGCAATGCAGTAGGAATTAAAACTTTGATTGCCATAACTTACTAATTTAAATTTATTCGTGGGTGCAGATACTTACAGCAGATTCCACCTCAGTGAGGCACACCTATCGCGGGCAAGATGCCCGCACTGGGAACATTTAAAAGAAAAAAATCATCTTTCAAAACCTAATATAGCAATCCGATAAAATAGTTATAAAAATTCACGAACTAGAAATCAACTCTGAAACTATTGCCCATTAACTATTTCCAAAAAGCAGCCAGATTTTGGGCAACATAAAAATAGGATTGCTATATATGATTTTAACTTTCCTAGAGGTTTAGATACCAAACTCCTAATGGGTAAAAATTAAACCAAAACTTGCTGCCAGTCAAGACGGTCTAATCTTTGAGCGCGTTCCCATGCTTTCTCAAAACTATCCAACTTTGCTTCTATTGTTAGAGGTTCGCCAATATAACCTCCTACTGCTTCTTGAGTCTTTAAGCCATTACCTGTAATATAAGTAACAGTAGTCTCTTCAGGGTCAATCTTACCTGCTTCTACTAATTTTTTCAATACAGCAATAGTTGTACCACCCGCTGTTTCAGTAAAGATACCTTCTGTTTCTGCTAATAATTTAATACCTTCAATAATTTCAGCATCAGTCACAGACTCAATATTACCGTTTGTTTTGCGCGCTAGTTCTAATGCGTAGATACCATCTGCGGGGTTGCCAATAGCAATTGACTTGGCAATAGTATTAGGTTTAACTGGATTAATAAAATCACGACCTTCTTTAAATGCTTTCGCTACTGGAGAACAACCTTCAGCTTGCGCTCCACTGAAACGAACTGCTTTATCCTCTACTAAACCGACTTTGACGAACTCTTTGAACCCCTTATAGATTTTGGTGTAGAGAGAACCAGAAGCAATAGGAGCAACCACATGATCTGGTAGTTGCCATCCTAGTTGTTCGGCCACTTCAAAACCAAGAGTTTTTGAACCTTCAGAATAGTAAGGGCGGAGATTAATATTTACAAAACCCCAACCATAACTATTTGCCACTTCACAACATAGGCGGTTTACTTGGTCGTAGTTTCCTTTCACTGCCATAACTGTTGGGTTATAGATCAAGGTACCAAGAATTTTACCTGCTTCTAAGTCAGCAGGAATAAATACACAACATTCTAATCCAGCTTTGGCCGCAATGGCTGCAGTAGAGTTGGCTAAGTTCCCTGTACTTGCACAGGATACTGTGGAAAAACCTAATTCTCTAGCGCGACTCAGAGCAACTGATACTACCCTATCTTTGAAACTAAGGGTCGGCATATTTACTGCATCATTTTTAATATAGAGATTTTTCAGACCTAAGCGACGCGCTAAACGTTCTGATTTTACTAGGGGAGTCATGCCCGTTCCTACATCTATAACGTTATCTGTTTCTACTGGTAAGAAATGACGATAACGCCAGATAGACTGAGGACCTGCTTCAATTATGGGCCGACTCACTATTTGACTAATCTTTTCATAATTATATTTAACTTCTAGAGGGCCAAAGCATACGTCTTCACATATATGTTTTGCTTCTAAAGCATACTCTTCTCCACATTCTTTGCACTTGAGGTTTTCTATAGCTGTGTTTGTAGTTTGGATTTTATTGTGAATTGTTTTGCTCTGGGTCATATTCTTTATTTCCTACTTCATTTTTGAAAATTATTTAGAATTGTTTGAAATATTAGCATGGGTGAAAACCACCGTCAACTATACCCGACAAAAATAGTCGGAATTAATTTTAGCAGCTATTTTTCTATATCAAATGCTACATATAAATAATTGACTTTAGCTTTCATTAGTTATATTTATTTCTAAAAAATGTAGCATTTTTTTTGTAAAAAATCTCCTTTAAGTATATAGATACCCAAAAAATTCTATTTTCTAAAAAAATATCTAAATTCTAAATATATTGATGCCACCACTGACTGGAGGAATTAGTACTACTTCGTCGCCATCTTGAAGAATGGTTTCTGGTGGGACAAAGTTGAGGTTGATCCCAAATTTTGTAGTATCTCGCCACTTTTCTAGTTCGGGGTGTTGACTAATGATGTTTTCTAGGAGTTGAGATACTGATGTTCCAGGGGAAATACTGAGTTGGACTTCGGGAACTTTATAAGCTTCTTGATAGGCTGCGAATAGCTTCAAAGTGATCGTGATTTTGGGATTATTCATAATTTAGGGTTTGCTGAAAAAGCCTTTTTAAGAATCAGAGGAGTAGGTAGGGACGTTGCATGGAACGTTCCTACATAGGAACAGGGATGGACACATCAGGACTTACCCATGCTTCACCTTGAAAACGCCATATGTAGGGGCGAATGGCATTTGCCCTCACCCTCGTGTAGTGCCCGTGCGCAACTCCTGTTAAATTTTATCGTCCGGAATGTAGGTTAATTCAGACTCCTCTTTTCTACCTAGTTTTAATAAAAAGCTGATTGAAGTAATATATTTCTTCAGAATTTTTAGCAATACCAATACCAGTTAAATTATAGTCACCTACCATATTTTTATGATGGCCAGGACTATTAATCCAACTGACAACAGCTTTTTCCCCAGGATTACTATAGCCCATATTATTAGCTATATTTTCAGCAGCACCTTTGTAAGGAATTTTTTTACTGATTATTTCTACTCTTTCTTGAAATCCATCATGGCTAAAAGTTGCTTTTCCTCTAGCCATTTGTTGAGCATGAATTCTTGATTGTTGAGCAATAGTATTATCCCACTGAAGGACGGGTAAATTTTGAGATTTTCGATATTGATTTATCAGGGAAAATACGGATTTTTCTAACTCATTAATATTTTTTGAAACTGCTGCATTTGATATGAAAATATCAGTTTGTTTTGGATCTATAATTTCTGGCATCTCTGACAAATTTTGGATGGATTTTTGATAATTACAACTACTCAAAAATATTGCCATAATCCAGAAAACTTGTTTGAAATATTTATGGTTCATAATTTTAATCTACTCTCCTACTATCTGCAACTTTTTGAATTCCCCCTGGCTTTTGAAGGGATGCTTTCTCAACATCTTTCTTAACATAAGACTTGACAAAATAGATAATTTATGATTCATCTCCTAAGAGACTTTTTCCGGAGAAAAAGTGTATTGTTTTGAAGACTTAAGCAGGGCAAGCTTAGCTACCATGCTCTATTTTGCCTTCTCCCCTGCTCCCCTTCCCTAGGTCGGTTTTCAGAAGTGCTTTATGGAGGAATAAAAATACACTTAAGTATTATCTTTCAATATCTACAGGATTTGCCCACGGGCACTACACAAGGGTGAGGGCGAATGCTATTCGCCCCTACATATGGCCTTTTCAAGGTGAAGCATGGGTAAGTCCTGATCTATTTACACCTACTAAACCGACATAGCTAAAATGGTGCAATAAGGGTAGGTTAGGTTGAGGGACGAAACCTAACCATAATAAACCTTTGTTGGGTTTCACTTCGTTCTACCCAACCTACATTTTTAGGTGTGTCAGTCCACTACTTAGTTCGAAAAACTACTGCTCCATAAGCATCAAAAGATAAATATTTCAATGCTGCTCGTTGAAGATCTGATGAGTCAAGTGCCTGAATATTTTGGGGATAATTCAGCACAGATGCTAAGTCTCCCACTATTGAGTGATAGTAACCATATAAATTGGCACGATTACTTGGTGCCTCATTAGCAAAAATAAATCTATTTGCCACCAATGTTCGAATACGTTTAATTTCTGTTTCTGTTACCGAATCTTGTTGAATAGCATAAATGTGATGAGCGATCGCTGCTTCAACTTCAGCTAAATTTTCTTCTGCCAGTCTGACAGAAATACAGAAAGCACCTTGATAACGATAACTTATGTTACTTGCACCAATAGAATAAACCAAACCTCGTTCTTCCCGTAAATCACGCACCAGGCGAGATGTTTTCCCCAGACTCAAAATAGTTGCCAACACATCTAAGGCATAAGTTTCATATAACTCAGTTAACCCAGGTACTCGCCAAACCATTGTTAACCTTGCTTGCTGAAGAGCCTCATCAACCACTTCATGGCGAACTATTTCTGTAAAAGGCGGCTCCGGTGTTAGGTTGATATTAGGCGGCCATAGAGTTTCTGAAGTATTTTTACCATTGTTCACTTCTGTAAATGAGTCTGTGACAATATCAATTAATTCTTCCACTGGCAAATTTCCCACTGCAATAGCAGTCATAGAATTCGGTTTATACCAACTCTGGTGAAAATCACGCATTTGTTGAGCTTGTAGTTGAGAGATAATTTCTGCAGGACCTAATACTGAGCGACGATAAGGTAATTTTTCAAAGGCAGTTTCAATAACTTTTTGGTAACAACGACGACTAGGTTGATCATTTGAACGCCGAATTTCTTCAAGTACAACAAAGCGCTCTTGTTTAAAAGCATGATCAGCAATACTGGGGTTAAGGAGTACCTCCCATTGCAAAGGTGCTAATTTAGCAAAGTCTTTGGGAGCGGTGGTAATATAAAAGTGGGTATATTCTTGACTGGTTGTAGCATTCATCACAGCGCCTTGTTGTTCTACTAAACGCTCAAATTCGCCACTGGGAAGTTTGGGGGTACCTTGAAAAATTATATGTTCGAGAAAATGGGCCATGCCGTTGATTGATTCAGACTCTAAGGTAGAGCCAACGTTAAGCCAAATATTGAAGTTAACTGCTTCAACTGGTAGGTGTTCGGCAATGATAGTTAGTCCATTTGGTAGTTGACGAACGGTGGGAGTATTGAGTTTTGAGAGGCTTGGTAAGACTAAAGTTGAGGTCATCCTTAATTTCATGTGTCGTTTGTCTTCAACTATAGCAATTCTATTTTATTCATGTCAAAAATCTTGTCACTTTTTGAGAATAGGTTTGGACTATTGGTCAATGAGTAAAACTTTCGGAGTTTATTTCTAGTTTTTGAATTGTTACAACCTAGTAATTTTTTACGGTTTTGCTAAATTTTCTGTTGAAAAAGATTTTAATGATGCCATTTTATTATTTGGCCAATGATTAACTTTCTAGAAAAGAATATAGATGTGAGCTAGTGGTCTGTCAGGATTGAATTGATGGGTAATCTATTAAAGTTTCCCTCTTATCTACTTTTCCACCAAGATTACTTAATTTATACCCCTTTGGGCTGTTATTAGGTACACCCACCCGGACAAGATGCGCGCACTACATGATTTTCACCATTTACCTTGTACATCATTTGCCCGAAATCTGTTGTAATCCTAACCTATCATTTGAAAATTGACAAACTACTAGCTATTCACTTTCCTGAGAACCCAAATTTATCGTCCTAACTAAAAGACATAGTGCTATAAGAAAAATTTTTATCGCGCACATTGAAAAATTGCTGAAGTACAAGATTTTTAACTGTAAAGATGAGACGAAACATTAACTAATAGTTTTGTTCAAGTTAAAGTAACAGGACTTAAGGGAGGTAAGAGTTTATATAATGTCGAATAATCCAAAGCAAAGTATCAGTTTGGTGGAAATTGCAAAGAAATTTAAGGTACAAGAGGAATTGGAGGAGGCCATAGCTAATTTTCAAGCTGCTATGGAGGTTAATCCTGACTCTTCATTACCATGGAAAGGTTTGGTTGAATCTTATCAAGAAGTCATTGAAAATTATCCTCAAAAATTAGAAAATTATCAAATTTTTGGAGATTTTCTCAGAAAAAATAGTCAGCACCAATTGGCGATTGACTATTATCATAATGCTTTGAAAGATTTCCCAAAAAATGAATTACTTTATGGTTTAATTGGTGATACTTACCGAGAAATTAAGCAGTTTAATGAAGCCATTAATTTTTATCGAAAGGGAATAGATTTAAGTCCTAAAACTGCTTGGTTGTATCTTAGATTGGGTGAAATTTTTAGAGACCAAGGAAATTTTGAGGAAGCTATTAGTTATTGTCACCAAGCAATGGAGTTAAATTCTAATAATTCTTTGGTTTATATTAAGTTAGGAGATATTTATAAAAAACAGGGAAATTTAGAAGAGGCTATTACTTATTATCAGGATGGATTAAAAATAGAATTGAGTCCTGATACTGTTTGGTTATATCTCAGATTGGGTGGAATTTTCAGAGACCAAGGAAATTTTGAGCAAGCTATTAGTTATTATCACCAAGCAATGGAATTGAATCCTGATAGTTCCTTAGTTTATATTGGATTAGGAGATATTTATAGAAAACAGGGAAATTTAGAAGAGGCTATTACTTATTATCAGGATGGATTAAAAATAGAATTGAGTCCTGATACTGTTTGGTTATATCTCAGATTGGGTGGAATTTTCAGAGACCAAGGAAATTTTGAGCAAGCTATTAGTTATTATCACCAAGCAATGGAATTGAATCCGGATAATTCCTGGGTTTATATTGGATTAGGAGATATTTATCGAGAACAGGGAAATTTAGAAGAGGCTATTGTTTATTATCAGGATGGGTTAAACAGAGAATTAAGTCCTAAAAATATTTGGCTATATATTAGATTAGGGGGAGTTTTTCGATTGCAAGGAAATTTTGAGCAAGCTGTTAGTTATTATCACCAGGCAATGGAATTAAAACCTGATAATTCATGGGTGGATATTGGATTAGGAGATATTTGTCGAGAACAGGGAAATTTAGAAGAGGCTATTGCTTATTATCAGGATGGATTAGAAGCTCTTCCACAAGATTATTGGTTACATATAAAATTGGGTGAAGTTTTTCATCAAACTGGCAATTTTGCCCCAGCAATTACTGTTTATAAAAAGGCGATTCAACTACAACCAGAAAATTTGGTTGGTTATAAAAATTTAGCTACAGTTAATAGGGATATAGGTGATATTAAGGCAGCTTTAGAAACTTATGAAGCTGGGATAATTTTCAATTCTAATAATCCTAGTATATATGTTAATTTAGGAAATTTTTATCTAAATCATTTGCAAAATTTTGAGTCTGCTTTAAGTAATTATGAGAAAGCATTGAAATTAGACTCAAAAAATTTACTTGCCTCCCTAGGAAAAGGAAAAGTATTGGTTAAATTAGGTAGATTTGAGGTAGCAAGAAAATTATTTAGTGAATTAGCTGAAGAGTTTTCGGATCAAACCTTGGTGTGGGAAAATTTAGCTAAAGTCGCTGAACAACAAAAAAAGTGGAAAGTTGCATTAGAAACCTGGGAAATAGGGATCGATAAGTTTCCTGAAAATTTATCTTTTTATGTTGCTAAAGGTAATGTATTAATTGAATTAGGTAGGTTTAAGGAAGCGGAAGTTGTATTTAATGATGTATTGGAAAAATTCCCTGATCAATCTGATGGTTTCTGTGGTTTAGCTGGGGTATTAGAAAGGCAGCAAAAGTGGGAGTTAGCATTAAAAATGTGGCAAGAAGTAATTGAAAAGTTTCCTCAACATATTATTGCTTATATGCATTGTGGTGAGATTTTGATGAAGTTGGAAAAATTCCCAGAAGCGGAGTCAATTTTTCAGGAATTGTCTCAATATTCTAATGAAGGTTATCTCGGTTTAGGTAATTTATATTTTCGTCAATGCAAATATCAAGCAGCTATTGATAATTATCACAAAGCTTGTAGTTCGGGAAATTTTTTATCTGCTTATCCTCATTTTTTTCGATGTTTTTTGACTATTGGTAATTTAGATAAAATTAATGAATTTGTGGATAATTTTATCGCGAAAAAATATATATTTAATCAACATCGTTTGATTAATGAAATTATTGAAACTTGTGAATTAGCTGCCCAGGGTCAATTAGATTTAGCATGGAATATTTATCAAATTAATTTAGAAGCTTGTCGAGATTTTTATAGCAAAAATTTACTAGAATATTTACAATATAATCACCTTATATTTATTTTATCTATCTTAAGTATAGTGCGTTCTTGTTTGGCTAAGAATCAACCTGAATTTGTTGAAAATATAATTAATTTCGTACATCAAAACCAGAAAATATTTGTACTTCAACATATTACTTTTTCAATGATTTATCTATACTTGGGACTAGATTATACAAGTTCTAAAGAATATAAACAAGCAATTGCCCATCTGCAAAATAGCTTATTATTAAATCCCGAAAATCAGTCTAGCTTGTCTCTACTAAAAACTACCCTAAAGAAACAACATAATCATCTCACATATAAGATTCCTTTAATGGTTAATTCATCTAATAGCAAGATAGCTATTATGATTATTTCCTGCAAAAAAAATCTTGATAAAATCAAAATTTTGAGAGAAAAACTATATCACAAAATTAACGTGCCTTACTGTTTCGTCATTGGTGACCCAGGATTAAGTTCTAATTGGCAAAATGAAGGAGATATTTTATATGTCAAATCTCCTGATAATTATGAATCTTTACCTCTCAAGGTTTTCCAAATATTTCAATGTTTGCATTGTTGTTTTGATTTTCAAGGAGTATTGAAGTTAGATGATGATACTTGGATTCAAGATATGCCAAGATTCTTAGAATTAATAGATTGGTTATCAACAGAATCTACTTATGATTATATGGGTAATACTATAGGATATTCTATCGGTAGGTCTTGGCATTTTAATAAATGTGAATCTACGTCTGTTGATAAAAATCCTTATGATTTGCCATTTGTGGCGCGATGGTGCGATGGTGGGAGTGGATATTTTCTTTCTCGAAAAAGTCTGGAAATTTTATCTGAATATACAATGAAATATCCTGGTTGTTTCCATGGGGAGTTGTATGAAGATGTGTTAGTAGCAAAGATTTTATATTTGAATGGTATTAAACCTTATGATTTTAATTTACTTAAGTTAGGAATTGTTTCTAGTAATATTCAGCCGAATTTACAAGACTTAGATGCAGATTTTTTTTTAAAAGAGGGGCGAGAAGCTGCTAAACAAGGAGATTTTCAAGTTGCTATTGATAAGTTTCAAACAGCTCTTGAAATTGAACCAGACCAACCCCTAAATATTTATAAAAGTTTGAGTCAATTTTTTGTCGAAATAAATCAAGTAGAGCGAGGGGTCGCTGTTTTAAAAGCAACAAAAGATAGATTTCCTGAAGATGCCAGTATTAATCTAAAGTTAGGAAATATTTTAGCTGATAAAGGAGAAACTGAATCTGCTATAAAATATTACAGTCAGGCACTAGAAATAGATCCCAATCAATCACCAAGAATTTATCGCGCCTTAAAATTAAAAGTATTTCGAGTTTTAAAGTTTGAGGAACTAGGATTAGCTTATTTACCAATTCCTAAATGTGCTAGTACTACTCTCAAGCATATTTTTTATTCCTTAAAATTTAACCAAGAATATTCTGAACCTATAGAACAAATTCATCAGTTCTGGTATCCCTATACCGATATTTTAGAACATCTAAAAAATTTAGATAACTATTTAAAGTTTACTGTCATTCGTGACCCAATTAAGCGACTATTATCATGTTATAAAAATCTTGTCTTACATTATAAAATATTTTATTTAAAATCAGTTCAAGGAAAAGTTAAAAACCTTGACTTAAAAATAGAACCAGATATTAATTATTTTATCGAAAATTTAGAAAATTACTTTCAATTTTCTGATTCTATAGTTCATCATACTTTACCTCAAAATAAATATATAGGTAAAGACCTTGATATTTATGATTTGATTTGTCCAATTGAAAATTTACAAAATCTCAGACAAATAATTTCTCAAAACGCAAAGGTTGAAATAAAATTGCCTCGACTTCAAAGTGCAGGTCCGAAAATAACTCTCAAAGATTTAACACAGAAGTCCTTGAAAAAATTGATAGAATTTTATGCAGAAGATTATCAACTATTACAAGATTTTTATTCTGTTGATGCTATTTGGCAACAGTATAAAACAGTTATCAGGTTGTAGATGAGAAAAGTTTATACATTAAACCAAATCCGGTTATTAAAAGTAGCTTTTTAAAATTCTTATCTAACTCTTCTGTCTCCTCCCCTTTGATATGACTTTTGAATTTTTACTTAAAAAAATATGTCTTTAAATTTTGAATCAGTTTTAATTGTTACCTATGGTAGAAGTGGCTCAACTTTACTGCAAGGTATTTTGAATAATATTGATGGAGTTTTGG
Source organism: Trichodesmium sp. MAG_R03 (assembly GCA_023356535.1). GTDB lineage: Bacteria > Cyanobacteriota > Cyanobacteriia > Cyanobacteriales > Microcoleaceae > Trichodesmium. The sequence goes on along the minus strand of JAKQYF010000117.1, from coordinate 5,460 downwards.
TCAGAGGTGAAAATAATAATTTTATTTACGGATTATATGAAGCTTACAAAAAATTGATAGATACTTGTAATAATCAACATACTTCTCAAGCTAATCATCCTTGGTATGGAGCAGAAGAAATAAATCTAGAATTATTTTTAGATTACTGTCAGCAAATGGTTAGAAATATTTTATTGCCTGACAAAAAAAATGATAAAAATATTGTCTGTTACGGATTTAAAGAAATTCGATATTTTGAAGTCTATCAACAACAAAAAAATATTGCTGATTATTTAGATTTTATCGCTAAAATTTTTCCCAAACCTGCTTTTATTTTTAATGTTAGAAATCTAGATGATGTCTTAAAAAGTGGTTGGTGGGTAAATACGGATCAAGTAGAATCTAGAAATCAACTTATGCAGCTTCAAAATGCTTTTTATACCTATCAAAAAAATCACCCAAAGAATACATTTATAATTTCCTACGAGGAAGTAATTTCACAATCAGATAATTTTCAATTATTATTTAGTTTTTTGGGTGCTGAATATCCAGAAAATATTGATAAAATTTTATCCACTCCCCACAGTTACGATTATAAGAATATTCAGACTTATCAAAATTTTATGCTTAAACTCACACCACCATCTTTATATAATCATTTATTTCGCGTCTGCCAAATTGATAATGTGCCAAACAAGATATTACCTGGTAAAGAATTTAATCTTGCTGGTGTAGTTATTCCGACAAATAATCAAATTTCTGTTTCGGCAATATATACAGTTTATTCTGGTCAAGTAATTCATGGGGAACTCGGTTTAAGTTCTCCAGTATATGGCAAGAAGTATCCTGGAGTTAAGGTTAGTCAAAATGCTCGTTTTAAATTTCATAATATTATTGTTAATGAGTTAGCAAAATTAAATATTTTTGTTGAAATAAATAATTATCAAAAAATAGAAATAGCTACACTTTATGCATCTTAAATTTTCTGACTACAAATGATCGATATCTGCTATTAAGAAAAATCATTATCTAGGGGAATATTTTTGAGGATCATATATATCAATTCTATCTGATTTGTTAGAGATATGAACCGCTAGAAGGCACAGGAGTTGTAGCTATTTGTTAAGAAAGTATGTGATTTTACATAATGATTTACAGCGCTTTTCAAATTGATGAACTACATCGCCATAACCAAAACCTTGTAGGGACGTTGCATGGAACGTCCCTACTGTGGTCTACCGACATGAAAACTGCTGTAGGGCTTGCTGAGACACATAAAGGTCTTAGCCTTTTGTGGTCGAAAAAACTACCTGGTTTTCGGTCCTTCAAGCTAAAAAGTTAGTATTTTGGGCGTCCCATGCCAGAAAAATTAAGGGACAAATATATTCGACTACCTCCTTTATATATTCCCTGTTCTTATGTAGGGACATTGCATAACAAAATGCGTTTCATATCCCTAAGGGTTACGTCCCTACCTACTCCCCTGCTTCTTAAAAAGACTTTTCCTGATTTACCACTTTTTGTGTAATATAAGTTAATATTTAGTTAAAAATGTTAATAATTATTCTATATTTTCTATGTCTTCAAAAAAGACTATACAAAAATCAAAAATTGTGGTATGCGGTGCGGGTATTGGTGGTCTCACGACAGCAGCTTTATTGGCCCACAGAGGGTATGAAGTCCAGATATTTGACCAAGCTATTATTCCCGGTGGTTGTGCCTCTACTTTCAAACGGCGGGGTTTCACTTTCGATGTCGGTGCAACTCAAGTCGCAGGCTTGGAACCCGGTGGCATCCATCACCGCATTTTCTCAGAACTGGGAATAGAAATCCCGAAAGCTACCTATTGTGACCCTGCCTGTGCCGTATTTCTCCCCGGGGAAACTGAATCTATCAATGTGTGGCGGGACCCTCAAAAATGGCAGGAAGAAAGACAACGGCAATTTCCTGGTAGTGAACCCTTTTGGCAATTAATGACAAAACTGTTTGAGGCAAGTTGGAAATTTCAAGGCCGTGATCCAGTTTTGCCACCGCGAAATATTTGGGATTTCTGGCAGTTAGTAAAAGCATTACGCCCGGATACTCTAATTACAGTACCATTTACTTTAATGACAGTAGCAGACGCATTACGGTTATATGGCTTAAATGATCATCTGCGGTTGAAAACTTTTCTAGATTTACAACTGAAACTTTATTCTCAAGTTGGTACAGAGGAAACAGCTTTACTTTACGCTGCCACTGCTTTAGCTGTTTCTCAAGCTCCTCAAGGTTTATACCATCTCCAGGGAAGTATGCAAGTTTTGAGCGATCGCCTAGTTGCAGCTCTAAAAAGAGATGGAGGTAAGTTATCTATGGGTCATACTGTTGAAAATATATATGTAGATAATGGCAAAGCTAATGCTGTCAGAATCAGAAATCAGAAAACTGGGGAAACTTGGGTAGAAATTGCTGATCATGTTGTGGCAAATGTCACTGTACAAAACTTAGTTAAATTAGTAGCCAATAAAAATCAATTACATACCTCAAACCCAATGTCTGGTTACAAAAACCGAGTTGATAAACTCCCCTCTCCTTGGGGTGCATTTGTGATGTATTTAGGAGTCGATGAAAGTGCTATTCCGACAAATTGCCCGCCCCACTTGCAATTTTTCTATGATTATGATGGTCCTATAGGGGAAAATAATTCTTTGTTTGTGTCAGTAAGTCATCCGGGAGATGGTCGCGCCCCCAAGGGCAAAGCGACAATTACTGCTTCGAGTTTTACCGATACTCAGATTTGGCGACATTGCCAAAATTATCAGGAGTTGAAGCAGAAATATACAGAGGAGGCGATCGCTCGCTTGAGTGAATATTTTTATTTAAAACCAGAAACAATAGTTTATCAGGAAGCTGCCACACCTCGTACTTTTGTCAAATTTACGGCAAGGGATGAAGGTATTGTTGGTGGTGTTGGTCAGCGTCTGACAACTTTCGGACCTTTTGGAATTGCTAATCGAACTTCAATTCGAGATTTGTGGTTGGTGGGAGATTCGACTCATCCGGGAGAGGGTACGGCGGGAGTTTCTTATTCAGCGTTGACTGTAGTGCGACAGATAGAGGCGGAGGAACAGTCCAGTGGAGTGTTCCCCTGAGTAGACTATAGCAGGAATCTCTATAAGGGTTATGGTTTAGAGTTTGTGGTTTATATAGGGGCTTGCTGAGTGCGATGGGTTTATACAGCAAATTCCAAGTATATTATGATGTATAGCCATACTTAAGGAAATTGGTATTAAACCACCGAAAAGCCAGGACTTTTTGCTGACCAAATAAGACTAAAGCCTTTGTCTGTCAATGCTTTTATAATTAATCAGCAAGCACTAAGTAGCGATCGCTAATTCTTTAACAAAGAGGTGGTTGACATCCTTCCCGGCCTAAAGGCACTAGGTAACAACCGAGCCGTAGCCCCTCGGTGGGTTGACATTTCACAGACCGCTGCTACTTTGGCAGTAGTCTGGCTGCTGGTCTCAATGTCCGTTTTTTGTCTCGGTATGCCCACTCGCGACTAATAGAGTTGTTGTGAACTAAAAAGCAAGAAGGACTAAGCCAGTGAAAAAAAATTAACTAAAAAGTCGCCCGCTTATGGGCGAGGCTTTAAACCCAATTTTTTGGTAAATGCCATATTCAAGTAGTTTAACATATGAAGAATGGGTTCTGATTGAACCATTGTTGCCAAAAAAAAGAAAACTTGTCCCAGGAAATGGAGTAAAAGACAAATATTGGACGAGGCTTTAAGCCCAATTTTTCGCTCTATGCCATATTCAAGTAGTTTAACAGATGAAGAATGGGTTCTGATTGAACCATTGTTGCTAAAAAAAAAGAAAACTTGTCCCAGGAAATGGAGTAAAAGACAAATATTGGACGGTGTACTGTATCAGCTGTAGCAAAATTCCCTATTTTACTTAATCTCATCTTTTTAAAAAAATGTCTTACAGGGATTTCACATTAGTAAAGGTAAAACAAATTTTTGAAATTAACACTACTGAGTAAAATAATTTTTTTGCTAATTTGCCACCATTATAACCTAGTCCATTATTAATATAAACTCTAAGTTATACCAATTTCCTTAAGTATGGCTATACATCATATGTCAACATTTGATAAACATTAATAGGACTTACGCATGAAAGCTATGGTAGGGTGTGTTAGGGCTAGCGTCACCCACCAAGGCTCTATATATAGTACCTTAGGGTAAGTCCTGATTAAGACAAGTAGTGTAGTCTAAGTTTATGAAATTAGTATTATAATGTAGCGATCGCCCTAGCAAGTAATAGCGAAAAAGCTCGTTCAGAAATGATTATTGCTCCGATATTAATAGATATCAAAAGACAAAACCAAGAACAAATCAATATTTTTTCAGGGAGATATTTTACTGTCGAGCCAGAAAAAGGTTTAAACGGAATTTGCGACTTTTTAATTACTAAGTCTCCAGAAATGTTAACAATAACGGCTCCAGTCATAACTATTGTTGAAGCTAAGAAAGAAAATCTGAATTTAGGATTAGGGCAATGTATAGCAGAAATGATAGCTGCTAGAATTTTTAACCAAAAATAAGGGAACAATATAAGCACAATTTATGGAGCAATTACATCAGGAACAAATTGGCAATTCTTGAAATTAGAAGGGGAAAATATTATTATAGATTTAACCGAATATTACCTAAATCAAATTAATCTAATTATGGGAATATTAACAGCTAGTCTAACTTATCAAGCTAAATAAAATTTAGACATCATAGTATATTAGATCTATGACAAAACTATAAAATAAATAATAATAGATAAATCGTCAATTTTTTGAACTTTTGACTTTTAACTTTTGACTTGCCTAATGAGTAAAACTTCTATCCGTCCTGCTCTAATAACTAAGGTAATACCTGACTCTATCGGTGCTGAAATAGGTTTTGAACCTGGAGATACGATCGCTTCTATCAACGGACAACAACCACGAGACCTGATCGACTATCAATATATTTGTGCTGACGAATATCTAGAAATAGAAGTCATCGACGCCAAAGGTAAAACTCACCACATTGAAATAGAAAAAGACTACGACCAAGACCTGGGGTTAGAATTTTCTACTGCTCTATTTGATGGTCTAATTCAATGTAACAACCGTTGTCCGTTTTGCTTCATCGACCAACAACCACCAGGCAAACGAGATACTCTATACTTAAAAGATGATGACTATCGTCTTAGTTTCCTCTACGGTTCCTACCTAACTCTGACTAACCTCCCGCAGCGGGAATGGGAAAGAATTGAACAAATGCGACTTTCCCCCCTGTATGTTTCTGTCCATGCTACGGAACCAGAATTGCGATCGCATCTTTTAAAAAATTCCCGGGCTGGTAAAATACTCGAACAAATTCAGTGGTTTCAGGAACGACGACTGCAAATACACGCTCAAGTTGTAGTTTGTCCAGGAATTAATGATGGCATTCATCTG
>JAKQYF010000116.1 GCA_023356535.1 Trichodesmium sp. MAG_R03 | reverse complement strand
CAGAGTTTCTTCCCGGGTAGTTAATAACTGTACCCCATCAGGGTTAACAGAAGTTGTAGATAAACCTTGGCGAATTGCTGTCACTAACTCAAGACATGAATTAGTTGCTTCTTTACCCCCCTTAAGAATGACACCATTTCCTGATTTAATTGCCAAAGCAGAAATTTGAATTACAGCATCTGGGCGAGCTTCAAATACCACACCAATAACACCCAGAGGACAAGTAATACGCTTGAGTATTAATCCTGCATCCAGTTCTCGATGTATTTGTACTACACCTATAGGATCCTTAAGAGTAGCAACGTTACGTAAACCTGCGATCGCACTTTTTAATTTAGCCTCATCCATTTTCAATCTATTATATAGGGGTTTGGCAATTCCATCAGTTTCAGCGATTCGACAGTCAAGTTGGTTTGCTGTAATAATTTTTGGTGTAGCTTTTTCTAATGCTTGGGCAACTGCTTCAATAGCTTGATTTTTGGCTTCAGCAGAAAAAATTGCTAATTTTTGTGCTGCTTGGCGGGTAGTTTTAGCTATTTCAATCAAAAAAACTTCTCTAATCATTTTACTTTAGGCAAAATTTTAGGAATTATTTTTATACTGTATCATTTTTTCTAATTATTATTAATTGCATTTTCAACTGGGTTTTTATACTAAGCGTGATAAATATTTGTGACAAATGGATGGGATATTGCAGGGAATGTCCCTCAATCTGTGGTAAGGAGTAAGAAGGAGGAAATATTTAAAAAAGGGGAGTAAATGATAGAGGTAGCTATCTAAAATGAATTGGAGCGACTCTTTTTAAGCATCTTTGATTGAGATTCACCTTTTGAGTGTATTTTTTTTCGCCCTTGGTATTACTCGTCCTTTTAATTCTTTGAAATCACAAAAATGCTAACTCCTATTTTACAGTTAATGAAATGGATAAAGTTGCTGAGTGCTAAATGCTTAACAGTTTAACAATATTTCCTATTTGATCTTAAATTTTATCTGCCTACTTACCTTATTCACTAATTACTAAAACATTAAGATTTCTGTCCGGATACTTCTACTTGCGGATAGAAATCAATCAGTAGACTAGTTTTATCAAAAATTACACACCTAAACAATAAACCAGGTTTCTTGTCCCAACATTATTTTTCGCACTAAATTAATGCGAAGTTTCGTTAATTAAGCCAGTTTCTGTGTCAGTCCTATGTATATGTAATGGCTATGCAAATTTTTAAATTTCTTTCATTAAACCTCCTACTAATCAAGAAAAATTTATTTTTTAATTGCTATAAAATATCAAAAATTATCACCGTAATAATTTTGAGTCTGTTAATTTTCATTATTACCATGAATAAAGCTAACTTAGTATTAGGTCAGACTTTAGAAAAATCACAAAATAGTAATGAAAATATTACTCAATTTAACTCATTAACACCTCTGAGCAACATAGTTTATAAACCTATAAAAATAGATGGTAGAGAAATTTTGAAAGTTGCGGCAATAGCAGGACAAGAAATTCAAGGAAGCAGCAATACTTTTCCTCTGAATATTCGAGTCAGACTATATGAAAAGAATCTCAGACAAACGATTAAAAATTGTTTTGATGCGGATACTTTAAAATTAACTCTTGAAGTCCTAGAAAAACAGACTTTAGTATTTGCTTCCGATGCAGAAGAACTGAAAAATCAAGAATTGATTGCTATTACAGATTTAGATGCTCAGATTCATGGCATATCTAGAGAAGATTTAGCTAATCAGATTATTGGTTTTATTAGAGATGCCTTAATTAGGTCACAAAGAGAGCGACAACCAGATTACTTATTCAGGCAAATTTTAATTTCTACAGGAATAATATTAGCTTTAATACTGTTGAGTTTTTTAATCTCAATTTGGCAAAAATACTACTTCAATAAATATCAAAAACTCAAAAAATTAATAGAAAGTTTGAAATTGTCTTATCCACAAATAGATGAGTTGAGAAATTATCAACAATTAAGCATAGTAAAACCAGAATTAAATTTCGGACAAAAACAACAGTTAATCTGGGAACAACAGCAAGATAAAAATTCTTTTTTCAGAAGTTTATTGCAAGTAACTCATATAATTATATGGCTGTATGGTATAAGTTGGATTTTAGGAAATTTTCCTTATAGTCGTTGGCTACAAATTTTATTACTTTCTGATGCTATGGTTTTAACTATAATTATCGGTACTTACTTAATAATTAGAATTAGTCCTGTTATAATTAACTGGTTTGCAATTAATAGTTTTCAGAGACTCGAAACGGAAACTTCTGTTCAGAGAACAGTATCACGAGCAATTACTTTTTCCCATACATTGCAAGGAATTGTAATTTTTATATTGGTTTTTCTTGGTATAATTTGGATATTTCAAAAGTTAAATATTCCTCTAGTTCTAGTATTAGTAGCTGTAGGAATTATTAGTTTGACAGTTTCTTTAGGTGGCCATAATTTAGTTAAAGATATCATTAGTGGAATTTTGATTTTGCGAGAAGATCAATATGCAATAGGGGATCTGATTGACTTAGATTATACTATGGGTTATGTAGAAGATATGAATTTTCGTGTAACACAATTACGTGATGCTGGAGGACGTTTAACTACTATTCCGAATAGCAAAATTTCTACTATACATAATTTAACTAAAGATTGGGCAAGTATTGATTTGAAAATAAAAGTTAATTTAGACACTAATTTAAGTCAAGCACTAAAGTTAATTAAGAAAGTTAATAATGAGTTGATAACTGACACAAATTGGGGAGATAAAATTCTAGATTATGCCAGTATTTTAGCTGTTAATAGTGTTTCTCAGATGGAGGTAGAAATTACAATTAGAGTAAAAACGAGACCAAGAAAACAGTGGAATGTAGCTCGTGAGTTTTGCTATAGATTGAAACAAAATTTTGAGAGAGAAAATATTGCTGTTAATGCTACAATAACTTCAAAATATAAGATTTAAACTTAGGAAATTCCATTTTTATCAATGCTAAAGAAGGGTGGCCCCGTATTTTTAAATTGAGGCGGAAAGACGAGTCGACGAATTTATCCATGATCATAAGTATAATGGAAATAATGCTCAAACTCATTCAGAGGTGACTTATGACTTATGACTTATGGCTTATGACTTATGACTTGTGCATACCTTACTGGACAATTTTTCAGCTAAATTCTAATTAAAAATGATACTTAACAACAAAATATCAAAATCACTGGTATTAAAGGGATGGTTCTTGATATTGCCCCTAGCTATATTAAATTCCATTACATATTCTAGCTCCGCCCAAATTAAGCCTAACCAACCCCCAAGAAATCAAAATTCTTCAGGTCGTAGTCTTACTGTTCGCTCCGATATTCAAGAAGCTGATGCTAGAACAGGAGTTGTTACAGCTCGTGGTAACGTCCAAATTAACTACCCTGCCCGCAAAATTCAAGCAACAGCAGCTCAAGCTCAATATTTCAGCCGAGAGCGTAGAATTGTTCTTAGTGGAGATGTATTTATACTACAGGATGGTAATACAATTCGGGGAGAAACTGTCACTTATCTGATAGATGAAGGACGTTTTATTGCCCTACCCCAGTTACAAGGACAAGTAGAATCTATATATGTAGTTCCTGCTACTCAAGGAACAGATATAGAAGGTACTGTTAGTGCACCATTCAATCCAAAGCCAGCCTTTAAAACTCCAATCAGTCCATAAATTGAAGTCTAATATATATTTCTATTTTGAAAAGCTGGCTTCTAACTTAAAATATGAAAATTATTCTTAAGAATATTCACAAATATTATGGTAAGCGTGCCGTTGTAAGTCGAGTTAATATATTTATTGATCAGGGAGAAATTGTTGGCTTACTTGGTCCTAATGGTGCAGGGAAAACTACTACCTTTTATATCGCTACGGGTTTAGAAAAACCTTCTCTTGGTAAGGTTTTTTTTAATGAGTTCGATATAACAGCTTTACCAATGGATAAAAGAGCAAAACTTGGTATTGGCTATCTGGCTCAGGAACCTAGTATTTTTCGTAACCTCAGTGTGAAAGATAATATTCTCCTGGTCTTAGAACAAACAAAAGTACCTCGTCGTGAGTCGAAAAAGCGCTTAGAACTTCTATTACATGAGTTTCGCTTAGAAAAAATAGCAACTACAGTAGGTTCTCAAGTTTCAGGAGGGGAGCGTCGGCGAACAGAACTGGCTAGAGCTTTAGCATCTAACCAGGATGGACTAAAATTTTTGTTTTTAGATGAACCATTTGCGGGTGTAGATCCAATAGCTATTTCGGAAATTCAAAAGATAGTAGCTAAATTAGGAGAACAAAATATGGGTATTTTAATTACGGATCATAATGTGAGAGAAACTTTGGAAATTACTGATAGAGCTTATATTATGCGAGATGGACAAATTTTGGCATCTGGAACAGCAGAAGAACTTTATAACAACCCCTTAGTACGTCAATATTATTTAGGTGATAAATTTCAGTTTTGAACTGTTATAACCCACACTCCGAACTTCAAATATACTACAAGGGGATTTTTAATGAAGAAGGTGGATTACAGCCTCTGTTATTACTAATTACTATCAAGATTTTTTGTAATATATATTTTTACTTACAAACTTCATAGTTCTTATCAGGCAAAGCTTTGTCCCTACAAGGAAACGGGGAATTGCTAGAAGAGGTAGTTGGATATATTTTTCCCTTCATTTTTCTGCCATGGGAGCCCCCAAAATCCTAGCTTTTTCAGCCTTTTACCAGCAAAAAGCTAGTACTTTTTGCCGCCCAAATCAGATCTTATGCTTTTATATGTTAATGCTTTTATGATTAATCAACAAACCCTACTTACTATCTTAAAAAGTACCGTAAACTAGCAAAAAATATAATTTTTAAGTAGGAGCAGTTGAACTAATGAATGATCAATACCAAAGACGTACTAAATTTTATAGTGATGTTGTTCAAAAAAATAGAAATTATTATGAAATTGCTACTAAACTTGCTCAAATAATAGGAGATGCTAGAGATTTATTGGATATAGGAATAGGTACTGATTTAATATATAGCAATCCTATTTTATTTGTGTCCAAAATCTTACCGCTTTTTGGTATGGGTGTTTGGTGGGAATGTTCAATGGGTAAGAGTTTTGGAGTTTATTTCTGATTTTTGAATTATCACAACCTATGAGCGGATTGCTATAGCAATGAGCGTTGGCATATTTACATACTATAAAAAACTTTTAATGTAGTATTATAGTTACTGCATAACCTGCACTTTTGATAAATTAGGCGATCGCCAAACGTTAAAGTTTTAAGGATGGGTGGAATGGTATTGATAATTTACAGTTTATAGCTTAAGATATTTCTATCTTAAAATAAAGTTTGAGTGCTATGGTACATCCTTACAGTCAAGATTTACGTGAACGGGCTCTTAATCTCATTATTAATGGTATGTCTATCTCTCATGTGAGTCGTTTATTAAATATAAGTCGGCCTACTCTTCATCAATGGCGAGATCGATATTTAACCACAGGCTCAACAGCCCCTAAAGCCAATGTTCCTCCCCCTCAGAAATCTAAAATTAAAGACTGGGAAGAATTTGAAAAATTTGTTGAGGCTAATCACGATCAAACTCAAAAACAAATGGCTGCAAAATGGGGAAATTGTAGTCGTTTTACTATTAGTAGAAGTTTAAAAAAACTTGGTTTTACTCGTAAAAAAAAACATATGGTTATCAAGAAAGAGACGAACTAGAAAGAGAATAATTTATCTTGAAACTCAATCAAATAGACAAAAAATATTGTATATGTAGATGAAACCGGAAGAGATAATAGAGAAGATTATCCTTATGGTTATGAAGTTAAAGGGAAAAAAGTACCAGGTATGAACCCTGTTCATACAATACAAATTATTACTAATGTAATATGTGTAAAAGTATTGGTAATAGGAGCAGAAATTTGTACTACCTTTTCAAGACAATAGTAATATGTAAAAATGATCTGGTCTAAGATATTTGTTGACAAGTTTTGGAATGTGCCTGTTCCCTGATAGAGTCATCCCTTAATTCAAGAATACCAATTAATTTGACTAAAAAAAATGAAGGAGAGTTATCAATGAAACCCAATAAGAATTATTATGACAGTTTATATTCAAAATAACAGCTTTACCAATGGATAAAAGAGCAAAACTTGGTATTGGTTATCTGGCTGAGGAACCTAGTATTTTTCGTAACCTCAGTGTGAAAGATAATATTCTCCTGGTCTTAGAACAAACAAAAGTGCCTCGTCGTGAGTCGAAAAAGCGCTGAGAATTTCTATTACATGAGTTTCCCTTAGAAAAAATAGCAACTACAGTAGGTTCTCAAGTTTCAGGTGGGGAGCGTCGGCGAACAGAACTGGCTAGAGCTTTAGCATCTAACCAAGATGGACTAAAATTTTTGTTTTTAGATGAACCATTTGCGGGTGTAGATCCAATAGCTATTTCGGAAATTCAAAAGATAGTAGCTAAATTAGGAGAACAAAATATGGGTATTTTAATTACGGATCATAATGTGAGAGAAACTTTGGAAATTACTGATAGAGCTTATATTATGCGAGATGGACAAATTTTGGCATCTGGAACAGCAGAAGAACTTTATAACAACCCCTTAGTACGTCAATATTATTTAGGTGATAAATTTCAGTTTTCAAGTAAGGATTCAGGTATCTCAAGCCCAGTCATAGAAGTCATAGAGTGAATTCTGAAAATGACTGACTCAGCAATTTAATAGTCTCATTCTCAATAATGACGAAAATAAAAGTTTGTAGCCATTTCTAATTGAGAATATAATTTGGGAAGTAATTAAATATAATTTAGGAATTAATTACCAGAAATGCTTATCCGTCAAAACTTATAGGCTTTTTCATGGGGCCTGAATCCTTACCTCACAGTTTACTGGTTAATTAATAACAGCGATCGCCGAGAAAATAAACTTTAAATTTTCCAGTAGGTATAGTGCAATATTTGCAAGATGTTTCTGAGTTAGATATTGGTTAAAAATTCGATGTGGCTTATTCTCGTGGTGGTGCGTGGACATTTTTTAACTTAAGCAATCCCAAATCAGAAACAATGTTGGCTAGCCACATTTTTCTTTAGCATGTATCGGTGGCGAATCAGGCAAATACTTATCACGTGCATTCAACCAAGTATCGCTACAAGACGCCATTCAAGGTGACGGTGAAAGATGGATGCTAGAAGATCAAGATAATGGCCGAATTGCACTGGGGTGTGTTGGTGGCGAATCAGGCAAATACTTATCACATGCATTCAACCAAGTATCGCTACAAGAGGCTATTCAAGGTGATGGTGAAAAATGGATGAAACAAGAGCTATAAATTCTTGATGTCTCCAGGGGTTAAAACACCCTAGATTCTCAGCGAATGTGCTTATGCTGGCTCAAACCACCCAAAGCACTGCTGACGATATTTTTTAGTCAGATTGTGTGGATCATCCTATACCAGGCATGACTATGGCTGCTGTGGGTGTTGCTGCGGCTAGAACATTTACTCGCTGTTTAGCAGTAGAATTAGCTCCTATTCGAGTCAATGCAGTTTCTTGAGGCTGGATAGATACTCCTGTTGTTCGTAACTTGTTAAAAGATAAATACGATACTATTATTTCTTTTGTTTCAGAAAAAATTCCGCTTAAGAGAGTTGGAAAACCTGAAGATGTGGCAGAAGCAGTGATTATGTTAATGAATAATGGTTATATTAGTGGAGAAATTCTTAACCTTACTGGCGGTGAGCAGATTACTGGTGGTGAATACATTACAAACGTTTTCAAAGCACGTGGACATCTTTCGGATTTGCAGAAGCAGTCGGAAGACAAAAGTTAAACCCTATTCCTCTGTAGGGACGCTTTTATGGAACGTCCCTGCTGCCTTCCTGGGAGTCCCCTACTCCTGAAAAAGACTTTTTCAACAAGCCCTAACTATCTATAGCAGACCATCATTATCAATTAGATATTTGGCCAACTTATTAACAGAAGCACGAATCTGAGGATCACGTCCACCACGATTATCAATTACAGTCATCACGTAAACTTGGCCATTAATACTAAACCCTAAAGTAGTACCCAGAGCACGAGAATTTTCTCCAGTTTTTTCACCTAGCCATTTGGCTTCTGGCAATTTTTCTAAACCAGCATATCCCAATAACTTGTCTTTCTGATTACCCAATGCTTCTATCAATACATCAGAATTTGGATACTCGTTATTATATATTGAGACCATCATATTTGTTAGTTCATTGCTAGTTATACGGTTACGACCTTTACCGGGATTTTTGGGCCTAATGCGGTTGCCCATTAGTTTGTGTTTGACCCGAATAATTTTGTAGCCATCATATTTGAGAACTTTATTAATATAAGGTTGCCCTAAATAATCAATTAGTTGATTTGTAGCAATATTACTACTATGGTCAATCATTTGTCCGACCAAAGTTTTGAGGGGATAACGTTTTCTAGCTCGAATTTTTGAAGCATCTTCGGTAAAGTTACCTCGACTGACATAAACAGGAGTATCTAAACTAATATTGTCTTTGGATACTTTTTGCATCAATGCTACAGCAATGGGAACTTTGATTAAACTTGCGGCACTTGCTGGAGGTTTATTGCCGTTTAAGTTTAAACATTTTCGTTGGAGATTACAAACAGTAATCATTGCTTTGCTAGATAGACCACTTTTTTTACGAATTATCTTTAAAAAGTTGGATTTAGTTAGGTTTAATTGATAGTAAGAATTATTGAGACTGCGTTTATATTCTTTGATTTTTTTATTAGTTTTTTCTAGGATAAGTGAGTCGGTAGGAATTTCCTCTAAGTTATAAATAGCTTGTTGCCAGAGTTCTTTTTCTGTTTCTCGGGTTTTGACGCTTGGATTTGGAGATACTCTCACTTCAGCAGCTTGGGCACCTAGAGTTATTGCTTGTTTCCAATTATCATTTGCTCGCTGTTCAATTAATATTTGAACATCAATTTCTTGTAATTTTTGAACTAAGTTTTGTTGTTTTTCTAATGTTGTTTGATATTGTTCAGAAAAGAATAATGTTTTTCTCGGAGTAGGTAGAGATTCTAATTGATTGACTATGCGATCGCGCATCTCATAAAGTTCTTGTAAAGATTGAGTATGAGATTCTGCTGCTGCCAAAGAACTCTGTATACTCCCAATTGAAATGATGGTAAGACTGGCCATTGTTACTAAAGTGCCAGTGAGGATTTGTTTTATTTTTAGTATTCGGTGCATATAATTCGCCCCATACAAATAAATAATTTTCTGCTGATCAATAAAGATAATCTTTAATTCTAAAGAAAATCAATCTATCAGTCCAAATATAAATATACTATTTTATATAATAAACTAAGTAACCAAAAAGCTAACATGAACAATTTAGAAATGTTAAAGACAACTCTAGAAAATGGAGGATCTAGTACAGAGGAAGCTTTAAAATTTTTTGACGATTTAGGGTCGGTGAACTTGGAGTTTATGATAGGTAGATGGCAAGGATATGAATTTCCTACAAATCATCCAATGGATGGCTTGTTAGAAGCTAGTGGTTGGTATGGAAAAGAATTTGTTGATGCTGAGCAAGTTCATCCTTTGTTGTTCTTGGATGGAAATAATAATATATTTAAGGTTGATCCAAGTCCAATGGCCATGAAATTAGGATTTCGTTTCTCAGCTCTCAAAAGTAAGGCTATGAAACCTATTTTTACTCTGATGAACTTGATGCTAAAAACGGAGAAAAGTCAGGCAAGGATTCGTATGATGGAGTATCGTGAAAAGGTAAGTGCGACGATGATTTATGAGAATTTGCCAATTAACGATATCTTTAGAAAAATAGACGATAATACAGTTTTAGGTTTAATGGATTATAAAAGTGTACCACAACCTTTCTTTTTTGTATTGAAGAGAGAGATGGGAATAGGTAAATAGGGCTAGTAACTATTGGCTATAATCTGATATTATCCATGATAATCGGCTTTGTGCCACAAGATAATTATACTGTTTAGTATTTATAGGACTTACGCATAAACGCTATTGGTAGGGTGTGTTAGCGCCCTTAGTAACCCACCAAGGTCTATATATAGTACCCTTGCGTAAGTCCTGATTTAGAAGGTTTTTATCGTTGTCAAATTAATTATAATATTCAATTAATCCTGGAGTTTTTGTGGTAATTAATCCTGAATATGAAGAAGATAACTACAAAAGCTGAAAAGTTGGATATAATTATAAATAATTAAATATTTTTTGCTGTCGAAGCTGAAAAGACTGAACAGAAAACTATAGCAGTAAATCTTCACAAAAAAAGAGCTAAGATTTCTCAAATTGTAGTGAAAAAGTCTCGAATATTTATCTCAAAAACTCATTATGGCCTATATTTTGCCATAGTAATAGACCGGGATTTAAATGGGGCAATAAATATAAAAAGTAGGGCGGTAGGGCATTCCGTTTTTAATCCTTGTGGAGTCTTATCTGCTGAGGGTAACTGGCAAATGAGAAGTCCACACTATAGTGTCAGCTTAGTGTGGCAGTCTGTCACAGGCATAAATTGTATAAAATAAATCTAACTTTCTTTTAATATTCTAGAGTAAAAGGAGAAAAACCAATGACTACCAGTCAAGATCGGGTTATTATTTTTGATACTACCCTCCGGGATGGGGAACAATCTCCAGGTGCAGCTCTCAATATAGATGAAAAATTGACCATTGCTCGACAACTATCTCTTTTGGGAGTAGATGTGATTGAAGCTGGTTTCCCCTATGCTAGTTCTGGGGATTTTGAGGCAGTACAAAAAATTGCTGAGATAGTAGGTGTAGAGGGAGGCCCAACTATCTGCGGTTTGTCAAGAACAACCCGTGCAGATATTGAGGCCGCAGGTAAAGCTCTCAAACCTGCAGCTAAAGCCCGTATTCATACTTTTATTGCTACCTCTGATATTCACTTGGCTTACAAACTTAAGAAAACTAGAGCCGAGGTATTAGAAATTGCTCCGGAAATGGTTGCTTATGCTAAAACTTTTGTGGATGATGTGGAGTTTTCTCCGGAAGATGCGGGTCGCTCTGACCCAGAATTTCTTTATCAAGTATTGGAAAAGGCGATCGCTGCTGGAGCTACTACTGTGAATATTCCTGATACTGTGGGTTATACGACTCCTGCTGAGTTTGGGGGGCTGATCAGGGGTATTAAGGAAAATGTGCCGAATATTGACCAAGCTATTATTTCGGTTCATGGTCATAATGATTTGGGTTTGGCAGTTGCTAACTTCCTGGAAGCGGTGAAAAATGGGGCTCGTCAGTTAGAATGTACTATTAATGGTATTGGCGAGCGTGCTGGTAATGCTGCTTTGGAAGAGTTGGTGATGGCGTTCCATGTTCGGCGACAATATTTCAACCCATTTTTGGGTCGCCCACCGGAGTCAGAAACACCACTCACTAATATTAATACTGGTCATATTTATAAAACATCTCGTTTGGTTTCTAAATTGACGGGAATGTCTGTGCAACCAAATAAGGCTATTGTTGGTGCTAATGCTTTTGCCCATGAATCAGGTATTCACCAAGATGGGGTACTGAAAAATAAACTGACTTATGAAATTATGGATGCTCAGTTAATTGGGTTGACAAATAATCAGATTGTTTTGGGTAAACTTTCTGGTCGTCATGCTTTCCAGACTCGGTTGCAAGAGCTTGGGTTTGAACTTTCAGACAAAGAAATTAATAAGGCATTTGTCAAGTTCAAAGATATGGCTGATAAAAAGAAGGAAATTACAGATTGGGATTTAGAATCTATTGTTAATAGTGAGGTTCAACAGCCACTGGAACTTTTCCGTTTGGAGTTTGTGCAGGTTTCCTGTGGCGATCGCTCTCGCCCTACAGCTACAGTTAGTATTCGGGTTCCTAGTGGGGAAGAATTGACTGATGCTGCTATTGGGACTGGTCCTGTTGATGCTGTGTATAAGGCAATTAACCGAGTGGTGAATATACCAAATGATTTAATTGAGTTTTCTGTGCAGTCGGTAACGGCTGGTATAGATGCTATTGGGGAGGTGACTATTCGTGTACGCCATGAAGGTCAGGTTTATTCTGGTCATTCTGCTAACACTGATATTATTGTAGCATCTGCTGAGGCTTATGTCAAGGCTTTAAATCGGTTGCATGCAGTTTTGCAAAGTGCTGTTGAGAAAGTGTCTCCGCAAAAGAGTCAACCTGTGGAAGTAGTGGCTAGTATTTGACTGGCTTAGAACTTGCCCTATACACCGGGTTTATCAATGAAATTCCCTGATTTGAACAAATACAGGACTTATGCATGAGCACTACGCCCAGTGAGGGCGAATGCCATTCGCCCCTACATATGGCGTTTTCAAGGTGAATTTGCATAAGTCCTGAAATAGTTAGGGCTTGCTGATTAAATATTACAGCATTGATCCATAAAGGTTTCAGCATTTTTAGGATCGAAAAAAGTGTCTAGTTTTTGGTCCTGAGAGCTCAAAAGTTAGTATTTTGGGCGCTCCCTAGGCATAAAAATCAAGGTACAAATATATCCGACTACCTCCTCTATCAATTTCCCGTTCTTCTGTAGGGAGTTTGCATGCAACGTCCCTGCGGATGGGGATTAAATCCTACCGCGTTATGAGGTAAATTGTCAACTAAGTCAAGACTCTACTCTTCCATATCTTGCTACAACTTTACCTCCACTATTAATTAACCAAGCCCACATTTGGTCTCCTAAGGAAAAGTGCCACCATTCCTGTGGATGTTGTTGAAACCCTCCAAATAACATGATTTCTGCTAATAATTGTCGATGTTGATGATATTTTTGACTTTCCTTATTCTGATGATCTAAAAAATGATTGGGATAGGAGCGTGGGGATAACTCATCAATGGGAGAACCCATATCAATAGTTTTGCCATTAGCATTAACTAAGGTTACATCTACAGCAGCACCGGTACTGTGAGGTGGTGGTGTCCTAGGATCTAGACTGGGAATTGCCCAAAACTGATAAACTAGCTCTAAAATTTCTTGACGCTTTGCTTCGGTTAAGGAGGGACTATCCAATTTTAAACCATGAGCTTTTACTGTTTCTTTATAGGTGTAATCTACCATAAATTGTTGTATGATAATGGGGCGATAAGCATCAAATATTTGGATTTGCCAACCGGGATAATTTTGTTGTAGTTTTGTTTGAGCTATTATTAAGCTATCTAATACTTTTTTACGTAAAAAATAAGGAGATTTTGTCTGAGAAAGATGATAGGGAGCACCTAATTTTTGATAGGGATGGGGTGATTCTATGGCAAATAATTTTAAGGGAATTTCAATTAAGGGTTCGTCACATTCTTGGATTTTAATTTTTTGGTAAGGCTTCATGTCAGTTCTAACTTATTAGTTATTAATTATTAGTTATATGCAATAGAACTTAGGGAACAGGAATATATCTAAGTTTTTGTGCATTTAAATGACTGATTATTGTATGTCTTGTTCAGAGAAAAAACTTTTCTAAATTAGAAATTCTGAATTTGCTGTAATATCAGGATATAGAATTTAATACTTTTCAATTATTCTTAATCTTACAGCTCCCTAATACCTAATTTTTAGAAAATTTTTAGCAAAAAAATAATTTGATTGTCTGTCTATCTGCTTAAATATAATATGTAAGGTTCTATCTAGAGAGTTTAACATGAATACGAAGGATATTGTGGGATTAATACATCCAACTTTGGCTGTTGTGGTGGTATTCCCAATTATTGGTATGGTGCTTAACCTGGCTTGGCAGACTCGTCAACGCAGGTTACAAACTGCTGATCACGGTAAAAGTAAAATTCCTCCTGTGGTAGGACTGGAACATCGGAAAATAGGTAATTGGTTGACTGGTTCTGTAGTGGGAATAACTTTATTTGCTATTGCTTATTCAATTTATTTTAAGGGTGTTTTTAAAGATTTTCAGGGTGAAAATATGATTTGGGCAATTTTAATAGTAATGATATTTATTGCTACGGTTTTTTCTCTGATTTTTCTTTATAAAGCTCGTACTAAATTATGGCGAGGAATATTTGCTGGTTTAACTAGTGTTGGAATTGTTATTTTGGGTTTTCAAGATGGTGTTTTCCGGCGAGATTTTGAATGGGCTGTTTCTCATTTTTATTATGGTTTGATTGCTTCTATATTAATGATTTTTTCTTTGGCTATTGTGCCGGAAATATATAAGGATAAAAGTAATAATTGGCGCAAAGTTCATACGATTTTGAACTGTTTGGCTGTTTTGGTATTTTTAGGACAAGGAATTACGGGAAGTCGAGATTTACTTGAAATTCCTCTGAGTTGGCAACAGAAATATTTATATAAGTGTGATTGGAAAAAACAAGTTTGCCCAGATTCAACATCTCAAGTTTTATCTCCTGAAGTTCTTGTTGCTTCTATCTCAAATTATCCGATTTTGGCACAGACAAATGAGGTTTTGGCTTCTGGAGAATTTGTAACTATTACTCCGGGGGAAGATACAAAAGGTACGGCAGAAGTTATTCAGGTGGGAGGTAAAATTCAGGTGCGGTTAGGGGAAAATTTTTCTGCTATTGAAGGTCCGGCGGTAAGATTGCTTTTACATAAACAAAATCGTCCGGAAAGTTATACGGCAGAAAATTATGTGCGTTTGGGAGATTTAAAAAGTTTTACGGGGGAGCAAGTTTATGATGTTCCAGAGGGAATAAATTGGCAAGATTTTCCTAATGTTGTGGTTTGGTGTGAAAGATTTGATGTGACTTTTGGTTCGGCAAGGCTTAATTAGGATTTGTTGATAAAAGTTAACCCCTACTTAATTGATGAACTACATCGCTATAACCAAAACTTTGTAGGGAGGTTCCATGGAACCTCCCTACTGTGGTCTGTCGCGTAGGAATACTGTTTTGAAGGGGTGACGAGATGTCTAAAAACCTAATAGGTAGGCAGGTGGTACGGTTGAATTTCTACGAAAATTAATTCAAACTTTAGCGCTACAGTAATTTCAGGAAGTTATTTGACATTTTGTTATTTGTCAAAAATATATGACAATTAATTTTTTGAAAAAAAAATCGATCCGCCTTTAGGCGGAAATGAAGTGAAAAGAAACACAGGGCAAAGGGCAAAAGGGTTAAAGAGTTCTCCCGCCATCGCAGACAACACGAAAACCAACATCGTCGTAGTGGTCGTAGCGCGCATGATAGCTGCTGCGAATCGCAGAACGGCAATAATTAGGATAGCTGGCCCAAGAACCACCCCGCAGCGGTGATCTATATTCGCCTCTATCTAGCCAAACACTTCCATCTATAGGAGCACGATAATAGTCTTCATGCCACTGATCAGCACACCATTCCCTTAGGTTTCCGTGCATATCATATAACCCAAAACCATTGGCTGAAAATTGACCGACAGGAGTTGTTTGCCTTCTATATTTTCCTTTTTGTTCATCGGCATAAGTTGCTAACGTAGCATAATTAGCTAACTCTCCTGTGATCGTTTCTCCAAAGTTAAAAGGTGGATAACTTTCTCCCTTTCCTAGATCTAAAGCTTCTCTCTGTGCTCGACAAGCATATTCCCATTCTGCTTCACTGGGCAGCCTATAATTCCTTCCTGTTAATTTCGATAGTCTTTTACAAAATTCAACTGCTCCGTACCAATTGACCTTCTCAACTGGTCTTTGCCATCTATCTATATATTTGTATGTATCTATATATTTGTATGGTTCTTTAAAATATGATGGCTCTAGGTCTAGGTCTAATTCTACTTTCAAATGTGTCTGAGAAGCGATCGCTCTCCACTGTCCTTGAGTAACAGGATATTTACCCATAAAAAAGGGAGGGACAGTTACATTATGTTGGGGGCGTTCTCTATCTCTGCTACCTTTTTCACTTTCAGGAGAACCCATAGTAAAAGTACCACCAAGAATGGCTACCATTTCTAGTTCTAACTGTTGCGCAATAGTTTCCCTAAAGTATCGAGCAAACTTAGTATCTTGCTTAATAATTTTTCCTCCTCGGTCAACTGTTGGCGTTGTATATTCATAGTGAAAAACCTCAAGGTCAGAAGGAAATGAAACCCCTTCTCTTTTTAAA
>JAKQYF010000115.1 GCA_023356535.1 Trichodesmium sp. MAG_R03 | reverse complement strand
ATAGTAATTTGGGATAAGTTGGGTTATGGTAAATGTAAATTAGTCTTAGCTGTTCCTGAAAGTTGGGTGGATGTTTCTTCTATAGAAGATTTAGCAGAGTTAACTCTCTTATTTAGAGATCAAGGAAAAAATTTGAGAATTGCTACTAAATATCATCATCTAACCCAAAAATGGCTCTACGAAAAATTAATTGTACATTTTTCTTTAGTAGCAGTTCAAGGAGCAATGGAGGCGGCACCAAGCATGGGATATGCTGATATGATTGCTGATATAACTAGCACTGGTACAACTCTGAGAGAAAATCGTTTAAAGCAAATTGAAGGAGGTACACTTCTTGAATCGCAAGCTTGTTTAATTTGCAATAAACGCTTGTTACAAGAAAGGGAAATTAAATTGGAAACAACTAAAGTATTTTTAGAGTTTATAGAGGCACAGATGGAGTCGAAAAAGTATGTTTCAATCACAGCAAATGTAGATGGAAAATCAGCAGATGAAATAGGCGATCGCCTCATGCATAAAAGTGAATTAACTGGTATTGCTGGTCTGCAAGGACCGACTATTTCTAAGGTATATTCTGCACAAAAAAATGACTGGTATGCAGTAACAATTGTGGTCAAACAAAGTATGTTATTGCCGGCCATTAACCATTTGAGAAATGTAGGTGGTACAGATATGACAGTTTCTTCTCCTAGTTATGTTTTTAGTTCCAAGTCTCAAATTTATGAGTCATTTTTGGAAAAGCTAAAATAATCTGTTATTTCTGGGGAAAGTAGCTTGTTTTTAGGTAAAATTTTAACTATATTTAAACCTACCTCTAATACTATTTTTCAAAGCTTTTCTACATTTTATTGAACCTAGTAGATAGGAAATGTCGTAGGGGTCGATGTAACGTCCCCACAACATACTGGCTAATAATAATCATAAAAATTATTAGAGTCTATATTAATACTTAATAATTGAAGTATTACCTTAAGTGTCCCTTTTTTTGCCTTTGGTATAATATATATTTGGAATTAATAAGTTTTAACTTTTAACTAAACTAAAATGCCACATACAATTGTTACTAATATTTGCGAAGGTGTTGCTGACTGTGTTAATGCCTGTCCAGTCGCTTGTATCCATTCAGGACCGGGTAAAAATACTAAGGGCACTGATTGGTATTGGGTTGATTTTGATTCCTGTATTGACTGCGGAATTTGTTTGGAAGTTTGTCCTGTAGAAAAAGCAGTACTTGCTGAGGAAAGACCTGAATTACAGGAGACTCCACAGTAATTTTTAGATGGGATTAACTAAAAAATAGGGATAATCTTCCTGCTCGTTCGCGATCGCCTTTTGATATTATAATTAGGACTTATGTTAGTAGGTAAACCGGAAGCAATAACTTTATAGTGGCACCACAGTAGGGACGTTCCATGAAATGTCCCTCAAAGGTTTTGATTTTCATGTGAGGTCATTTCAGTTATCAGTAGTCACCTCTAAAGCCAAAAGCTTGAAATATTGCAATTGATTTTTTTTCATCCCCTATTCTATTGAAGGGCAGCAGGGCTGTCTCATTTTCGCGAAAAATTAAAGAGGAAGATACAGAGATGGGTACAACTAGAAATTTTTGGCAACATAGTCAGGATTTCAGCATATCTCAAATTACATCTGACTTTAAAATCTACTGGTATAAGGTTCTTTTGGCATATCCTCAACAATCACTCCTTGCTGTTGCAACTCTTCCTTCATCTCTATTGACATACCGATACCCTGAACAAATTTTGCCTCAGTCCCATTCACTCTAATTATCTTTGTATCTCTAAAGTTAGCACCACTTAAGTTGGCACTGCTCAAATTAGTATCAATTAAAGTTGCTCTATGTAAATTAGTATTACTCATGTCAGCATAACTGAGATGAGCATAGCTTAAAATTGCTCCACTTAAATCTGCCCCACTCAAATCTGCCCCACTCAAATCTGCCCCACTCAAATCTGCACGAGTTAGGTTAGCACCACTCAAGTTAGCACCACTCAAATTTGCACAATATAAATTAGCACCAATTAAAGTAGAATTATACAAATTAACACCAATTAAATTTGCCCTAAATAGATTAGCTCGGAATAAGTTAGCACGGAACAAACTTGCACCAGCTAAATTAACATTACTAAGGCCAGCTCGAAATAAATCAAGATCCCGAAAATTTCGTTCTCCAGCAGCATAACGTTCTAACAATTGTTCAACTTCCATAGTTTTTTCTCTTAATATTTTATTCAAGTTTGCATGTCATCTTATAAGATTTGAAATTTACTTCTCTTAATTTCAAACTTTAAAAACAAGAGACTTGCATTAACTATCTTGGAATGTTTTGAAAAGCTTACCTAATTTTTATAAGATTTTTTTAAATAAGTTAATAACTAATCTGGAGAGTACAAAGTTCTCCTTAAAAATGATTTCCTAAACTGAACTGAAAGTATTACAGGAATTGGCTTACAGCATCTATAGTTTTCAATGAAGAGTTTAAAATCTTGATATGGCTGAAAGCCTTAGTTAGCAAGAGTTGCTCAAAGAACTATGCACTGTCTAGAACTAATGTTACGCAAAAAATAGAATTATCCCAATTCTCAAAAGTCCTGCTATACTTAGGATTTGCTGATTAAATATTAAAGCATTGATACATAAAGGTTTCAGCATTTTCAGGAGGGAAAAAAGTGTCTAGTTTTCCCTCCTGAGAGATCAATTTGTTAGTATTTTGGGCACTCCCTAGGTATAAAAATCAAGGTACAAATATATCCGACTACCTCCTCTATCAATTTCCCGTTCCTCTGTAGGAACGTTGCATAACAACAACTCTAATGCGTTTCATGTCCCGTAGGGAAATGTCCCTAAATCTCCTCCTGGAAGATATTAGGGGTGGGTCCCCTACTCCTGAAAAAGACTTTTTCAGCAAGCCCTACTTAAAAGCTTGCAAAAATAACTTTCCTTTATAACCGAAGTTACCATTCTATCTAGTATTTGCTCCTACAAATAATATTTAGAAATGGAAAACTAAAGTTTAGCAAAGTTTATGGTAATTGGTATTAGTTGTTGATTTAAGGTGTTAGGTGGCAATTATCAAGTGCCAGGTGTCACATGTTAGGTGTCAGGTTTAAAAATGAACAAATAGCTCTTATTTAACGGTGAGAGTGTCAAAATTAAAAATATCCTATTATAAAGAAATAATTCGTGACTATTACACCTTTAAATTCAACTTCTACTCAACAACCAGATTCTCTAGGCAGATTTGGCCAGTTTGGCGGTAAATATGTCCCAGAAACATTAATGCCTGCCCTATTCCAACTAGAGAGAGCCTATAAAAAATATAGTCAAGACCCAACTTTTCAACAAGAACTTCAACAACTATTACGAGACTATGTAGGTCGCCCTAGTCCTCTTTACTTCGCCAAACGTCTGACCGCTCATTACACCAAACCTGATGGCACAGGGCCACAAATCTACCTAAAACGGGAAGACCTTAACCATACAGGAGCGCATAAAATCAACAATGCTCTAGGCCAAGCTTTATTAGCTCGGAGAATGGGTAAGCAACGCATTATTGCTGAAACAGGTGCTGGTCAACATGGTGTTGCCACTGCTACAGTTTGTGCTAGGTTTGGGTTGGAGTGTGTCATATACATGGGCATTCGCGACATGGAACGTCAAGCTCTAAATGTATTCAGAATGGGATTAATGGGAGCAGAGGTGCGACCTGTGGAAGCTGGCACTGGTACTCTCAAAGATGCAACTTCAGAAGCTATTCGTGACTGGGTAACTAATGTGGAGACAACCCATTATATTCTAGGTTCTGTTGCCGGACCCCATCCTTACCCGATGATGGTACGTAATTTTCATGCTGTCATTGGGGTCGAAACCCGCGCTCAATGTTTGGAAAAGTGGGATTGTTTGCCTGAGATTTTGATGGCTTGTGTTGGTGGGGGGTCTAATGCCATGGGATTATTCCATGAGTTTATTAATGATTTGTCGGTGCGGATGATCGGTGTGGAAGCTGCTGGTGAGGGAGTTAATACGAATAAGCATGCTGCGACTCTGACTCTTGGTCGAGTAGGTGTGTTGCATGGGGCAATGAGTTATTTGTTGCAGGATGAGGAAGGTCAGATAATAGAACCCCACTCTATTAGTGCTGGTTTAGATTATCCTGGAGTAGGGCCTGAGCATAGTTTTTTAAAGGATAATGGTAGAGCTGAATATTATAGTGTGACCGACAATGAGGCGGTGGCTGCTTTTCAACGTTTGTCTCAGTTGGAGGGTATTATTCCTGCTTTGGAGACTGCTCATGCGATCGCTTATTTGGAAACTCTTTGCCCACAGTTAAGTGGTAGTCCCCGCATTGTATTTAATTGCTCCGGCCGTGGGGATAAAGATGTACAGACGGTAGGGAAGTTTTTGAAGAGGTAGTTAATTCTTAGGGGTTTGGTCTCCAAACCTCTACCGATAGCATAAATTTCAGATTAAAGGCAATTATAAACTTACAGCAGATGAGCATTACTCCGATCAAACGCAGAAAAAGAAAAATTTTATGAGCTGGTAAGAGCTAATCAAACGTATAAAAATTAACTCATAAAGTACCTTTTGGTCCTAAATTCTCTAGGATCTGAAAAGGCTTTGTTGCATAAAAGTTGCGATCGCAGCAAACCCCCCTTGTGGAAGTTAACTAGAATTCAACCCATGTAACTTTTGAGTTTACCTGTTTGAATCATACTCTTCAGCACGGCACATTGTATGAATAACTCTACTCCCCGAGCATCAAATTTTCGTCGTCGCAAATTCCCTCCAAATTTCACTTTTAGCCTAAACATAGTAGTTTCGGAGAAGGAGCGTCGATGGTAGCAACTTTTATGCTGCCACTTCTTTTGCCCACAGATGGGAATACCTCTGAGATTTTCATCTCTAGGATGAGGAGTTCCTCTAAAGTTGCCATAATGCCAGATAACCGCATTTTTTCGTGGCAGACCGACCGTAGGGATAAAGACGTGCAGACGGTAGGGAAGTTTTTGGAGGGATAATTAATTTGTAGGGTTTTGCTTTCTAAACCTCTACTGAAATTTTAGCAAAACTTATAGTGGACTGACAGACTTGAAATTCGTCATCAGATGATATATCTTTAAAATACCAACTGTGGGGAATTGGGAGTAATTTCAAATAGAAAAGCATTCTTATTATGGCTAATTAATTAGACTTGATGTTATAAAAACTGGTCTTGCCTTGCCATAATAAGAATTATCAGAAAAAAGCTAATGCACTATTTTAGCTGTGTCGGTCTAGTAGCCAAATGAAGTTTTTTTATTTCAGTGCTTATTAGAAGTAATACATAAATTAAGCCGACTCCGGTTTAGGCAAAGACGAAGGATGCAATAACAACTCTGCAGTCGATCGCTTCTCCACCATTTCCTTAGTAATAGTGCAACGACTCACATCCTTCCGTGAAGGTAACTCATACATTACATCCAACATTAACTCCTCAACAATACCCCGCAACGCTCGGGCCCCAGTCTTTCTTTTGAATGCTTCCTTAGCGATCGCTCGCACAGCCTCCTCCTCAAAATCCAACTTCACATTATCCATCCGCAACAGTTTTTGATACTGCTTCACTAGAGCATTCTGAGGTTCCGTCAAAATTGCTATCAGAGTCTCCTCATCCAGAGGTTCAACCACGGCCACCATAGGTATTCGCCCAATCAACTCTGGAATCAAACCAAACTTCACCAAATCATTTGGTTCGATTTGCTTCATTAAATCTACAACTTTCTTCTCCTGAACCTGATGACTTTCTCCACCCTGGTGAATAAAGCCCATTGACTTTTTACCAATTCTGTGATCTACGATCTTTTCTAAACCAACAAAAGCACCACCACAGATAAATAAAATATTACTCGTATCAATTTGAATACAATCTTGATAGGGATGTTTCCTACCACCTTGTGGAGGAACACTAGCAACAGTTCCCTCCAACATTTTTAATAAAGCTTGCTGTACACCCTCCCCAGAAACATCTCTTGTTATAGAAGGGTTCTCACTCTTACGAGCTATTTTATCAATCTCATCAATATATATAATTCCCCGTTGTGCTTCATCCACTTCTAAATCTGCTACTTGTAAAAGTCGTAGCAAAATATTTTCCACATCCTCCCCTACATATCCAGCTTCCGTTAAAGTTGTCGCGTCTGCCACAGCAAAAGGCACATCCAACAACTCCGCCAAAGTTTGAGCCAACAATGTCTTGCCACAACCAGTCGGCCCAATCAATAAAATATTAGATTTTTGTAATTCCACCTCATCTTGAGAAGACTTGCCAATTTTTTTAGCCTCTAGAAAGCTCAGACGTTTATAGTGGTTATAAACTGCCACAGATAAAACCTTCTTACCTTCTTCCTGGCCAATAACATGAGCATCAAGATAATTCTTGATTTCCCTAGGCTTTGGTATTTGACTAACAGATAATCTCTTAGCAGCAGTTCCTCGTTTTTGGGTTGCTGATGCTTGACGAGTTATTGGTGGTTGTGTTCCTGTTGAATTGGATTCAAAAAGCTCCTCATCCAAAATCTCATTGCACAACTCTACACATTCATCGCATATATAAACCCCAGGTCCAGCTATCAATTTCCGGACCTGTTCTTGAGACTTGCCACAGAATGAACATTTTAGATGGGAGTCGTATTTAGACATAACTGCCTCTTATTTCATTGCAGGGACAGACTCTTCTAGTACAGGAAGATTCTGCCTTGTAATCACTTGATCAATCAGGCCATAATTTTTAGCCTCTTCTGCGGACATAAAGAAGTCACGCTCTGTGTCAATCTCTATTCTTTCTAGAGGTTGACTTGTATGTTCTGCTAATAATTCATTTAGCTTATGCTTATGATAAAGGATTTCCTTAGCTTGAATCTCAATATCTACAGCTTGACCCTGAGCTCCACCTAAAGGCTGGTGAATCATAATTCTAGAACTAGGAAGGGACATTCTCTTACCTTTTTCCCCACCAGATAGAAGAAAAGCGCCCATACTTGCGGCTAAACCATAACAAATTGTAACTATGTCAGGTCGTACCTGTTGCATTGTGTCGTATATGGCCATGCCTGCAGTAACTGAGCCTCCAGGAGAGTTGATATATAGTTGGATATCTTTTTCTGGGTCTTCAGCATCCAGGAATAACATTTGAGCTGTGATGGTATTTGCCAAATTCTCATCTACTTGAGTTCCCAGAAAAATTATTCTTTCCCGGAGAAGTCGTGAGTAGAGGTCAAAAGCCCTCTCTCCCATCCCAGATTGTTCGACAACCATTGGCACAATGTTACTTGGACCCGAAAAAACTTGTAACTTGTTATAAATACTGCTAACTAAATTTTCAGAATATTGAGATAGAACCATCATAACACTGGTTTATTGATCAATTTTTATTTATGGCTCAGTATATTCCGAGCTAAGTATTATTATGCCGTACATTCACAAATATTGGTAGTAAAAAAATTAACCCACTTCAATCTAATGTACAAGTCATCAACTTTGAAGATGTATGGTATTACCATTTCCAATAATGGCTATTGCAGGTATTATCTTGTTGAGAGTAGCAAAGAAGAATCAGGAGTTATCAGGATCTAAGCCTCCTAACTAAGACACGATGTGACAACTCATAGTGCCATTATTTAATCAGGACTTACCCATGAACACCATTGGTAGGGTGTGTTTCGCTTCGCGACTTGAATTGCGCGCTTCGTAACGCACCAAGGCTCGATATATAGTACCTTTGTGTAAGTCCTGTTAATGTTGCTTAACTTATGACTATTTATCCGAAGATAAATTTTAGTTTTGGCCTGGCAATAGTGTTCCCTTGTCAAACAAGTTACTAACTTTTTCAAGTATACTTTACTTTTTAGCTTTTTTCTTTCTGTTTTCAGCTAAATAATTAGGGTTTGCTGAAAAAGTCTTTTTGCTTTTTGTCGTAGTCAGTAGTCAGGAAAAATAGGAATTTAGAGGAGGTAGTCGGATATATTTGTCCCTTGATTTTTCTGCCTAGGGAGCGCCCCAAATTATAGCAATGTGCCCTGCTATGTTTACATGATACAAATTACTACTAATGTAATACCGGACTATTCTCAATCTACTCTTCTTGATCTTGAGAATTTTCTATAGTGGTTATTTGCTCCGCCTCTACTTCGAGAATAGTTTCACTAGCTTGAGGTATTTCTGACTCTACCTCAGTTTCTAAATTTTCTTTGGTTTTCGGTGTTTGTGACCCTATGTGTAAAGTTCCTTCAGGGACCAATTCCACAGTTCCATTTTCCTCTAACCATTTGATGGTTTTTTCTTTCAACAACTCTTCAGTAACTACTTTTTCTAGTCTATCTAGATCAACATCTTTTCCTTTGAGTTGTTTCATTAATTTTGCTGACTCTGCTGCTATTTCTTCTTGGTCCACGGTAATAGATTCTTTTTGGGCCACTGTAGCTATAGCCAAATCTCTTTTCAACCGCTCAATTGCTTCAGGCCGCGACTCCTCTTCAATTTTCGTCAATTTATCACTGCCGAATAATTCTTTGACATCTATTCCATACTGCTTCAACTCCACGGCATTTTGGGCCAATATTTTTTGCACCTCATTTTTAATTAAAGTTTCTGGAATTTCTACTTCTAAATGAGTCACCAACTCATCCACAATAGCTTTTTCCTTATTTTGTTTTGTTTCTTGCTCTTTTTCTTGAGTAAATTGTTTCTCCAAGAACTCTCGTAATTCAGCTATTGTTTCAAACTCACTAATCTCTTGAGCTAAATTATCATCTAATTCTAGTAATTCCTTTTTTTTAAGTTCTTTCAGAGTTACAGTAAACACCGCTGGCTTACCAGCTAAATTTGTATCACTATATTCTGAAGGAAACTGTGCAGAAATTTCCTTTGTTTCCTCTAGCTTCATTCCCACTATTCCTTCAATAAAGCCTGGAATAAATTCTCCTTCTTTTAAATCTATTTGGAAATCTTGAGCATTACCCCCTGGTACTTCTTTTGCTTCTTCTTTTTCCGTCTCTGGTGGAATTACACCTACAAAATCTACTATGGCCACATCTTCTAACTCAGCAGCTCTTCCTTCTACAGGAATTAATGTCCCCATTAAAGAGCGACGTTTTTCAAGAAACTCATCAACTTGGACAGGAGTATACTTAGCTTCTTCCGCCTTAACAACTAATCCCTTATAATTATCAACCTTGGCATCTGGTTCTACATCTACCTTGGCTGAAAAAACCATTTCTTTTCCTGGTTCAAAATTTTTGACTAACTCTTCAAACTCTATTTGAAGTTCAAATTGGCCTATTGCTTTGATTTGCTCTTGTTCCCTTGCTTTTTCTAAGCAATTATTAATTAATTCATCTAAGGCCATTGCCTTAATATAATTTTTTCCCAACCTTTGAAGCAAAATGTTTCTAGGCACTTTGCCTTTTCTGAACCCAGGAATATTAGCAGAACGGGCATATTTCTGAATTACCTGCTCATAAGCATTCTTAGACATTTCTGGTGTAATCTCGATTTCTAGACTTATTTGGCTAGCTGGTAGTCTTTCCTGGGTAACTTTCATCGGCTTTTATAATTTAGTCAGTATTATTTAGGTTATGATTTTCTTAAGCTATAATTAAATATCTCTTGCTTGGGTAGCTTTGGGAAGTTTGACTATTTCCCTTGTTCCAGTAATTTAATCTTTGCAGATTACTGTTCTATCCATCTAGGTCACTCATAACTTAATTTGAGGACTTTTTTTTTACTTTATTATGCAAGTATACATATAGCATTCCTTATGCTATTAGTCAATATCAATAATTATACTTAAAACACACTATTATTTAAGACATAATGAATAAGTTATGCTGTCTCGTAAGAGTAGCGTCGAGAGGAACTCAATTTAGCTGAATTTACTCTTGAGGCTCACACCACAAAATTAATTACCTAATTTTATTTCCAAATAACTTGGAATATATGCTTTTCAGCTTGAAAGTATGTGTAATTAATTCTGCATAACTACTTGGTAGATATATAGTATTAATAGGAAAGTCTAAAAACTAAACTTGTTCTGGAAAAAGTTTATTCCATAATGAGAAAAAGGCAAATAATTCCTATGAAAAATTAGTCAGAAAAATTGATATCTATAGTAATTTTATTTAAGTTAGATAAAAACCTGGCTGCTTTTAAGCAAAAGGTAACAGCTAATGAAGTTTGCCGGACTTTTTACTATTACTAAACAAACAACTTTTGTTTGACATCTCATTTCAAAACCCTACATAGCAAATTATGAGATTTAATTAAAACCCTTAGATCAAAATAAAATTGTTTCAAATTGAAATAAAAGGAGGAAGATAATTTGTCAAATTCATACAGAGTAGCGATATTAGGAGCAACTGGTGCAGTAGGTACAGAATTGCTAGAATTACTAGAAACTCGTAACTTTCCAGTAGCAGAATTAAAACTACTAGCATCACCCAGTTCAGTAGGTAAGACCTTAAAATTTAAGGAAGAAAGCTTACAAGTAGAAGCTCTAAGAGATGATTCATTTCAAAAAGTAGATTTAGTACTAGCATCAGCAGGTGCATCTACATCAAAAGTATGGGCCAAGAAAGCTGTAGAGGCTGGAGCTGTAGTTATTGACAATTCTAGTGCTTTCCGCATGGACCCCCAAGTGCCTCTTGTAGTCCCAGAAGTTAACCCAGAAGCAGCAGCTCTACATAAAGGTATAATTGCTAACCCTAACTGCACAACAATATTAATGAGTGTAGCAGTGTGGCCATTAAACAAAATTCAGCCAATACAAAGATTAGTGGTAGCCACTTATCAATCAGCAAGTGGGGCAGGGTTAAGAGCAATGGCAGAAATGAAAATTCAGGCCAAAGAAATTTTAGACGGAAAAGCTCCAACAACTGATATTTTTCCCTACCCATTAGCATTTAATTTATTCCCACATAATTCCCAACTCAATGAGCAGGGATATTGTCAAGAAGAAATGAAAATGCTCAATGAAACAAGAAAAATATTTAGCTATAATGAACTCAGAATTACAGCAACTTGTATCCGAGTACCAGTCTTAAGGGCGCATTCAGAAGCAATTAATTTAGAATTTGCTCAACCATTTAGTGTAGTTAAAGCACGGGAAATATTAAGTCAAGCACCAGGAGTGACACTGGTAGAAAATTGGCAAGAAAATTATTTTCCCATGCCAATGGAAGCAAGTGGTAAAGATGATGTCTTGGTCGGGAGAATTCGGCAAGATATTTCTCATCCTTGCGGATTAGAATTATGGTTAAGTGGAGACCAGATACGAAAAGGAGCTGCCTTGAATGGAGTACAAATAGCTGAATTATTAGTAGCAAAAAATTGGTTGAGGATGCCAGTAGGAACATTTTAATTCATTGTAATAAAAAAAACAGAAAAAACGGGTTCGTAATTGAATGCCAATTTATGAAATGTAGATAGATAGAATAGGTATAGGGTATTGTAGGTCACCCCACTAAGGTAACAATTAACTAGGGTTTCCTCAAAAAGTCTTTGAAGGAGCAGGACAGTAGGTAGGGACGTTGCATGCAACGTCCCTACAAAGGAACAGGAAATGTACCCACCCATAACCCCGACTGTGGAGGGAACCCACCCCTAACTTCCTCTCAGAAGGGGAAAGGTCGGTAGTCGGATATATTTGTCCCTTGATTTTTCTGCCATAGGAATGCTCAAAATACTAAATTTTTCAGCCTTGTTGGAGCCAAAAACAGGCACCTTTTTCGACAAAAAAAGGCCAATACCTTTATTTGTCAATACTTTTATGTAAACTCAAAGCTCATCTCATGGTTTTATACCATAATAGTTTTGGTCTTATCTAAACCGTATTTGTCTATAAATGACCACAAAAACTAGGAAAACCTAGCAAATAAATTAAAATAATACCTAAAAGGAGTGGACATAGTGTGGTAAACTTTGGTAGTGTTCTGACTGCAATGATTACACCGTTTAACCAAGACGGTAGTGTTAACTATGAAGAAGCAGAAAAGTTGTCAATTTGGTTGACAAAGAATGGAACAGACTCATTAGTAGTATGTGGAACAACAGGTGAGTCTCCTAGTTTGACATGGGAAGAAGAATATCAGCTATTTCAGGTAGTTCAAAAAGCAGTAGCAGGAAAAGCTCAAGTCTTAGCAGGTACTGGGTCAAACTCAACAAGTGAAGCGATCACAGCTACCCAAAAAGCAGCTCTATTGGGTTTAGACGGTTCATTACAGGTGGTGCCATATTATAATAAACCACCACAGTCGGGACTTTATCAGCATTTTAAAGCGATCGCTGAAGCTACGCCAGAATTACCAATCATGATATATAATATACCAGGACGTACAGGTAAAAATCTGGAACCAGAAACTGTAGCAAGACTGGCGGAAATTCCAAATATTGTTGCTATTAAAGAAGCAAGTGGCAACTTAGACCAAGCAAGTCGGATTAGACAGTTGACTGCGCCAGAATTTAAGATTTATTCTGGAGATGACTCCCTAACTCTACCATTAATGGCTATTGGTGGCAGTGGGGTTGTCAGTGTAGCTAGTCACCTAGTAGGAAAGCAACTACAGGAGATGATGGTAGCATTTGAAACAGGTAAAGTACAGGGTGCCACGAAAATTCATCTACAACTATTCAACTTATTTAGAGCTCTATTTGCCACAACTAATCCTATTCCTATAAAGGCAGCTCTAAATATGTTAGGATGGAAGGTAGGTACTACTCGCCCTCCATTATGCGATCCATCAATAGAAATTCAGGAAAAATTATCAGCAGAAATGGGTAAATTAGATTTATTATGAGCTAGCTTCATAGACAAAAATTTTTCCCACAACTAAATAGGGCTTGCTGAAAAAGTCTTTTTCAGGAGTAGGGGAACAACCCCTAATATCTTCCAGGAGGAGATGTAGGGACGTTGCATAACAAAAATGCGTTTTCCTGACGGAATACTGCGCAAACATGTCGCGTAGGGAAACGTCCCTACAGAGGAACGGGGAATTGATAGAGGAGGTAGTCGGATATATTTGTACCTTGATTTTTCTGTCTAGGGAGCCCCTAAAATACTTACTTTTTGAGCTCTCAGGAACGAAAACTAGACACTTTTTTCGATCCTAAAAATGCTGAACCCTTTATGTGTCAATGCTTTAATATTTAATCAGCTAGCCCTAAATATTAGTAAATTCTGACTCCTGACTTTATTAATAAGCTGAGCAATGATTATTTAATCCTGATTAATATTACTAAAATCTTGTATATTAAGATGTTGGTTTTTATTAATTTTAAGAGGTATAAAATATCATTGATAATCCCTCAAAATAATACAAAGTAAACAAGAGTAAAAATAGGACAATTATGATTAGAAAAAAATCACCCTCCACTTTAAAAATTATTCCCCTTGGTGGACTTCATGAAATAGGCAAAAACACTTGCATATTCGAGTACGATGACGAAATCATTATACTTGATGCCGGATTAGCCTTTCCCACAGATGGAATGCACGGTGTAAATATAGTCTTACCAGATGTAACCTATCTGTGTGAAAATTGTCATAAAATCAAAGGTATGATTGTCACCCACGGTCACGAAGATCATATTGGTGGCATACCTTTTCATTTAAAAAATATAGAAATTCCAGTCATCTATGGACCTAGGCTAGCGATGGCTCTGCTCTACAATAAATTAGAGGAAGCAGGAGTTCAAAATCGTACAGAATTGAAAACTGTTCGCCCCCGTGATGTTGTTAGATTGGGTAAATATTTCAGTATAGAATATATTCGTAATACTCACTCAATGGCGGATAGCTTTACTGTGGCAATAACAACGCCATTAGGAGTAGTTATCCATACAGGTGACTTTAAAATTGACCATACCCCTGTAGACGGAGAAAGATTTGATCTGCAAAAGTTGGCAGAATATGGAGAAAAAGGAGTTCACTGCCTCATTAGTGACTCCACAAATTCAGAAGTACCTGGTTTCACTCCTTCCGAAAGATCGGTTTATCCGAGTCTAGACCGAGTGTTTTCTGAAGCACCAGGACGTGTAATGGTGACAACTTTTGCTTCTAGTGTACATAGACTACAAATAGTTCTGGAATTAGCGAAAAAACATGGCAGGTTAGTGGCAGTAGTAGGGCGATCTATGCTGAATGTGATTGCTCATGCTCGCAATTTGGGTTACATTAAGTGTGAAGATAGTTTGTTTGTACCTTTGCATAATGTCCGAAGTGTGCCTGATGAAAAATTGTTGATTTTGACTACGGGCTCTCAGGGGGAACCAATGTCAGCAATTACTCGTATTGCTAAAGGTGAACATAGGCAAATAAAAATTCGCCAAGGAGATACAGTGGTATTCTCTGCAAACCCTATTCCTGGTAATACGATCGCCGTTGTTAATACTATAGATAAACTAATGATGTTAGGAGCAAATGTTATTTATGGAAAAGACAAAGGTATTCATGTTTCCGGTCACGGTTGTCAGGAAGACCAAAAATTAATGTTGGCGCTTACTCGTCCGAAATTTTTTATACCATTTCATGGAGAGCATAGGATGTTGGTAAAACACAGCCAAACTGCTCAAGGTATGGGAGTTCCTCGAGAAAATATGGTTGTGATTCAAAATGGAGATGTGGTTGAACTGACTCAAGATTCTATTTATGTTGCAGATAAAGTATCTTCTGGTATTGAGTTGCTAGACTCTTCTCGTTCTGGTATGGTTGAAGACAAGACTCTCAAGGAACGACAACAACTAGCAGAGGATGGTGTTGTTACTATCGCGTTTGCAGTTGGTTTGGATGGTAAATTGATTGGTCAACCTCAGTTACATTTACGTGGTGTGGTGAGTTCTGTGGATAAAGCAGAATTGCAAGAACTGGTGATTAGGGTATTAGAGAAAGATTTGAGTTCTTACTGGTCTGAGTATGTTAACTCCAATGCTCATAACAATACTCAAGTTGATTGGTCTAGGTTGCAAGATCAGCTTGAATGTAGTGTTCAGCGAATGTTAAGACGAGAATTTCAAGGTCAACCCTTATTGGTGTTTTTGATGCAAACTCCAGATGGAGAAGGTGAAGAACGTGAAACAGAGATTACAGTGAAACCTGTGGGAAGACGGCGACGGAGATCTACTGCTAAGGTAGCATCTTAAGTAATTTCAAGTCAAAAGTTATGCATTCAAAAGTCAAAAGCAAGATTTTTAATGGATCAAAACTTTGACAATATAGTGATTTTCAGTTAAAAGTCAAAAGTAGGAAGTTCTAATAGAGAGGGAAAAAGATTTTTCCCTCTTTTTTAAATGTTTCAGGACTTATGTAAAGGTACTAGATATAGAGTTTTGGTGCGTTACGAAGCCTGCTTTTTATGTCGCAAAGCGTTCGCTCCGCTTTGCGTCAGCAAAACACACCCTACCAATGGTGTTCATGCGTAAGTCCTGTCTTTACACCTTCCCGCTCCTAGTTGGATATTTTTTACCGAAAAAGTGGGTCTAAAGTCTCGTTCTTTTCAGAGGACTTGATCCACAAAAATATTTTTTTCAAATGATTGTTTAATCTGAAAAAATATGTGATATAATAATAGTATAGAAACCAAAAGATAGCAATGTTAGCAAGAAAAGCTAAGTTATTAAACAGGACATCAAATCAATATGAATTCTTGGATGAGGCTATCATAACAGCACAGTTTATTAGAAACAAAGTTGTAAGGTATTGGATCAACAATGAAGGGGTGAATAAGTCATGATTTGACCAGGTTATTGCTCCAGCAAATATTCTTGAAAAATCGGTTTAACGACGAATAGAGTCGAATTTTGCCTTTCAATTTTTTTCAGTAGCGATCGCTTCCCTAAAGACCTAATGGCATTCAAAATATCGGAGTAGGAGCGATCGCTTCCCTCCTGCAACCAAGATATGGAAACTGGTTCTTTTTGATGGCTAATTTGTAGTAAAATTTGACTCTCTAATTCCGATAGCCGACTTAAATTTTGTTTTAAGATAACTGTCAATTATTCTGCTAAAAATAGAGGTTTGTACTGCAAATATTCTCCTACCCTGCCACCAAATAAATCTTTGATACCTGTTGCTGTAATTTTTAACCAGTGGGGGTTGCCTCCATAAATATTGATTAA
>JAKQYF010000114.1 GCA_023356535.1 Trichodesmium sp. MAG_R03 | reverse complement strand
GAGCTACTAGTTCTAATCCCAAAGGCAAGAATCCTAAATCTTTGCACAATTCCTCAGCTTCTTTCCGCTCTGCCTCTATTCTACTGCTTCCAACAAAA
This sequence comes from Trichodesmium sp. MAG_R03, assembly GCA_023356535.1. GTDB lineage: Bacteria > Cyanobacteriota > Cyanobacteriia > Cyanobacteriales > Microcoleaceae > Trichodesmium. Next base: position 16,126 of record JAKQYF010000114.1, on the reverse strand, counting down.
GATATCAATAAATCTATAGCTGACGGTGTATCTAGAACTTCTAATTCCAACTTCTTAAAAGATTGTTGTAGCCATTTCTTGCGGGTTGTGATGATAGCCTTAAACCTAGGTCTTTCAGGAGGTATACAATCTTCGATTTCCCCGTAATCCACTACATCATCAAAGATGATTAATACATCACCTTGAGGCCAATTATCCCAACATACTTGTATCCTAGTTTGTAAATCATATTGTTCAGAAATTTGTAAATTAAACCGTGATACAGCAAAAGTGATAATTTGAAGTCCTACATTTTTACCACGACAATTTAGCCAACAAATACCGCCTTTATAAGTTTTTTGTTTGAGATGAAAATGAGCATATTGAAGTGCCAGCTCAGTTTTACCAATACCTCCCATCCCAGTAACAGAAGTAATCGCAATCCGCTCCGATAGCTGGAGTTGTTTATATAAAGTTTCTATTACTTCTTCACGACCAACAAACTTTTTAGCCCCTCGTCTATGGCTAAAGTTTTCAGGAATTCTATCTAATAGCTGGGTACTTTCCTTTGTCGGTGCCCCTCCCGACGGCTCTAGTCAAAAAATTACATCTCCTTGGATGGTACTGCCTTGAACCCCTCCTGTATTACTTACATTTCCACCACTAATAGTATTTCCCTGAAACACAGCATTATTCTTTTCAGCAGTTATCCCTTGTAATTTATTTTTATCTATCTCAGCGATAATGCGTTGAACCTCTGTGGGATGTTCTCTTTGGGCCACTGCCGCTACATCGATAATATCCTGTTTAAGTCCTGGGTTTTGATTGGCCACTATTTCCATTTCCCTTGTAGCCAGCTCAAGATTCTGAGGGAAAGGATTCTCTTCTAATGGCTTTAGAGCCACAAAATTATGTTTAGGCAGAGCCCTAATACTGTTCCACAACTTGGCCAACTGTTGAGTGGTATGTTCTCCTAGTCTCTCTCCAGACTTTTCTACATACTTACTGAGGAAGGGAATAGCGATCGCTACTAAAGCAAATTCAATAGGTTCCATCGTGAGGAATCTCCTTCGTTAATATAGTTTCTTAAAACTATAAATTATAAAATGCAACAAAGGAAACAACAAACAATAAAACTTTTCTAAACTTTAGGAAAAGAAAAGGAGAAGTACGGATAGAGTCAACCTAGAGCTAACTACGTACTTCCGCATCTGAATGAAGAATCATACTTTTATTCTAGCTTCAACTTTCAACATCGTCAAAATGGCTAGAGACATCTACAGGCTCATAATCGTTGTTCAGCCGCAAATGTTGTTCCATCCCATTAATCCTGTACTCTATAGCTCTTACAACTCTTTCTTTAATCCCTACATCTCATACCTGAATTCTGAGGGAGCATTGGCAGACCCTAGTGGCAGCTATATCGCTCTCACCTGAATCCTTACCATTTATATGCCATAATATAATCATAATTAAAAGTGTAATAGTTGAACTTTATAAGTGTTTAAACTTCTTGTAAGACTTTAGCGATCGCGAATACTTATCAAGGCTCTAAACCACAGAAAAGTTTCTGAGTATTTACTAAAAAGGCTGTCCCCACCACTTCCATGATTCTCTATTGAAAGGCGATCGCCTAGAAATTCCGGATATTTTCTACTTTTACCTAGACAACTTCAGTTAAAAAATTAGAAAGAAAAAAGTGACTTACCAAAAATACCCCTTTTTGAAATTCGTCTGACTTTTTTGAGCATCATATTTGAGCAAATATTCCTGAGCGATCGCCTCTAAATTACGAAGATTTTCTACTTCGGATTCACCAATCTCAGTATCAGTAGAAAACAAAATAACTTGATGACTAGCAGCAGGAAAATAACGCTCAACTAAATTTTGACGATGAGAAGAATCTAACCTTCCTAAAGGTGTATCAATAGCCACAGGTAAACGTCTACCAGAAACCCGTGCTAACCCCCATAAAAAAGAAATTGCCAAAAGCTGTTTTTCCCCTGCAGATATTCGATTTTTAGGAACAAGTTGCCCTTGATTATCATAGAGAAAAAGAGTAAAATTATGAGCATCAATAGCCACCCGATGAACTAAATCTGATTTATGCAAAAGATAGCGGAAACACTCAGTAACTTCTATTTCTAATTTATTCAGCTTTTTCAGAGTCAACTTATCTTTAAATAGCTGTAAAGTCCGCTTCACTTTTGCAGAAGAATCAATTATATGTTGAATATTGTGATGTTCGATAGTTTCATCAGTATAAATAAACAATTCCTTCTTAGTTTTACCAATAGCATCCTCCAACTTTTTATAATCACGCTCACTATTTTCATAAGCAACTTGTACCCTTGCTAACTCAACTTGTGCCTGTTGTAAAGTAGTTGCCAAAATTTCATAAGCTTCCGGGGACGCTGCCGTTGCCAATTGCTTTTCCAAAACATCTATTTTCACTTCAAAATCTTTCAAACGAGTTAAACTTTCCTGGGCACTTTTCACAGAATTTTCAATCTCATAGCGCAACAAATTTTCTAGTAAAATTAAAGTTTCTTCATCAGCAAACAACCAAGGCTGATCCCCTTCATTAATATCATCTTTCAGCATTAGATTCTCTTGATTCAGAAATTCTTCAATTTTGGTAAATTTATCAGTAGGAATAGATAAATTATCCAGATAATCAAGTAGACGTTTATCTCTTTCCTGAAAAGCATCCAAAGCAATTTCTGCTTCATGGCGTAAAATTTCCAAATCACCCTGAGAACTTGCTTGTTCCAAAAGTGGAGAAATTAAAGCTAAAGGTAAAGCTCCCTCGGCAAGTTCAAACATTTCCTGACGAGCATTATCAATCTCTAACTCTGTATTCTTAAACTCTTGTTCTAACTGATTTCTCTCAGCAGCAATTTTTCCTCCTTCAGAGACAAATTTTCTCATTGCTTTTTGTTGCTTTTCTCGAGTTTTTTCTAATTTATTTTTCAAACCTAATTTTTTTTCTTTAATAACATTTAAATCTATTTGTTGCTGATGGAGTTTTTGTTCAATCTCCTCTAAATTTACTATCTTTTTAGTCTTAGCAAGTTGTTTCTTTTTCCGAGTCACCAAAATATCCAAATCTCCTGCCAGACGTTCTGCTAATTCCAATCCTAATAATGACTGAATCCCATCTATCACTAAAGATGGTGGTGTTTCTAGTTCAGCTAATTCTTTTACCTGTTCTCCATCAAAGAGAAATAGATTAGAAATTCCCAAAGGTAAGAGATTTTCTATATATTCATCCCAGGTATTTGCCAAGTAAGAATCAGGCCATTCACCATCAAGAATTCCCAGACTATCTTTCCCATCTTTAGGATTTTTTTCCCAGGTACGAACGATACGATATTCGACAACTTGGTCATCTAGAATATGTTCAAAAGCTAATTCAATACGAGTTTTTTCTGTAGGTGGAGTATTGCGGTTTACACATTGAGAAAGAAAGTCGCCATAAGTTAAATTTCCCCTAGTTGAACATTGGGCGCGATGACCATAAAGTGCGAGGCGAATAGCATCTAAAAGAGTAGTTTTTCCTCCTCCATTCATACCTCCAAATAAGATTATAGGACGAGGGCGATCGCTAAATGTGGGGCGAAGGTTAATTGTTTGTTTACCGGAGTACGGTCCGAAATTTTGCAAGACAAGTTCTAGGAAGATCATTTTAGTTATCAGTTATCAGTTATTAGCTATCAGCTATCAGTGAACAGTTATCAGTACCGACCTGCCTCAGCACTCGGTTTGAAATGCTGAAGTTGATTTTTTTTCTTAGAATTTACCAATATTCTAACCTAAATGCTTAGTCCTATAAGGATATACAGCTGATTCGAGCAAGGCAGAGGTACACCTAAACTTTTGTGCATTTAAACAACTTATTGTTGTATGCCTCGTTCAGAGAAAAAACCCTTCTAAATTAGAAATTATAAATTCTAGCTTATTAATACCCATTTAAAATGAAAATTAGCTGATCCCAGGCAAAATACCTCCCACTGGGAACATTGAATTTTTAATAATAGAGCTTTACCAGACAAGAAAATTATTGATCACTCTTCCTCAATATCTGCCTCACTTTGACGAGAAAACTTCATATTTGCCCAACTTAATTGTTTCATTTTTTCGGAAACCTCTCCTTTCTCAACAGCTTCTTTTAAATCTCTTTTATTATGAGCATTTTGAATAGCTTCTTCCTGGGAACGAGAACTTGTTTCAAAACATTGTTCAAGACTTTCATAAATCTTATATCGGTGAGACTTAATATAATATTGCCGTTCTGTATCTAACAGTTTTGCCATAAGTTCAAGGTGCATAGCATCCCCATTACATATTTCTTCTAGCACTGACCATTCATCACTACCTAAAAGACTGATTCCAGCACCAGGACGACAGTCTTCAAACTTTTCTCCTGTTACTTCTTTATATATGCGGGGTAAACTATCATCAAACTCGTGTTTTTCTTCTAACCAGATGCGTCTAATTTCGCTAAGTTCTTCTAAAGAAATAATAGTAATATCTCGCATATTTACCGGAGCAGTTTCACGAATTTTTGTTTGAGCTTCTAACAGTTTTCTCAATAAAGTATCTCGCCATTCTTTTTTGTATGGACCGGGTATTGGTTCTACAGAAATTTCACCATTTACATTCCGTTCAAATAATTGAACTGTACCCCAAATTCGCCGAAAATCTCTTTTATCTCTGTCAGAAATATCTAGTTCCTGACGCAAATCTATCAGAGGTTGTAACCATTCTTTTTCTTGATCATTTTGAATCATTGCTGACATAGACTTATCACTATCTACTAAAGTGCAAACCCAACATCCAAAACGAGAACTTCCACAACTAGGAGTAGAAGTATCAACTACTAAAGGACATTCATTATCTTCTGTTGCACCTCGATACATTGCTAATAAATCTTTATTACTATTTCCCCAAGGATTTTCCCATTGCATTAAATATAGCCAAACCTCATCAGTTCGCCAGTCTTCAATAGGAGTATAAAGTAAAGAATTAAGCAGGCTAGGATGAGGACTCAGATGATTTCTGATTCTACCAATTTCTCGCTTATTCATTATTGCTGCACGATTAGCACTTTCTGTTTTACGAACTCCTAAAATAACTATAGTTTCTCCATTATTTCTAACAACATTACGAATAAAAAGATTAGACGGATCTATTTTTAAGCGTGGAGTACACCAGCGAAATGTATGCCGTGGAGCTGGGTATCCTTTTCCAAGTAATCCCACCCAGTATGTTTGTTTAATTTCTGGCTTTAATAAATGACATTTTATAGGTAGTTTATTACTTTTTGCAAATTCTTCCATCAATTGTAAAGAGTTAGTTACCCAAGCAGAAACAATAGGATTTTCTACTAATGTATCTGTAGTAATAACGTGGATAGTTTTAACTCGTTTTTTTTGGGGAAGTTCGGCGATCGCATTCCATATAAGTTGCAATGTTGCAGTGCTATCTTTACCACCTGAATATCCAATAACCCAAGGAATATCATCTAAACAATAGAGTTCTTGGATTTCTTGAGTTAGCTTTTTTATATCTTCTACTAATTCAACAGTAGTTCTGCTTGGAAATAAAGATTGTTGTATACCTTTCATATTTATAAATGCCCTCAAATTTAGTCAAATTAATTGTTGATGATTATGATCTAAATACATTCTGGCCATGGAATTGTAAGAGTTCATATTCTAGGAAAATATTTTTTTCACTAGGTAATCAAAGCTTATTATCATTCAATTTTTTCATCAATAATTTTCATCAATAAATAGTTGTTGGAAACCCACACTATGAATTGCTTTACTGAAAATAACGTAGTAATTTAATGCTTAATCTTGTCAATTCTAGGCTTATACAACAGATTTCGGTCAAATAATGTATAGGGTAAATAGTGACAATTATGTAGTGTGGGCATCTGGCCCCTGTAGCTGTACCTTATAACAAGGGAAAGCGTTATAAGTAGATAAGTGTTAAAATTTGCGCTATGTAACAAAATGTAAATTTACCTCGAATCAAATTTAGGTTGGAGCTTGGAGTCAGTTTAGAAAACTTAATATAGTTGAATTTTTTGTGCGTACCCACTTTAAGCTTCGGTTGACAAACCTAGAGTTGACTCTTGGCCTAATGTTGGGTCGTTTGTGTCCCATAAGTATTGAGATAATAGATTAATTGACATAATAGATTATATATGATAAGTTAACTATTATTATATAATTAATAATTGTAGTAAATCAAAAGTTTTTAAAAACATTTATTGATAAAAATTTATATATGTAATCATTTTCAAAAATTGTTAAAAATATTTTCAGGAATCAAGGATGAAAAAGGCCAGTAGACCCACATCAGAAATAGCAAAAGAAATTGTAGAAAACGATAATCGAGAAAGAGAAGCGATCGCCATCTTGCTAGACAAACATATAGGCAAAGATGACAGATTATTAGTACAAAAAACCATGATGGGAAATACAGAAGCTTACATCGGCTCCGTGACTCTAGAATGGTTAGATAGTCGTGTACGTTTTGCTTCTCAATTACCATTATTTCGGCAAAAATTTGACCTAGAAACTGACAATATAATTCGGGATGCAGAAACAATAGATGAAATTCAACAACGACCCTTAGACTGGTCTCGTCAAGCTCCATTAACCTTATATTTAGCAACGAGAAAATCCCATAAATTTCCCGCAGTATTAGTAGTCATTAGCCCCAGTTGGGTAGATAATCCCAAAGCAGAACAATGGAATAAAAATGGTAAAGCAAATAAATCTGCCAGTAATTTTTTACCCCTAGACTCAGAAGGAAAAGTAGGATTATTAGACCTACGTTTAGAAGTAGCAGTATTTGCCTTAGATGGTCAACATAGACTGATGGGAATTCAAGGATTAATGGAATTAATAAAAACTGGCAGATTATCAAGATATAACAAACAAAAGAAACCAGTAGGTGCAGCAATTACTATTGAGAGTTTAGCCGAAATTCATCATATTAAATTACCAGAACTACAAAAATTAGCTTACGAACAAATAGGAATAGAATTTATTCCAGCAGTAGTAAAAGGAGAAACAAGAGCAGAAGCGCGACGTAGAGTTAGGTCAGTTTTTGCTCATGTAAATTTGACAGCGATCAAATTAAGTAAAGGGCAACTAGCATTATTAAATGAGGATGATGGATTTGCCATTATAGCGAGAAAAATAGCAATTTATCATCCTATTTTAAAGGAGAAAGATAGTAGAAATCCAAGAATAAATTGGGATAGTGCAACTGTGGCAGCTAAGTCTACTGTTTTAACTACTCTCCAAGCACTGCAAGAAATGTCTGAAAGATATTTAAAACCTCATTATCCCTATTGGAAACCTTCAGATAGAGGTTTAATTCCCATGCGTCCTGAAGAAGAAGAGCTAGAAGAAGGGGTAGAAGAATTTATGGAATTTTGGGATTATTTAGCTAATTTGCCTAGTTATTCTAGATTAGAAAATGGTTCTGAAACCCCGGAATTAAGAAGATTTAGTTTTGAGATTAAACCAGGAGAAGGTCATGTTTTATTCCGCCCTGTTGGGCAAATTGCTTTTGCGGAAGCTTTAGGAATTTTAATATATAAAAAAGGATTTTCTCTCGAGGAGATTTTTCATAAATTAAATAAGTATGATGTAGATGGTGGGTTGAGCGGAATAGAATTTCCTGACTCAATTTGGTATGGGGTTTTATATGATTTTAATCGGAAGCGAATGTCAGTAGCTGGTAGAGACTTAGCGATGAGATTATTCATCTATATATTAGGCGGAGTTTGTGAAAAAATGGAGCGGGCAGAAATTCGTCGGGAGTTAGCAGAAGCAAGGCGAGTTGGGGAGGAGCGAGCTGTAGATTTTCAAGGTAAGTTTGTCGAATTAAGAAAAGTAGGACTGCCGGAAATTTTGTCTTAAGGAGTAGGTATTTGAGAGCTAAAATTTATGGATAGTATTTTTATTCAAATAGTTGCCTACCGAGATTTAGAATTGGTTCCCACAATTGAAGAGGCGATCGCCCACGCGACTCATCCCGAACGTCTCACTTTTGGTATTTGTTGGCAGTATAGTACGGATTACGAAAAGAACTATATTAGTAAACTTAAAGGTATAAAAAATTGTCATATTATTATGGTTACAGCTTCTCAAGCTCGTGGTGTAGGTTGGGCCAGGTCTCTAGTACAAAAGTTATGGCAAAAAGAACGATACACTTTACAAATTGATTCCCATATGAGATTTTTACCTGGATGGGATGTAGAATTAATTAAAATGCTAAAAATATGTCCTAGTCAAAAACCACTTCTGAGTACTTATCCTCCTGCTTACAAGCCCCCTAGAGAATTAATTGGGGATACACCAAGTCGGTTAGAACCAAATCAGTTTGGAGATCCTGGTACTTTAACTTTAAGAGCAATAGGTGATTTGAGTAAATGTAGTACCCCGCAACTAGGAGCTTTTGTTGCTGCTGGATTTCTTTTTGCAGAAGGGTCAATTATTGAGGAGATTCCCTACGATCCCGATATTTATTTTACTGGAGAAGAAGTGTTATTTGCTGCTAAAGCTTGGACGAGAGGTTGGGATATTTATCACCCCAATCTGAGTGTTTGTTGGCATTTTTATAATACTGGTAAAAAGCGAATTGTACATTGGGAAGATCATCAAGACTGGTGGGTGCAAAATCAGATATCTGAATCTCGTTTTCGTCAGATTTTGGGAATGGAAAGTCCAAAGGAATATTTTGGGATTTATGGGTTAGGAAATGTCAGAAGTTTGGCAGAGTATGAGGCATTTGCTGGTGTGAATTTTAAGGATTGTTGGTTTATTCGTTTTATTTAGAGAAGTCAAAAGTTAGAAGTTAGAAGTTAAAAGTTAAAAGTCAGAAGGAAGCTAGCTAACTACAAGTGTGAGAATTTTTCTCTATTAATTTATTTATATTAGACTTCTTCAGAAAAGGTTCTCAAACCCTTATTTTCCCATTCCAAAATCAGTATTTTTAGATAGGTCTTTAGGTGCTTAATAATACTTAGCTACCCTACTACTAAGCATAGTCAGTGCAATTAAGGTCTGAGCATCTTTACTAAAACAACAATCTAGTAATATTTCTTAATAATAACTATTGAAATAATTTGTATTTATGTATTTTTGGCTACAGAAAGTTTCAAAGTATGAAATTATTGTTATCTAGCTATTTAGCTAAGGTTGAAATATCAGGACTTACACAGAACCACTATATCTAGTAGAAGCTAACGGCCGTTAACCCCTAAAAATGGTGTATACTTTCATATTTTGCGTAAATTCTGAATATATTTGCACAATTATAGTGAAAGTACTCTAATGGTAATTGTATTTACATCAGGACTTAGGCACGGGCACTACACGAAGGTGAGGGCGAATGCCATTTGCCCCTAAATATGGCGTTTTCAAGGTGAATTTGCGTAAGTACTGTACATTAACAAAAAATAAGGCTCAATCACTCTAAATTCTCCTCTAAAAAAATTTATCCTCCCTTGTTAGGAAATAGTAAGAGGAGTTAAAGCTTTAATAGTTATTGCAAATCAAATTAAATCAAATCAAATCAATATGGCAAATCAACCAGGTTATTGGCAAAAAATATATTTGCAGTTAAATCATTATTGGTCAAAACAAGTTGGAATAATAGCCTTCTTGGGAGTATTATTATTTTTGGCTACTCCACCAGTCTTAGCTCATCATCCCCTTGGTGGAAAACTACCTGGCAATTTTTTTGAAGGAATGATGTCAGGCTTCGGACATCCTATAATTGGTTTCGATCATTTAGCTTTTGTAATTGCTAGTGGTTTAATGGCGGTAGGCATAGCTAGAGGAATCTTAATTCCAATTGCTTTTATGATTGCTACAGGAATAGGTGCGGGAATTCATTTACAAGGGATAGATTTACCTATCCCTGAAATAATTATTGCTGCATCGGTAGTGCTGTTTGGGGTTTTGTTAGTTATTCGACAAAACAAAAAGTTAGTAATTAATAATACTTTGTTGATTTCTGGCTTAGCAGCATTAGCTGGAATATTTCATGGTCATGCCTATGGGGAAGGGATTTTTGGGGCTGAAACAACCCCTTTAGTTGCTTACTTGATTGGTTTTACCCTCATTCAATTGGTAATATCTCTGGGAATATATTTTGTTACAAATCAGGTAATCAAATCTATAGCTTTTAAATATATAACTCGGTTTGCTGGTTTAGCGATCGCATCAACTGGCTTAGTTTTTCTTGCTTCGGCAATTACAGGTTGAAACATTAAATATTTACGGCTTATTATTAATAGTTCCAGAACAAGGTTGAAAAACAGACTTGAAAATACAACCAGTCATATGTATTCCTGAATTCTCAACCATCATTTTCATGTGAAAAAAGTTGTCAGTTGAACCAGATAAGCTCTTATTTCTTTTTAATTGTAAATAGATTACAACTCCTCTGTTTGACATCCTCCTCGGCCTAAAGGCACTGGGTTTCTTACCGAGCCGTAGCCCCTCGGCGGGTTGACATCTCACAGGCTGCTGCTACTTTGGCAGTAGTCTGGCTGCTGGCCAACCTGTCCGTTTTTTGTCTCGGTAGGCCCACACGAGACTAATATATTTCTTGCTGCATTTTCTTCTCGATAGAACGACCTGACCCTACGCGACCATGTTTAGCCCCACAATGTACGACATTCCCACTACAGAACCAGTCAACAAACTACCTATTTGCCGATGTTCCAGTCTTACTAAAGGAGGAATTTTACTTTTACCCTGATCAGCAGTTTGTAGTCTTCGTTGACGAGTTTACTAAGGCAGGTTGAGCACCATACCAATAATTGGGAATACCACCACAATACCGGGACTTTAGTGAAAAAACAGAAAAAAAGGGTATAATATATACTCGACAACTATTTTACCTTAATTACTCCCTGGGAAAAGTCCAATGAAAGAAACAACTTCAGTGGCTATGCCCTCTTGTTTCCATCGGTAGTGCGATCGCTTTAACGATTATTAAACTAGTTGAATATGGCATTTACTTAGCTCTTGGTTATTATGATTAGCGATCGCTACCTAGTGTAACCTTAGACGGAAAAGATACCAAATGGGTGCTATAGGGAAGCCAAGGGATGGTTAGGACTAAGAGAATCAGGACTTACGGAACGGCACTATTTATAGTGGCAATATCTTAAAAGTCACAAATTTTTACACCATATATAGCGGTAATACGTAAGTCCTGAGAATATCAAGTCAGAGATAAAATTAGCTTAAAAAGGCATTTTATTTTAGTATTTTGTGCTTATACATTTATGATCACCGCATCAGTTAACTGGAGGTATAAGAAGGCGCTGGGCTAACAAACCATTAAATACCTTGACTGATATTTCATTCGCATTTCGTACAGCAATATCTTATCGTTTTGTCGAGTGGTTAGATGAAAACATCGAGGTATTTACTGCTCATAAAGAGAGTTTAGGGTTTGTTTGGGCTTGAAATTTCCAAAGTCCCGCGTGTGAGTGTTTAAGCGTATTCAGCATTAAGCTTCAACAGTCGATTTAATGGTTATTTGAAAATAACGATCGCCTCTGATCTCTTTTAGGTAAGCATGAAATAGAACCAACCTGAGAAAAAGCAAATAGAAGGGACTCAAAAAGGCATAGATAAAAAACCAAGTACAAGTTGAGCTTTTAGGACTTTTGACAAAGGAAACCCACAGGGGCTCTATCATCAGCAATGCCAATAAAATGATAAAGGTGAAAAGCCAGATATTTCCCCAATTCCAGTCATGACCTTGAATTGAAAGCGCGAGTGCTAGTGGAAGCGTCTGAATACAAATCAACTGTCCCCACTCTCGAATAGGAAGCAGGAGTAGCATGCCTATTCTTTTTCTGTAGGACATTTTGTCAGAATCTGCCCACAAAATATGTGGGGTATATTTACAACATACTTGCAACCATCCTTGAGCCCATCGCGAACGTTGCTTCCATAACTCTTGTATATTGTGGGGAGCTTTCTCGTAGCTTATAATCCGGCGATCGAACTGAAATTTAACGTGACTTAATAATGCTCTTATGGAAAAATCGATATCTTCCGTTAGCATGCTTGAGTCGAAACCAAGTGTTTTCAAAGTTTCAGTTTTAAAATAACCGTTAGAACCACCAAAAAGAGCAAACCCCCAAAGCCTAGGACGAGCCAGATGGTTAATATTGTACATTTGATTAAACTCGATGCTTAAAAATTGCCCTAAAAATGAGTTCGTTAGGGGCAAACAAGTACCTTGCACAATATCATAGCCATTTTTTAGCCAGTATAAAGCTCGGATAAAATTATCTTTGAGAGGAACGTGATCGGCATCAAAAATAGCCACATACTTGGTTTTAATATGCGGCAAAATGTAATTAATATTTTCTGCCTTAGAGTGGCTTTTGGGTACTTTGAAGGCATTTATGGGTAGAGAATGCAACGTCTTCTCTAACGGCAAATCATGAGGTGTATTGTAGGCCAGAAAAATCTGGATGGGTAGCTGTAGCGACAAGAAATAGTTCAGGGTATCGAGGATAATGTCTTTTTCTGCAGGTAGGTAAGCTGGGATAACAACAGTGAACTGCTGTTGTGTTGCTGCATTTTGAAGAACAATGTCAGAATTTGAATCAGCAGTTAAATCAATTATTTCTTCTCGCTGAGAGATTAAATGTTCAACAAGCCTTACAGCGGTAAAGAGCATGAGACAAAAAGCGGAAAGAACATACAGAACATAGTCAATTTCTGGTGCAATTAAAAGGTAAACGAACATTGGAGCAAAGTTTATGACCAATAAAAAAACAAGAAATTGCAGACTCGTTAATATAGTAAAAATCATCAGAGTATAAAAGGCTAGCGCAATTACATGTTGAAAAACCCAGCATCTTTCATTGAAGATACTGGATTTCTAGAGCCTGTTATTTGCTCGAATTTAAATTAGGCGAGGCATGAATGCAACTATCGCATACTCTAAATTACGAGCAAACTTCGATCGAGATCTTCTGGGTGCCAATTTCAGCGTAATCAAAGGCAGTATAAGGTTTTTTTTAGCGCCACAAAATCCACCTTCAAAGAGCCGAGCCAGGGGTTTGCATCTTTGTCTTTGAAGACTTGATTAAAGCCTAACTCTAGGAAGGCAGCTTGAATAGCACTGCCCACTTTAGTGGGCTGGACTTTCACTGCTTTTTTGAAGCTTTTACCATTTACATCGGTAAATTTCACGCTGGCAGGCTTCACATCGTAGTCCCCAAATACTAAATTGAAGAACAACTGAGTATCTGTGGGGATAACTGCTTTGCTCACTTCAAAGTTGAATTTAAACCCGAGTTGCTTAGAGTTGTGGGGTTGCCATCTCCAGGGAAGGGCTCGCCAGAAGCGCAGGTTCCAAGTTGGAATACCCTGTTGGCCTTACCAGATACAGCGTAACTGGTGGAAAGGGAAATATCTGCTCCCAATTGATTAGGCCCAAGGGCAAGGATACTTTTCGATCCATTTCCCACAGCTCGGCGGCTCTGCCTCCAGCTATCCTTACTTGCTTAGGCCTACCAAGGCAAACCCATACTCGCGACCTTCATCAAAAAACAGTCACTTGAACGCTGAGTGGAGTCGAAGCCTGAGAATTTGTCGTGGGAGCGGCTACATTGTCACTCCCCCCAGCGTTCTAGATACGGTCTTGTTCTGCCTCAAAATGAGGATGCGTTTGCCGTCAGGTTACTGCTTCAGATTGCCAAAATTGACATTATTAGCTGTTTCATTTTCACCTAAAGTAATACGAACAAACCCATCTTTAGGAGCAGTTTGTTTGAAGCTTCCAGGTAATACCTCACGTACAACGTAACTACCAGGTTCTAAAGACGTAAAGTGATACACACCACGATCGTCTGTCACCTGACTCGGCTCGTTGCTATCGAGTACGCCATTGTTATTCAAATCTAAATAAACAGTCACACCGGACAAACCAGGCTCAACACCACCTGAAGTCGTTGAACTACTGTTACCACTGTCCAAACCGCTGAACACACTCAACAGCTCATCTGTTGTGCTAAATACAGTGGCTTTCTCATCAATCTTCCGTAAAGCACCAAGGGAGGCACCTTGACCAACACCAAAGGCAGAGATGTTAGCATCGATCTCCTTGAGCTGAGACACCTCATCAAGGTAGTTGGTTTGATATACCTGGAAGGTTTGGGGCTGACCTTCTGAACCGCCTCCAGGAACACCATCTGAGAGGAAGATGATATTAGCTTCACCCTTCGGAGTGCTCACAGCTTGGAAGGTCTTCTTCGCCAACTCCAAGCCAGGCTCGAAGTTGGTTCCGCCTCCCGGACTCCTACATTGTCTACCAACGTAGCATCCACCTAAGTTAGTCCGGACTTGACCCACATAAGCTTGATAGGGGCCCCTTGGGAAGTTGCGAGATACTTTGACTTGGGTCAGGAGCTCTTCTACATCAGAAACTCCGTTGCCGTTCTTATCAGCTGCAGGATTTGTTACGAGTTGCTTTCCAGGGGTGGCCCGATCCATATCAACTTGGTAACCATTGATAGAGAAGACGACAATTCCCACTCGTGCTGTATCGCCAAACCCTTGGTCGATCAGTTGCTGGTTCAACGCAATGAATCCAGCCAATTGTGCATCGAGAATATCATTGGGCGAGCCATCGTTATTCACATCGCCAACAGGACTACCCTGGAACTTATCGAGGATGGTGCTCCAAGACAGATCCATAACCATCACCACATCGGGCTTGTCACCCTTGATGATGCTATCGCGAACGCCATCGCCATTGAGATCGTTCCACTTAACACCGTTAATTGAGCCCTTGTAAATGATTGGAGGAGTCGAGATTTCCACAATCCCAGGTAACGGAATTAATCCTGGTTTACAACCTAAAGAAATTTCTTGGGCAGTTCCTTCTAGACTGCAAAAGCTGGAGGTTGCTTTGCAATCTTGCCAGAAACCTTCCTCTTTGAGGTCGTTCCAACCGCCTGTGGTGCTAGACCAGTTCATTACGGTGTAGTCTTCGTTGGCGTTGCATTCGCCGTTATTGGGCTCGCCAGGAAGCCAGTTGGTGTAGTTGGATTTTTCACCGCTGGACCAGAGAAAGCTGTCTTCGACCTTTGCGTCGTTGCTACCAATCCACAGAGGATCGGTATTTCCAAAGGTTTGCAACAACCAATCTTGCTCGGCTTGGTCATTGATAGTAACTAAGTTACCCCCCTTGGTTACGGCTTCCGTTTCTGATGCCGTCCAGGTATCCGCTGTGGTTAGGCAGTACTGGTGGCCATTTGCGGGATTGGTGATTAAATTGTCATTTGCACATAGATTGGGTGTGCTAGCCAAAGCAGGGAGAGGAGAAGCCACTGTTGTGACAACTCCCAGCAGCAAAACCAAACAATAGATGAAGATTTTGCCGACCCACTGCCGGAGAAAATCTTGGCATAGGTTCGATGTTTGTTTCATATTTGATTTGAACTTGGACTTGGGTTTCATGGGCTTCATTTACAATTAGTGCCCTTGGGTAAGTCCTGTTGTTTTTCAGGATTTTCTTTGTAAAAGTATCGAGTTTAATTTTCTCAAAACTCTTACTTTATGCTTTTTCAGTAGCAAATTGTTTTTTCAGGATTTTCTTTGTAAAATTATCGAATTTGATTTTCTCAAAACTCAGGACTTACCCAAGGGAACTAATTGTAGTGGCAATATTTTTAAAATGGCAAATTTATGCGTTATATATAGCGGTACTGCGTAAGTCTTGAAAACTCTTACTTTTACTACTGGACTTTAGAAAAAAAAATGTGTTAAAATGATTAAAGACTATTATAAACAAAAACTTTTGCCTCAGAATACTCCAAAGACGAGAGAAAAGCGTTATTCTCGCACAACTTTGACAAATTTTACAGAAACCTTAGAAGCATTTCTAACTTGTGTTTCCTACAAATTTTTTTGCTGGTTAAAAGAAAATGAAGAAATTTTTGCTCAATATAAAGCTATAGTCATTACAATTAAGTTCCGTACAGTCTAACAATGTCATCCAGTGTTGTTTCTGGTGGAGCATATATCCGTTGCTTTTTGAGAATGGCAAAATCTTCTTCAATCTTGTTGAA
>JAKQYF010000113.1 GCA_023356535.1 Trichodesmium sp. MAG_R03 | reverse complement strand
AGGAGAGGAATTTAACCTCTAAGGATATATGAGTTATCATCCCTGATGACTATTAATCATTCCAGAGATGTGAACCATGTTGCCTAATGGCTTCTTTGGCTCAACGAATCGCACTCAGCAAGCCCTAATTACCAACTATGATTATGATTAAATTCTTGCCGAGCTAATTTTGTGATATCAGCGATCGCCGATCTATCAACCCAAAGTTGACTGTCTAGATTTAACCATAATAAATATTCTATATTGCCAGCAGGACCTTGTATAGGAGACCAAGTTAAACCAGCATATTTCCACCCTAAATTATTAGCACTACAAAATACCTGAAAAATTGCCTCAGCTTGGTCATTATAGGAACGTACCACACCTTTTTTTCCTACTCGTTCTTTTCCTACTTCAAACTGAGGTTTAACCAACAAAATTGTCTCACGAGGTGGAATAAGTAATTTCCATAGAGTAGGTAAAATTTTAGTCAGAGAAATAAAAGAAACATCAACTACAGCTAAACTCGGATATATTTCTTTTGTATTTTCTTGTGGTTCATAATTCAATATTAGTGAGTCACCATATAATTCTTCAGGAGTTAAATAACGTATATTAGTTCTCTCTTTCAAAATTACTCTGGAGTCGTTACGCAACTTCCAGTCAACTTGCCCGTAACCGACATCAATACCATAAATTAATTTAGCACCTGCTTGTAATAAACAATCTGTAAATCCTCCCGTAGATATGCCACTATCAAGACATATTCTGTCAGAAATAGAAATAGAAAAATACTCTAATGCCTTAGCAAGTTTATACCCTCCCCTAGAAACATATAAGGATTTTTGTTTAACCTTAATATCTGCCCCCAAGTCAACTTCAGTTCCTGGTTTATCAATTATTTGTTGATTTACCATTACTTCTCCTGCTCTAATCAAAACCTGAGCTTTTTGTCGAGAAGTACATAACTTTCGTTCAAGCAATAAAACATCTAATCTTTGTTTACGCACAAATCTAATCTTTAGTTGACGCAAAAATTTTAAAGGAATGAGAATTAAATAAAGTCCAGAATTTTTGTGAAAGAACTCAGATGATCTGGAGTTTCGAGAATTTCACTTGTGTAGATAATAAAATTCTTATTCCTAAAGGCAATATCTATCAAGGCCAGAAAAACTTATGTTTTGTCAACTCCTATATCTAATACCAATTATCAAAACTTCTGCTATAGTTGAAGGCTTACAAAAATAACTTGATCAAAAATTCATCTTTTTAGAAAAGTTAAAAATCATCAAATCAAAAAAATCTGAATCTTAATCAGTTAGCGGGTTTGATAAATCTTTTTATTCAACCCGCCCCTGAGAATCATAACTTCAAAAAAAGAATATTAAATATCCTTTTCTGCCAACTCATTAATGAGATGATCGAAGGGTTCTGCCAAAAAATCACCAATTTGAATACCTGCAGCCTTTACTTCAGACTGAATCAGTTCTTTGAGAATGCTAATACCTATAACAGTAGGTCCAATAGGTACTCCTAAAGAATTATAAGTTTCTCGAAGTCCTGCCAACACACGCTCATCCAAAACGTCTGTATTACCTGCTACCAAAGCATAAGTAGCATAGCGTAGATAATAATCCATATCCCGTAGACAAGCTGCATAACGACGAGTTGTATAAGCATTACCACCAGGACTAATTAATTCTGGTTGTCGATCAAACAAATTAACTGCAGCTTGTTTGACTAAACCAGCCGCCTGAGAATTAATTAGTGTGGCAGCTTGTATTCTTGCATTACCAGTTTCAAAATAAGATTTTAATAGCTCAAACCCATCCCGGTCCAAATAACGACCTGTAGCATCATAATTTTTTATTAAGCTAGTTATAGTATCCTGCATAAAATTCATTCTCCTAACAATTTCTTAAACTTTCTATATTAGCCAACTTTGACGTCTTACCGACGTTGCATTTGAGGGATCGGGATAACGTAAAATTCTTCAACATTACTGATGAGGATTTTCTGCTTTATAGTGCCTACTCTCTAAGGTTATTTCCTTTAGATCTTAATGGTTGCTCCACAGACTGACACTACTGGCCCGGTAGCCTAAATACTTAAACAGAAAACTTTTTGTTGTATATCAGGATAAACCCACACAGATCAAACCATTACTCCCTAACTTTGGCAACTCAGACGTCAATTATTGAACATCCCTTAACTTCCGACCATTTATCTGAAGATAAATTTTAGTTTTTGGCCCGGAGGGAATGTTTAATTGTTAAACAAGTTACTAACTTTTAAAGTCTACTTTATTTTTTACCTTTTTTATTGAAAATTACTTAATGGATAACTTTGAAAAGGTTTGCCAAAAATTTTTCTTAACCATAATGCTATTCTTCGATTTATTGTAACATTTAATACAAAAAATTCATCATTTTCATTCTTATGATGATCCAGATGTGTTCTTAAAAGCTAGTTAGAGCTAACTGCAGTTAGTCTTCCGGCGATAAGTCCTTTACTCTCTCGGGACAGTTCACTTAAAAATCAACATGTTACTTTGTAATGTTTCGTTAAAGTTTTCTGGAGCAGTAGTAGCAGCTATATAAGCCTGTCAAGAAAATCAAAAATATAAGATTTAGGAGCTAATCATAATGGTAGAAACAGCCCAAGATGTTTTAAAATGGATTGATAGTCAAGATATTCAAGTTATTGACTTGAAATTTATTGACTTACCGGGTATTTGGCAACATTTAACAGTTCACAAAAGTCAAATTGATGAAAGTTCTTTTACAGATGGAGTTGCCTTTGACGGTTCTAGTATTCGTGGTTGGAAAAATATTAACGAGTCAGATATGATGATGGTACTCGATCCAACTACTGCTTGGATTGACCCTTTTATGGCCGAACCCACATTAAGTATTACTTGTAGTATTAAAGAACCTCGAACTGGTGAATGGTATAGTCGTTGTCCGAGAGTTATTGCTCAGAAAGCAATTGATTATTTAAGAAGCACAGGTATTGGAGATACAGCATTCTTTGGCCCTGAAGCTGAATTTTTTGTATTTGAGGATGCTCGTTTTGACCAAACAGAAAATAAAGCATACTATTATGTTGATAGTGTAGAGGGTCGTTGGAACTCTGGTCGAGAAGAAGATGGAGGTAACAAAGCATATAAACCTCGCTACAAAGAAGGTTACTTCCCAGTATCTCCTACAGATACTATGCAAGACCTACGGACAGAAATGCTGTTAACTATGGCTAAATGTGGAGTGCCTATCGAAAAGCATCATCATGAAGTAGCTACTGGTGGTCAAAACGAATTAGGCTTCCGCTTTGGTACATTAATGGAAGCTGCTGATAACTTGATGATTTATAAGTATGTCATCAAAAATGTGGGCAAAAAGTATGGCAAGACTGTTACTTTCATGCCTAAGCCTATCTTTAATGATAATGGTTCAGGAATGCATACTCACCAGTCAATCTGGAAAGATGGACAGCCTTTATTCTGGGGTGATGGTTATGCTAACTTGAGTAAGATGGCTCTTAATTATATTGGTGGTATTCTCAAGCACGCTCCAGCAATATTAGCTTTTTCTAATCCTTCCACTAATTCTTATAAGCGATTAGTTCCTGGATTTGAAGCTCCTGTAAATTTGGCCTACTCTCAAGGAAACCGTTCTGCTTCTATTCGAATTCCTTTAACTGGTACTAATCCTAAAGCAAAACGACTAGAATTCCGTTGTCCTGATGCTACTTGTAACCCATATCTGGCTTTTGCAGTGATGCTTTGTGCTGGTCTTGATGGGATTAAGAATGAAATTGATCCTGGTGCATCTTTGGATGTAGATATTTATGACCTAAGTCCTGAAGAGTTGAGCAAGATTCCTTCTACCCCTGGTTCCCTAGAAGGTGCTTTGGCAGCTTTAGAAAAAGATCATGAGTTTTTGACTACTGGTGGGGTATTTACGGAGGATTTAATTCAAACTTGGATTGAGTACAAGTTGGATAATGAGGTTAACCCGATGCGTCTGCGACCTCATCCCTATGAGTTCTCTCTGTATTACGATAGCTAAATTATAGCTCGTTAATTGATAGGGGCAGTTTTATGCCTCTATGGCCTCTTTCAGTGGGAGGCAGTTTTGTTTGTGCCATAAAAAATAGTCAATATAATATAGCGCTACACAAATACCTGTTTGATATTCCTCTGTTCCCTTATACCAATTTGATCAATGTTTGCTAAAAATGACTAGGGGGATTTTTTAGGAGTCAAGAGTCAAGAATCAGGATTCAGAAGTCAGAATGAATGCTTTTTATTGTTGTATGGGTCATTCAGAGAAAAAAACCTTCTAAATTCTAATTTACTAATAAACATTTTAAATGAGTATTAGCTTACAACCCCAATTACCCAGTCCTAACCAAAAGACGTAGTGCTCTAACAAAAGATTATATCTGTGTTACAATTTTTAATAAAATGTCATAACTTTTAAAATTGACTCAGCTCATCTCATGTCAGATACAATTACCAAATTTACTTATCAAACATTTCAAAAAAGCAAAGCAGGCTTTGCTTTAGCTCATAAACAAATTTCTACTTATCTGGAAAATTTTATTTATCCAAATTTAGGTCTGAAAACTAAGCCTTTATCTGCGAAAGTTATTCAAAAAATACAGCAGCGCATGGATGAAATCATAGAAAAAGATTTGACAGATAGTGAAAAAGGTATATATCCAACTAATATGATTTTTGATAACCCCTGGTCAGATTTTTTCAGTTTCTATCTTAATATTTGGCTAGAATTACCACAGGTTTGGCAAAGAGTTCAACAAAAAAAATATCAATATTTTTCACCACAAATTAATCTTCAAGGTTATCCTAATTATTATTTACAAAATTTTCATCATCAAACTGATGGTTACTTAAGTGAGATGTCAGCTAATCTCTATGATTTACAGGTAGAGATTTTATTTAATGGCACTGCTGATGCCATGCGCAGACGAATTTTAGCTCCATTAAAAATGGGGTTAGAAAAATTGTTTTTCGGACAAAATTTAGATGCGATCGCTCCCCAAAAACAACGAGTTTTAGATATAGCTTGTGGTACTGGTAGAACATTAAAATTTATTCGCGCTACCTTGCAAAAAGCCTCTATTTATGGTGTTGATTTTTCACTTGCTTACTTGAAAAAAGCAAATCAATTATTATCTGAAGATTTAGGAGAATTACCTTATCTTTTGCAAGCAAATGCAGAGAATTTACCTTTCCGAGAAAACTATTTTCAGGGAACAACTTGTGTTTTTACCTTCCATGAATTACCACCAATGGTACGTCAAAAAGTTTTAGAAGAAGCTTTTCGGGTAATTCAACCAGGAGGAGTTTTTATAATTTGTGATTCGATTCAAGTATGTGATGAACCTGATTTTGCCAGTATGTTAGAAAATTTTTCTGCAAGGTTCCACGAACCTTATTATAAAAATTATATTACAGATAATTTAGAAGAACGTTTAAAAAAAGCAGGTTTTGTAAATATCACCACTGAAGTTCATTTTGTCAGTAAATATTGGATTAGTTATAAACCTAATATTTAATCTTTTTGCCTATTCCCTATCTAAAACCTTGAAAGAAGAATCCCATTATAAATAAGGAAAAATCTAACGATGTTTCAGAAAGTTTATTCATCACTAATTCAAGACTAAAACTTCTTTTTCTAACTCCAAATTTACCTTCTATAGAGTTGCAAACTTTTTCATTATTTTTCGGTAAAAATCTCTTGTGGGAATAATTGTGTATAGGCACTTATTTCAATATTTGCTTAATTTGTAGAGAGAAAAGGAAACTCATTATAAATATCCCACCGCTTACCATTATGAATGAATAAAGTTAACTGAGAAGCTGTAAATTCTAAGTCAAGCGATCGCTCCCGAAATTCTAACCAAGCTACTCGAAAATTTTGTTTAGTTAAGTCCCGAAAAGCTAAAGTAACATGAGGAGAAAAAGGACGAATTTTAGAAGGGGGATGTACAATTGCGAGAGTAGTTTCTGTAAATCCAATTAAGTCCTGTTGAATTTTTAATAGTTCTGGAGTTTTGAGAACATTAATATAGATAACACGGGGTGGAAAAGCACCAAACCCAGACAAAGTAATGGGAAAATCAGAGCAATTTTGAGCAAAAGTTTGTAAAGACTTCTGCAAAAGAGTTAAATTTTCAGTTGGCCATTTAAAAGGAGGCTGTAAAGTAATATGAGGCAAGGAGTTTAAAGCATGACTACTATTATATTGATTTGCAAAATACTCCTTAATTTTAGTAACTGGGTTTTGAATACTCTCAGGTGGTACAAGAGCCACAAATAATAAACGTTTTGATTGACCCATAAATTCAAAATTCAAAAAAAAATGCCTTGGTTTGACAAAGAGATACAGATTAATATTCTTGGGGAAATAGAAGACTATATATGTTGCATGTCTTCCTATCAGCAAGCCCTAAGTAGGGCTTGCTAAACAAGTCTTTTTCAGGAATAGGGAACCAACCCCTAACATCTCCCAGGTTGAGAAGTAGGGAGGTTGCATGCAACGTCCCTGTAAAGGAGTGGGAAATTGGTAGAAGAAGTAGTCGGATATATTTCTCCCTTGATTTTTCTGCCATGGGAGCAGCCAAAATACTAACTTTTTGAGCTCTCAAGACCGAAAACTAGACACTATTCTGGCACATTTACCCAAGTACCAGTTAAATTAGATTCATGGGTTAAATCCATTAATAACTGAGAGTAAAAACCCTCTCTCAAAGATGGAACTAGAGATGTTCCTGTGTTTATTGCTTGTACCCAATTATCAGTTAGTCGAATAAAAGGTGCAATTCTACCATCAAAATAAACTTTCGGAAAATCTAACCTTTCAGGAATATTTATTTCTTCTAAAGTTTCCCCATCTTGAGAACCCCAAACTTTAAATCCATGCACATAATCTTTTTGATTATTACTACCAACAATTAAAGTACCTTTACTACCATAAACTTCTACCCAATGACCACGCCCTTGATAGGTGACAGAACTAATACAAATTTGACAGGGAGTACCGTCTGCCAACTCTAAGATAATATTACAAGTATCATCTGCATCAACTGGTTTTAATTTATTTCCTGCAGTAGGGTCAGGACGAGCTTGAATTGATGTATTAAGTTGTCCCCAAAGTTTTTTAGTAGGACCAAATAACCAGTTAACATAATCAAAAGTATGGGAAGCGATCGCCCCTAATGCACCACCTCCTTTATCTTTTTGAGAATACCAATTCCAAGAACGATTTGGGCTAGCACGACTTGATGCTAACCAATCAATTTTAATTAGACGTTTATCCCCCACATATCCATCTGCTAAAATTTCTGCAAATAGTTGCCAAGCCGGAATATAACGAAACTCAAAATTTATAGTTGCTACACATCTATTAGTAGCAGCAAGATGATATAATTCTTGGGCTTCTTTTGCGTTTAAAGTCGTAGGTTTTTCTAACAATAAATGTTTACCTTTAGATAATACTTGCTTTGCCATTTCATAGTGTAGAAATGGAGGGGTTGAAATTGTTACAGCAGCAACTTCAGGTAAGTGAAGTATTTCTTCTATAGTGTTACGAGCATAAGGAATATTATGGTCAGATGCAATTGATTTAGCCTTTTCTAAATCTGGATTATAAATAGCTAATACTTGAGTTTTGTGATGTGCTTGTAAGCCTGGTATATGTACCTTTTGACCGAACCCTGTACCGATAACTGCTACGTTAATAATGTAATTTTTCATTATTTATAAGAAGAAAAAAAGTGAATTTTTAGTGACAATAATAAAGTCTTCGTAGTTTGAGTATCTTATCCGCCACGGGTTGATATTTACAGCTTTTTCCGTTGTTATAAGGCACACCTACGGGAGCAAGATGCCCGTATTGTAATTTCTACCATTTACCCTGTACATCATTTGCCCGAAATCTGTTGTAAGTCTATGCTCTTCTTTTATCTATCACCCATTCTATTACTTGTTTGCCCAGATTAACATTATCAAGTAAATCAATCTCTCTAATTCCTGTCGGGCTAGTAAGATTAACCTCTGTAAGATAATCACCAATTATATCTATACCTACAAAATATAAACCATCTGCTATTAGTTTAGGTGCTAAATACTCACAAATTTCATATTCTTTTTGTGTAATTTCTGTCTGAGCAACCCTACCTCCTGTTGCCATGTTCCCTCGAAATTCTTTGCCACTAGGAATTCGATTTACTGCCCCAATAGGTTTGCCATTCAATATAATAATTCGCTTATCTCCTATTTTTGCTGCTGGTAAATAACTTTGAATCATCACAGGTTCTTGACCTTGTTTTGTACTAATTTCTATCAAGGAATTAAAATTTATATCCGCGGGTTCTAAAAATAAAATTCCCTCCCCAGCTTTTCCTGCCAAAGGTTTCAAAACTGCTGCTCCTTGGGAGTCTAAAAATTCTCTAATTACCTGTTTATCTTGACTAACAATTGTGTCCGGAATTACTTTTGTAAATTGCAAAGTATACATTTTTTCATTAGCAGCGCGTAACCCTTGAGGAGAGTTTATTACTAAAGTTTTTTGTGGATTAATATAGTCTAGAAGATAAGTAGCATAAAGATAAGGAATTGTTATTGGTGGATCTTGCCGCATAAATACAGCATCCATAGACTCCAATGGTTCCAGTATGGTTTTTTCTATGTCATACCAAGGGTTACTGGCTACCCAATGATTTTCGATTCTTTCAATTGGGGTCAAATTTACTCCCTGAATTTTGGCCCAGACTTGATTATGGATAATAGCTAGCTGATTAATTTTCGTTATCCAAACTTCGTGACCAAGTTCTTGAGCAGCTTCCATTAGTGCAACACTGGTATCATGAACTGGGTTAAGTCGGTCTATGGGGTCTATGATGAATGCAAATTTCATCTTTGTTTGTTAATTAGTTCAAAATATTTTTACTGAAAAATTGGGTTTAAAGCCTCGCCCATAAGCTGGCGACTTTTTAGTTGATTTTTTTCTACAGGTTATCTTATGGTGTTTTTTAGTTCACAAGAAGAAATATATTAGTCGCGGGTGGGCATACCGAGACTTTAAACGGACAGGTCGGCCAGTATAAGACTACTGCCAAAGTAGCACCAGCCTGTGAGATGTCAACCCGCCGAGGGGCTACAGCTCAGGAGGAAACCCATTGCCTTTAGGCCGTGGAGGATGTCAATGATTAAATAGGAGGCAATAATTATTTTCAAAAAACATCTGCCTCTCCAAGCACAAATTCTACTAAGGTTTTTTTCTTGCCGAAATTGATACTAAACTGCTAGAAGTTTGTCTAATTTCTCTTTAGTTTCCAGTTGGTATAAGTCATCACAACCACCAATATGTTGGTTATTGATAAAGATTTGGGGCAAAGACCTACGGCCATTTGCTCTGTTGGCCATTTTTTCTCGTTCTATGTCATTGCCATCTATTGTGTATTCCTGATAGTTTACTTGCTTTTTATCTAACAGTGCTTTAGCACGGATGCAAAATGGACAACTTGACCAAGTATAAATTTCTACGTTAGCAGACATAATAGATTACTCATAAGCAATATTAATGTAATAATCTTAACATTAACTTGGTTATTTGAGAAGAATTTTAGATTTTATATAACTAATATCAAGTCTCATTATTCCCTAGTCATCTTTAGATGACTTTTACTATTAGCCAAGAAATTTATTTCTTGGCGGATGGCGGATGACAATGCTGCAAATTGTTGTACCAATTTCATAAACTTAGACTACACTGCTTGTCTTAATATTTATCAAATGTTGACATATAATCAGGACTTACGCAAAGGTACTATATCTAGAGTTTTGGTGCGTTACGAAGTGCGCAATTCAAGTTGCGAAGCGTTCGCTCCGCTTGGCGTCAGCAAAACACACCCTACCAATGGTGTTCATGGGTAAGTCCTAATGATGTGTAGCTATACTTGAGTTAATTGGTATTAAACTAGGCAAATCCTTTTCCGGTTGTACTTTATAGAGTCTGCTCGTCTTCAGAACCGGACGTGAAACTTTCACCTCCAAATCAGCTCCTCTGTTGAATGCCCCTTTTCATCTGTATTCAATGAACCCGGTTTCTTATAAGATCAGGACTTACCTAAAGGTAGTATATATAGAGCCTTGGTCCGTTACCCTAACCCTACCATGCCACTAGCAATAGCCTTCATTCGCAAGTCCTAAAGATTTCATAGTTCCCATTCACCAACGCCAAAAAAACTTTCTTTCTTCACGAAGCAATCACATAATCAATAAGCTGGGCAAGTCTTTGACGCAAAGTTTCTAAACCAAGCGCCTTAACAGCAGAAATAAATACCGCCATCGGATATTCTTCGTGAGCAAATCTTAAAGTATCTCCATCTACTTCATCAATTTTGTTAAAAGCAAGTAAAGCAGGTCCTGGAGTTTCTGGCATTTTTGACAAAATAGTCATCACAGAAAGTATTTGACTTTGCCAAGCGGGATGAGACAGATCGACCACATGGAGCAAAGCATCTGCATCCGTAACTTCTTCTAGAGTGGCCCGAAAAGCATCCATCAGAGTAGGTGGGAGTTCGTGAATAAATCCTACTGTGTCAGTAATCACAATTGTCATGGGGTTTCCACTAATAACATCAGGAATAGTCAGACGACGAGTAATAGGGTCTAGAGTTGCAAATAGTTTGTCTGCTGCGTAAGCGTCTGAATTAGTAAGTGTATTTAATAATGTTGATTTACCAGCATTTGTGTATCCAACTATTGCCACTGTTGGTACTTCCTGGCGTTGACGATGTTGTCGCAGACGGGAACGGTGTGCTTGTAATTGATTAACCTCTTTTTGCAACCGAGATATTCGTGCATTAATTGCCCGACGTTCTGTTTCTAATTTGGTTTCACCTGGTCCTCTAGTACCAATACCACCACCAAGACGAGACATTGCTTCACCTCTACCCGTTAGGCGAGGAATAGTATATTCTAGTTGAGCAAGTTCAACCTGTAATTTTCCAGCGCGAGACTGAGCGCGTTGAGCAAAAATATCCAGAATAACTTCAGTGCGGTCTACAACTCTGACACCAATTTTTGTTTCTAGGTTGCGTACTTGAGCAGGGGAGAGGTCGCGGTCAAATACAACGAGATTCGCTCCCACAGTTTGAACGCTAAGAGCAATTTCTTGAACTTTACCTTCTCCCACAACTGTTTGGGGATGGGAATGGGATCGCTTCTGCTGTACTGTCTTTAGCACCTGACCTCCAGCCGTATCAACAAGCCGAGCTAATTCGCTCAATCCATTTTCAAATTCTTGATTGGTCATTTTATCTATTTTTAGCCCCACCAACAAGACTAGATCTTGTTCAGAATCAACTTCTTGAGCAATAAATTCTCGTTGAAATTCTGCTTCTAGTCCGTCAACTAAGTCGATCAAGTCTTGTTTAGCGAGCATATCAAGACTAAAAGGAGGTGACACGGTCCAAAACTTTAGCTGTTGAATATCATTATTTGCACGTTCCTGTGTAGGAATGGGCAATAGGTGAGCTAGATAAGTTTGTTTAATGTAACCTGTGGCTCCCCCACCCCGACGTTTAAACCCTTCACCTGTGAGTGTTAGGATTACTAGAGCATCAAGTCGTTGAATTACCATTGCAGTCAGAGCAGCTTCTGAAGGCGCTGCTGATTTAAAGTTAGTAGATATACAACGAATACCACTAAGACGACCTGAACCATAACGAGGTAATTCTAGGGGTGGAATTTGGGTTTGATGGGGTGTGCCAATTCCCACCCGAATAATTTGTCCCCTACGATTAATATATACGCAGATTGGTTGGCCAACTTCTGTACTGATGGAGGCAACTCTTTGAGCAAACTCAGAGGTGGTCAGGCGATCGCTTGGTAATCGCTGATGATGCAACTTTTGCAGTTGTTTAAGTTGGCTAGATTTTAGACCTTGCAGATTTCCGTAGATGGTTTCGATAGGCATTCCTAGCCACATTTTTGTGGCCCCTCTATATACTACTTTGGACTATTATAAATATATAATTATAAATATATAATTTTATTAGTGGGATAGGTTCTTAATTATTAGAAAGCTTAATTTTTTGTAATAAACACCTATTTGCTGCTCCTAACAACATTTTTTTACTTTTGGTAACTAAGGTATATATCTCAGAAAACTTGTCGCTTTTCAAAAAAAAAATTAATATATAAACAGAGAAAAATAAAAAAACGATGAAATTCCTTTAATTAAGATACATGGATAATTCACAAATAAAAATTAATAATTAGTAATTAGGGATCAATATATATTAGATTCCTTAACATAAAAAAAACTTTATTAAAGGTAAATTTACATATTTTTGTCTCAAATTAGAACTTATTTGGGCAAACCCAGAAACTTGTTTTTTTCCCAGATGTTTATTGTTAAAAACAACGATTCCTAAAAACCAGGCGCCCTTGTGAGTAAGTCCTAAAATATAAAAATGTGACAAAAATGCTTCAAAGTTCTACAGCTATGAAACAGCTTAACTTTAGGAGAAATTAAAGCAATGACAAACATACTAGCAATTCAACAAAGAACTGCCTCTACTAAAGAAAAATCTTTAATATTATGGTTTGATGAAGTTGGTATTAACGACATCCCATTAGTAGGAGGTAAAAACGCTTCCCTAGGGGAAATGATGCAACAACTTAGCCCCAAAGGCATCAACATTCCTAATGGTTTTGCTACGACTGCTTATGCTTACCGTTGCTTCATCAAAACACCAGGTTTAGAAGCAAAACTGCGCCAACTATTCGCCGACCTTGATGTTGAAGACATCAAAAATTTGCAACAACGAGGTGAAAAAGCGCGGGCATTAATAATGAATACACCTTTTCCAGCAGAACTAGAACGAGTGATCACTATCAGCTACGAAACCTTGTGTGATCTCTATGAGCAAGACACAGATGTGGCAGTGCGTTCTAGTGCTACTGCAGAAGATCTGCCTGATGCGAGTTTTGCTGGGCAACAAGAAACCTACCTTAACATTCATGGGATTAAAAGTGTACTTAAAGCAGTCCATAAATGTTTTGCTTCAATATTCACAGACCGTGTCATTTCCTACCGTACTACCAGAAACTTCGATCACTTTGATGTTGCTCTTTCTGTTGGCATTCAAAAAATGGTCCGTTCTGACCTGGCTACCTCTGGGGTCATGTTTTCCATCGACACCGAAACCGGATTTAAAAATGCTGCCTTAATTACTGCAGCTTATGGTTTAGGGGAAAATATTGTCCAAGGTGCGGTCAACCCCGATGAATATCTAGTATTTAAACCAACACTCCGGGAAGGTTTCTCTAGTATTCTCAACAAGCGCCTCGGCACTAAGGCTGTTCAAATGGTTTATGATGAGGGTAACTCGACCAAAAATGTACTTGTGCCAGAACGAAAGCAACAACAGTTTGCTTTAACTGAGGATGAAATTTTACAACTCGCTCAGTGGGCGGTAGTTATAGAAGACTACTATTCCAAGGTTCGAGGTAGTTACACCCCAATGGATATTGAGTGGGCAAAAGATGGGAACAATGATACTTTATATATAGTGCAGGCGCGACCGGAAACTGTGCAATCTCAAAAATCTAGTAATATGCTGCATACTTATCACTTGCAGGATAAGGGGAAAGTTTTGGTAACTGGTCGCGCTGTAGGACAAGCGATCGCACAAGGTAATGTGCGCATAATTCTGGATCAGAATAAAATTACTGAGTTTCAATTAGGGGAAGTTTTAGTTACTAACAAAACTGACCCGGACTGGGAACCCATTATGAAAAAAGCTAGTGCTATAGTTACTAACCAAGGTGGTCGTACTTGTCATGCTGCTATTATTGCACGGGAGATGGGTATTCCAGCGATCGTTGGTTGTGAAAATGCGACTCAACTGTTGGCAGATGGTCAGGGGGTTACTGTTTCCTGCGCTGAGGGAGAAGTGGGCATGGTTTATGAGGGGTTGCTACCCTTTGAGGATGTAGAAACAGTATTGGAGGATCTACCCGAAACTCGCACCCGTATTTTGATGAATGTGGGGAACCCAGAAGAAGCTTTTCGGTTATCGGCAATTCCTTCTGATGGTGTGGGTTTGGCAAGATTGGAATTTGTGATTGCTAATCATATTGGAGTGCATCCGTTGGCATTACTAAATTTTGACCAAGTGGTGGATGAGGTTGAAAAGGTCAATATTACTGAGTTAACCAGGGGATATGAACGCAAAGCAGATTTCTTTATTGATCGCCTAGCTTATGGTATGGGAGCGATCGCTGCTGCTTTTTATCCAAAACCTGTCATTGTGCGGATGAGTGATTTTAAGAGTAATGAATATGCCAACTTATTGGGAGGGAAACAGTTTGAGCCTGATGAAGAAAATCCGATGATTGGTTGGCGGGGTGCATCTCGTTATTATCATCCCAAATATAAGGATGCTTTTGGTTTAGAATGTGTGGCGCTAAAGCGGGTAAGAGATGAAATGGGATTAGCAAATGTGATTCCTATGATTCCGTTTTGTCGCACACCCCAGGAAGGGAAGAAGGTATTAGGGGAGATGGGTAAGTATGGTTTGCAGCGTGGTAAAAACGGCTTGCAGGTTTATGTAATGTGTGAGTTACCAAGTAATGTGATTTTGGTGGAACAGTTTGCTCAGATCTTTGATGGATTTTCTATTGGATCAAATGATTTGACTCAGTTGGTGTTGGGTTTAGACCGAGATTCAGCATTGGTGGCAGAGGTTTTTGATGAACGCCATGATGCTGTTCGCCGGATGATCGAGATGGCAATTACTATGGCCCACGATTGCGGGCGTAAGATTGGTATTTGTGGTCAGGCACCGAGTGATTATCCTGAGTTTGCTAGGTTTTTGGTAGAGTTGGGAATTGATTCCATTAGTTTGAATCCTGATTCTGTCTTGAAGACTCGGTTTCAGGTGGCGAAGTTAGAAGGCAACCTCTCTGTTCCCCCCAGAGCGTTTTGAGAAGGCAGGAGGCAAGGAGGCAGAGGGCAGAAGTGACTTTCAGGAGTGGTCAGAATCTCTTCGTGAACGGTAGCTATTGAACTTTAGTTTAGTGGGAGATTGAAACCCTTGGTCCCTTTGGTTGCCAGAAGGTTCATACCTTCTGGCGTCCTATGGGAATTTCTCCAACCTCCTGCCCTCTGCCTTCTGCCTTGATTTGTTGAGTAGATGTAATCGTTCATTAGTTAAATTAGATATCTGTTTCACTCCTTGAAAATAGAAACTCACAGGGTGGCAAGGCAGTTAAAAATACTTCATTTTCTTCTTTACCTTTTTAAAAATTTAAGATATACGGGATACGGTATGTTGATTTTACCACCCGTTGGTTCTAAAGTCTGATTATCACTATTAATTTTAAAAGTGTATATATCACTAGTATCTTGATTTGCAGTCAATAAAAAATTTTCATCGGGGCTATAGCTTCATCCTTTCCTTTTCAGGACTACAAATATTTTACCGATTTTTCGGAAATCATACATGATATTACTCCGCTTCACCAATAAGCGTAAATGCAGCCCAATTTCCCGGATGCTGATGAGACTGCATTGTTGTCAACATTGCCTCTCGTAATGCCTCTGCTTTATTTCCACTTTTCTTCCACTCTTGATAAAATTCTGTCATTAATTCTGCAGTGGGAGCATCGGGAACTGACCATAGAGAAACTATTACGCTAGGCACTCCTGCTGTTATTAAAGAACGAGATCAGCCAATTACTCCATCCCCTGTAATATCCCCTCTAGCAGTATCACAAGCACTTAATACTACTAATTCTGCATTTAGTTTCATGTTGAAGATTTCTCTGGAAGTTAATCAACCATTGTCATTACCTGATGGAGCAAGGGCTATGGCACCGGGTATGTCTTTTACTTCTGACTCTTCTGGAATATCGTATTCTAGTAAACCGTGAGTAGCAAAATGAATAATGCGTGCCTTTGTTAACTGTTGCGCAATAGTTTTTCTTCGTGGCTGCACTACCAATAAGTGGTTGTGTTTTAAGTATTTGGGCAATTTTAATAGCTTCAGTTTCTGCTCCTGGTAAAGATGAGAGCTGTTCTGGTGGTTGCCTATTTCTGTAGTAATATTCGGCATGGTAGGATTACCTATTTTTGATAATTCATGTAAAATAATGAGGTACAAACCTACTTAAATCTTGAGTCACAATTTCTTTGTCTTCCCTCAGACAAATACCAGCAGCTTCTCCACCAATAACCCAAGCACCAACCACAGGATAATAACTATCAAAATTCGGCAGTTGATAA
>JAKQYF010000112.1 GCA_023356535.1 Trichodesmium sp. MAG_R03 | reverse complement strand
CATAGCTAAAATGGTGCAATAAGGGTAGCTTGGGTTGAAGGAGGAAACCTAGCCAGAATCAACCTTTGTTGGGTTTCACTTCCTTCTACCCAACCTACATTTTTAGCTGTGTCAGTCCACTACCAATAGTGCTCATGGGTAAGTCCTATTCATATTTCTAAATACTATCAGGACTTACCCAAAGGCACTATAATATAGAGCCTTGGTGCGTTACCCTAGGGCTAGCTACCAATAGCCTTCATCTGTAAGTTCTAACTATATTAGGTCGAATCAAGTCCAATCAAAATATCTTAGGCCCAAATACCCAAAGTTTAATAGTCGGAGTAAAGTTAAAATAAAACTATAATGTCATGTTCAGTAAAACACTTATAATTAGGCTTGTAGTTTGCTTCTAGTCCCTAAAATGTTTATGTTAGGATTAAAGTACCACTACAAACAAAAAAGTTATTATTACTAATTATCTGAACATAATATAAATCACTAGAAAATTATCTGGTCGATTAAAAACCTCACTATCAAAACTAAATTTGTAATCAGGCTATGGATACGAAGATTGGCAAAATTGTAGATCAACGATATTATTTGATTAAACCTATAAGTTCAACTCTTTTAGGACAGACATATTTAGCAGCAGATACTCACCGTCCGGGCTCCCCCCAATGTGTGATTAGAGAAATTCAATTAAGCAATTTCAACTCAAAAAATCAAGAGATTATACTATCATTCTTTCAAGAAAGAATAGACAAGATTTTTACTTTGAGTCAACACGATGGCTTACCAGATTTATTAGCTCATTTTCAAGAAAACAATAATATATACTTAGTTGAAGACTATATAGTAGGCCCATTTTTATCAGAAGAATTAGCTGAAGGTAAATCCCTAGGAGAATTAGAAGTAATCAAAATTTTAAAAGAAATACTAGAAATTTTAGTCTTCATTCATAGCCAAGAGGAAACTCATGGAAAAATTAAACCAGGAAATTTAGTTAGACGAATATTAGATGGAAAATTATTCTTAATTAATTTTG
Organism: Trichodesmium sp. MAG_R03; assembly: GCA_023356535.1. Classification (GTDB taxonomy): domain Bacteria; phylum Cyanobacteriota; class Cyanobacteriia; order Cyanobacteriales; family Microcoleaceae; genus Trichodesmium. Next base: position 16,383 of record JAKQYF010000112.1, on the reverse strand, counting down.
GGTTAGAAAGGGAAATCAAGAGAATTTTAGAATTAAATGAGGAACCATTAATATCAGAAAATGACGATAAAAATGACTATTATAGCTCACTTTATATCCTATCAACAGAAAATCAAGAGGAAGTAGACAAAAAAAGTGATATTTATGCTTTAGGAATGGTTGCTATTCAAGCACTAACAGGATTATCACCTCAAGATTTACTGCAGCAAAAACAAATTAACAATACTCCAAGAATAGAAACACCTTGGCAGGATTTGCAAGTATGTTCCCTAGAACTATCAGATATCATTGACAAAATCATCAATAGTCAAGATGAAGAAGATGATGAGTTAGCAACAAAAATCTTAGCAGAGTTAAGCCAGATATCAATCTCCACTGAAACCAAGATGATCTCAGAAACGGAAACTCTAATGACCATACCAGGACAAAGAAAGATTCCATCACCATCATCATTACCTAAAGACAAGAAAAAAAATATATTAATTACTAGTTTAGCATTTATAACAATCACAATAGCCGGAGTAGCCATCGCTTGTCTTTGGCAATACCAACTTATGATAGCACAAGTACTCTATAAAGATGGTCAAGAATTAGCTAAACAAGGAAGACAACAAGCAGCGATCGCTAACTACACTGAAGCACTCAAACTCAATCCTCAAAACCCATCCATTTACTATCAAAGAGGAAACTCTTATTATTCTAAGAAAGCTTATGAAAAGGCAATAAGAGATTATACAGCAGGGATTAAAATCAAAGGTAACTACAAAGATGCTTATTATCAAAGGGCTCTAATTTATTATGAACTAGATAACAATGAAAAAGCCATTACCGATTTAACCAAAACATTAAGAATAAATCCTAATTATACCAAAGCTTACAACCAACGAGGGCTAATTTACTACGAAATTGGAGACTACAAAAATGCTATTCAAGACTACAGTCAATCAATTAGACTTAATCCTAAAGATAGCACAAACTACATTAATAGAGGAATAGCAAGAGGAGCTACAGGGGATCAAGCAGGTGCAATTAGTGACTACACTCAAGCTATCGAACTAAGCCCCAATAATGTACAAGCATATCATTATCGAGGTCACTCTCGCTTTAAGATAGCAGACTATCAAGGTGCAATTGCAGACTATAGTCAGATCTTAGAAATCAAACCCGATGATGTCGATGCTTATAGAAATAGATGTAAAGCCTATCTTCATAAGGGAAATTATACATCAGCAATAGCAAATTGTCAACAAGCAATAGAAATAAATCCTCAAGATTTTCCAGCATACCATAATCTGTGTATTACTTATTTCAATCTAGGGGAATATCAAAGAGCAACAGAAAATTGTAGTATTGCTATTAGTATAGACAATAAAAATGCAAAAGCTTATACAAATAGAGGTTTAGCACAGCTTAATCGTGGCTATTTAGAAGGAGCCATAGAAGACTTTACCATAGCAATTAAGATTAACCCTCAAGATGACCTTGCCTATAGTCATCGGGGAATGATTTTCTCAGAGATAGGAAAGTATAATCAAGCTATTAAAGATTTTTCTCAGGCCATCATACTCAATTCAAATAATGCCAAAGCCTATTATAATAGAGGAGTTATTCGATATGAATTACAAGACCTAACTGCAGCAATAGCAGACTTTAGTAAAAGTGCTAATCTATTTTTAAAACAAGGTAAAATAAAAGATTATCAAAACTCCCTCAATATGATTAAACAACTACAGTAATTATAGGAATTAGGACATAGAGAATGGGGAGTAATTAGATGGCTATGACTAATTAATGAGACTTGAGATCACATCACATCCGCTGCCTTCCGAGTAGTATAATAACTACTATGTATCATACAAATTCAGTGATCAAAAAGTACTTTTCCAAATCCTCTTTAATCCTTTTGCCTGAACAAAAAATAAGGTCCCAAGCCTTCCCTTTTAAAGGGATAAAAAAAATACTTGATTCAATATTTCAAGTCCTATGCTTGAGAAGTTGGTTTGATAACTGATAACTGATAACTGAAATAACCATTAACCCAAAAGCTCCTATGTCAAGCTAATTTAGTATTATATACAATAATACTAACCAGCAAAAACACTAAGAGACTTAATTTATCAACTAACTCTCCTCTATCTGTTCTCTTTTCTCTAATCTCATTGAAATTTCTCTGAAGAGTTAAGAAAAATAGTATAAAATAAATGATATAATATATATTATGAAAATAATTGGTCAACTGCTAGATGGACGTTACCGTGTTGTTCAAGTGCTTAGTTCCGGTGCATTTGGACAAACTTATTTGGCTGCTGATACTCGTCGTCCAGGACATCCTCACTGTGTGGTCAAGCTTTTAAGCGCTCCTGGTAACAGTTTTCAAATAGTCAACACTGCTCACCGTTTGTTCAGGCAAGAAGCAGAAATCTTAGAAAAATTAGGCAGACATGATCAGATTCCTTTATTATTAGCTTATTTTGAAGAAAATGATCATTTTTATTTAGTAGAAGAATTTATTCCTGGAACACCATTAAATAAAGAAATTATTCCTGGTCAACCTTGGCAAGAAAAACAAGTAATTAAACTATTATTAGAAATATTAGAAATTTTAAAATTTGTACATGGACATGAGGTTATTCATCGGGATGTTAATCCATCAAATTTAATTAGACGTCAACCAGATGGAAAATTAGTTTTAATTGACTTTGGCTCAGTTAAAGAAGTTAGTCATCGAATTGCAGAAGAAAATGGAGAAAAACAAAGAACTATTGCTACAGGTACCCCCTCCTATATGCCTATCGAACAATTTCAAGGTATTCCTCAATATAATAGCGATCTATATGCAGTCGGCATGATTGCTATTCAAGCTCTAACAGGTATTCCCACTGGTGAACTGCCCAAACTACAAGACCTGAGTCCATCAAATCCTAGTGGTATACTGTGGCGCAATAAAGCGCAATGTTCTTCAAATTTAGCTGATATCCTGGAAAAAATGGTATATTACCATTATACTCAACGTTACCAGTCTATAGAAGAAGTTTTCATAGCACTAAAAAACATTCATCGTCGTTATCAAAGAATGACGGAACAGGAATTACCGAAAAGTAAAAATAGGGAAAGTGTTCAATCTAAAATACCTGTATTCGAAATAGCATCCCGCTCATTATGGTTGGCTTTATTTGTTTTTGCCAGTGTGGGTGTCATCGCAGTGCTGTTCGCAGTAGTAAATTTTTTAAATCGCCCCGACTCCCTCAAAGCAGAGCAAATGTTTGAAAAAGGGCTAAAACATACCAACAAAGATAATCAACAAGCAGCAATTTTAAAATTTAACAAAGCAATCAAACTAAATCCTAGCGAAGCAAAATATTTCTACCACCGGGGGAATGCTTATCAGGAATTAAAAAACCATCAAAATGCTATTGTTAATTACAAGAAAGCAATCAATCTTAACCCTAGTTATGTTAATGCCTATTTTAACCGAGGTCTGGCTTATTCTAAACAAGAAAATTATCCTGAAGCAATTCATGATTTCACCCAAGTATTGCGCTTTAAAAATCAAGATGCTGAAGCTTACTATGAACGAGGATTCGCTTACTATAAATCTCAAGACTATCCTAAGGCAATTGATGATTTCACTCAAGTGATTGGATTGAAACCAAATGATGTAGGTGCTTATGATAGTAGAGGGGATGCTCGTGCAGATAATAATAATTTACAAGGAGCAGTAGCAGATTATACTCAGATGATTAAAATTCAACCCAACAAAATAGATGGTTATTTCCAAAGAGGTAGAGCGAGGTTTTTTCTGGGAGATTATCAAGGCTCTTTAGATGATTATAATCAAGTTATTCAAATAGACCCTAAGAACGAAGACGCTTATGCTAGACGTTGCAGTACATACTTGAATTTAGCAGAGTATGAAAAAGCTGTAGCTGACTGCACTAAAGCAATTAAAATTAGCTTTAAAAATGCAGTTGCTTATAATAACCGATGTATTGCCTATCTAAATTTACAAGAGTATAAAAAATCTATATCTGACTGTACTCAAAGAATTAAACTTGAACCCCAAGAGCCTGAAGGCTATACTAACAGAGGCTTGGCTTATGCTCAAAACAATCAGCTAGAAAAGGCTATAGAAGATTATACTCAAGCAATAGGATTAAGTCCAAACAAGGCTGAAGCTTATGCAAATCGTGCTAATGTTTACTCTGCACAAAAAAACTATCAGCAAGCAATCTCTGATTATGTTCAAGCTATTAGACTTAACCCAAAATATGCGCTTGCTTATTACCATAGAGGATTAGTCAGGGCTAATATGGAAGATAGAAAAGGAGCAATTAGTGATTTTGAAAAAGCAGCTAAACTTTATTTGGAACAAGGTCGTACAGGAGGTTATAAAGATGCTAAATATCAAATCAAAAGATTGAAATAATTGTTGATACTTTAAGATTTTATCCAAATCCTCAGGACTTATATCATGTCCGGTTGAATAAGTATAAATAGGGTTGGCTGATTAATCATAAAAGCATTGACATATAAAAGCTTTAGCCTGATTTGGCTGGGAAAAAGTACTAGCTTTTTGCTGGTTGACAACGCTTTTGAGATTGATCAGCCACATCGTCACAACCAAAGCCTTATAGGGACGTTCCATGAAACGTCCCTACTGTGGTCTACTGAAATGAAAACCGCTGTCAGCTGAAAAAGTTAGGGTTTCGGGCAATCCCATGGCAGAAAAATGAAGGCACAAATATATTCAACTACCTCTTCTAGCAATTCCCCGTTCCTCTGTGGTCCTTAAAAGATTTTTTCAGCAAACCCTAATTATCCGGACATGATATTACCCATGAACGCTATTGGTAGGGTGTATTTCCCTTCGGGACATGAAAAGGACTAGCGTCATCCACCAAGGCTCTATATATAGAGCCTTGACGTAGGTTCTGATCCTAATACTTTTTTGTAGTGTTATCTCAAGGTATACTCTATAGTTATTAAACAGAATAATGTCGGATCAAAAAATTATCACACTCTTAACTGATTTTGGATTAAAAGATGTCTATGTAGGTGTCATGAAGGGCGTCATTGCTCAAGTTAATCCTTATCTAAAAGTAATCGACCTGACTCATCAAATTCCTCCCCAAAATTTATTTGCCGCTAGATTTTGTTTGCAAAATGCTTATCCTTATTTTCCCTCAGAAACAGTTCATCTTGCTGTTGTAGATCCCGGAGTGGGGAGTACAAGAAGAGCGATCGCTATTCAACTACCCAATGGTTTTTTGGTAGGACCTGACAATGGTATTTTTAGTGGAGTATTGGAAAATTTAGAAATACAAAATATAAAGGTAGTTACCCTTACTAATTCGGAGTATTGGCAAGGAAATAAACCTAGTAGAACTTTCCACGGCCGAGATATCTTTGCTCCTGTTGCTGCTCATATTAGTAGTGGGGTGAAGTTAGAAAATTTAGGAGAAAAAATTAATCCAGAAAGTTTAGTGAAATTGTCTTTAAATAATATTACTTTTACAGATTCAGGTATTGCAGGTTGCGTTCAGCATATTGACCATTTTGGTAATATAATTACTAATATTTATAGGAGTTTTATTACTAATAAAAATTGGTCACTTATTGTTAATAATAATGATGATTTTTCAACTGCTCAAACAATCTCTAGTGGTAATACTTATGGTGATTGTCAACTAGGAGAGTTAATTGCAATTATTGGCTCTCATGGTTTTGTAGAAATTGCTGCTAATGGTGGCAGTGCGGAGGAGCAACTTAATTTAAAGTATAGGGATAAAGTTGAAATTTGTTGGCTTGAAGTTAGTATCTGATCAGGACTTACCCACGGGCACTACAGGAGGGTGAGGGGGAATGCCATTTCCCCCTACATATGGCGTTTTCAAGGTGAATTTGCCTATGCTATACTTAGGAAAAAAATAGTATGGCTTTAAGTATTTAGCTATCAAGCTCGAGGGGTGACAAACAAGCTGAAACCCTTTTGGGGCAAGATTAAGAGAAACCAACATACAGAAAAAATTAGAGGTTTAGGATGGGATCTGAAGATACTGACTGGCCATTAAGTAACCTCAATGACCTATTTCTCTCTTAATATTCTGAAGATCAAGGCCAAATCTAGAGAGTATCTTTCAAGAGAACATTGGCTCAAAGGATTGTTAAACAGAACTTACAGGTAGTTTGTCAAACCCTTAGAGCTATCAACTCAAGCCAAAATTATTGGTTGTGAAGAATTTCAATTTTATTAATTTCCTAACACTTAAAAATTCTATGAATATCTATCAGGTTCTAAAGCAAAGTCAACGTTTAAGAATTAGCGATGGCCAGGTTGTCCCTATTCTCAGTGGTTGTGAGAATGTTAATCCCTTGTTAGTCTTAATTTGGTCGCAATTGGGCGATTTTGACAATCTAGAATATGCTTGGTGGTTACAACGAGAATCAGCAAAATTGCAAGCATTGGGAATAACAATAAGGGCGATCGCTATTGGTCATCATACTTCTGGTGAGAGATTTTGTGAATATACTGGATTTCCTACTGAATCGCTATTTATCGATCCAGATGCTAAATTACATCAAGAATTAGAACTATATCAGGGATTAACCTGGAAATTTCCCTTATTAACTAAAGGTCAAAATGCTTTCCTCAATTTAATGTTAATGTGTGCAGGTATTGGCAGTCCAGGTACTTTAAAGGAGGTGCTCAGAGGTTATCTTGGGGATAAAAAAGCACCTCAATTGATTGATGAAGATGAAGTGATTCATGCTAAACCTTTACCACCCCTAAAGGGTTCATTTTTTAACCTTGCAGGTGGAAAAGGTTGTCAACGTCCTTTTGAACTAGCGACACTGAGGTTAAGAAATATGATCGAAGTTCTTAGTAATTGGTCAACCTATATACCTAATTCTGGTTATTTAACTCAAAGAGGGGCCACTTTTCTATTTGATAATCAGGGGAATTTGCTTTATAAATATTGCGACCGCGGTATTCTTGGTTTTGCCGAGAATAAAAGTAATCCTCTATCTTTTGTTTTAAATAGGGAATAGGGAGACATTAAGAAAAAATAGGTTAAAATAAGGCTACTTGTAATCTTAGACAGATCAAAATGACATATCATCAAAGATAGCAAGTTTAGAGAAAAAAGCAAAAATGCCAGCAAAAAACTGTTGATCCTCATCAGAAAAGAAAAATTTACAAGAAAGTGCAGTAGGATGCGCAGCAGCAAGCATAACCCACTATCATCTTAACTAAGGCTTAGGAGAAGTTCCTAATTTCCAGTCAACATAAAGATCACGGGGATTTACATCCCGCAACCAACTAACAAACCGTTTATAATCAGCTATGTTGTAAGTTCCTATACAGCCTACGGTACCAGGGGAGCCATAATTTCGATTCCAGTCAATATGAATTTCTATCGCGCTTCTTTCAGTTGTACCAGGTTCTATATAATCTAAGGGAACTGTTACCGGGCCAATGCCACTTTGGAAAATTTGACCATAATAATTATCTTTACCATCAGCCCAGATAATATCATTAATATACCATTTTCCCTCTGGCAATGGTTCTCCAGTCTTTGCCCTACTCCGAGCAGCGGTACGGAAAAACTGTCTTCCTGGAGCCCCACAACAAACTTGTAACCTATCTTGTAGTTTTCCAGATTTAAAATAGTCTAGGTTAAGTACATAACATCCATATCTATCTTTACGACTTGTTCTTGTTAATAGTAAATAATTTTTGTTTGTCGTAATTGTTTGTGGAGGAGGTGGTGGAGGCGGAGCATCTCCCCATAATTTTTTCCAGGTTATGGACTCTACTATTCCATTAGGTGTTATAATACCAAAATAATCTTTTTTAAACTCGATAACTGCAAGTTCAGTTTTCTTACCAAAAAAACCATCAATTTCTCCTAAAGAATAATCTAAATCCTTCAATCTCTTTTGTAAAGTTTTCACATCATCACCTTCACTACCTCTGACTAATACACGGTTTAGTTTTGGAGATTTACCTGGATTATATATATCAGAAATGTTAAAAACTGAAATTCTTTTACCAGGAGGAATTGGTTTATTACCAGGAGCATTGACATAATATCTGGCATTTTGATACTGAGGGAAAATACTAGCTAACAATTCTTTATTAAACTTTTCTAGAGTTAAGATTTCTACTACTTGACTCTGATTCCAAGCTACAACTACAGTTTTCTTATTTTCATCTCGATATCCTTCTAACCAAGTTACTTTGTCTTGTTCTGAAATTTCCTCTACTAAAGGTTTTTTGTCTCCTCCACTCTTGAGAAATAACCTCTGTTCATCAGCACGACGAGATACTAAACCAGGTAGTTGTTGCTTAAAACCATTAACTATCCCATTTACCCAACGGGAAAATTCATTGGCTGCTCCTCGATAATCTCCTTGATTGAGTTTTTTTAATAAGGTACTAGCTTGAAAGGCCCCAGTTCCAACATTATAAGAAAAAGATACTAGAGCATCAAATTGGTTTTGATTAACAGGAACTTTTACTAGTTTAGAAATTTCTAGTGATATTTTTCTACATTCTTCACTCAGGTATTCTTCTGCTTTTCTTTCTGAAATTCTATCTCCTATACGCACTTTTTCTCCATTAGGATAACGAATAGTTCCATATCCAATAGTTGGTATTCCTACTGGATCTAGATAAGCATTCAGAACAAGTTTTTCCCATTTCTTGATTAAATCCAGGCAATTTTGTGAGATTTCCATAATTACAGTTCCTAATTTACAACTAAAAAGTTAATACTTTTATTAATTATCAAGTTCTAATATCACAATTAATAAAAACATTAATTAGCTATATTTTTCTTTTCTTGGTCTTAATTCTTCAGAATAGGTATTTTCTATTTTACCAAAAACAAGTACTTTTTAGTGAAATATATTGATAATCGATTTTTAGTTTGTATTCGTTGGATAAAAGTTTGAACTAAATCTATTAAGCTTGCTTTTAACCGACATGCCGCGCATCTTCATCTATAGTCATTCCGAATAAGAATGGGATACTTTTTCAGCTAAAAACCCTTTCACAGCAAGAAAATTTTGTCTCAATCTAAATCAGAATGACTATATATTCACATTGTAAAATAAGTGTAATACTGATAATATAACAAGACTTACCCCAAGGTACTAACTGTAGTCCAAATATCTCAGGACTTACACAAAGTTACTATATATAGAGTCTTGGTGCGTTGCCCTAGGGCGCAATTCAAGTCGCGAAGCTTTCGCTCCGCTTTGCGTCAGGGAAACACACCCTACCAATGGTGTTCATGGGTAAGTCCTATATCTAAAAAGAATTACCGAGAGACACTATATATAGCTGTACTTTGTAAGTCCTGCATAATTTAGATATCTGTATTACAGTAACCTATTTTTTTTAGGGAGTAGGGAATAGGGATGTTGGGTGCAACTTCCATATATAATAGGCAATAGTTGCAATAGTAGCTTAAATTAATTAGGAGAAGAAAAAATTGCCCACTCTCGGTGTCAACATAGATCACGTTGCCACAATTAGACAAGCGCGACAAACTGTGGAACCTGACCCAGTAGCAGCAGCAGTTTTAGCTGAACTAGCTGGTGCTGATGGTATTACTGTACATCTGCGGGAAGACCGTCGCCATATTCAAGAGCGAGATGTTCGTATTCTCCGACAAACGGTGCGGACTCATTTGAATCTGGAAATGGCCCCTACTGATGAAATGTTGGCGATCGCTCTAGAAATTCAACCAGACTATATTACTCTTGTACCAGAACGCCGGGAAGAAGTGACTACGGAAGGGGGTTTGGATGTGGCTGGAAATTTGCCCCAGATGAGGGAAGTTGTAGCCGAGTTACAGGGTGGGGGTATTCCTGTGAGTATGTTTATTGATGCTGAAAAAGCTCAGATACAGGCTTGTGCACAAATTAAGGCCCAGTTTATTGAACTCCATACAGGATCTTATGCTGGAGCTGAGGATGAGGCCACACGCCACAAAGAATTAACTGTTTTGGCAGATGGATGCAAAATAGCGATCACTACTGGTCTCCGGGTGAATGCTGGACATGGCCTCACTTATGGGAATATTTATCCAGTTGCTTGTCTAAAAGGTATGGAAGAACTTAACATTGGCCATACAATTGTTTCTAGGGCAGTACTTGTAGGTATGGAGCGAGCTGTCCGTGAAATGAAGCTTGCTATAAATGGCAAGTTCTAATTACTCATTTCAATTTCTAATTTATTGATGGAAATGCAAACTTACTATTATGTCTTAGCTAGTAAAAAATTTTTACTTGAGGAAGAACCCCTGGAAGAAGTACTCAGGGAGCGTAAAAGATATTATCACGAAAAGGAAAAAGAAATTGATTTTTGGTTAGTTGATCAGCCTGCTTTTTTAGAAGCTCCTAAACTGGCCAGCATTAAAGTAAAATGTCCTCAACCTGCAGCAGCAATTATTTCTACTAATCCTCAATTTATTACTTGGCTAAGATTACGCTTAGAGTTCGTAATAACAGGAGAATTTAAAGCCCCTTCAGATAGTATTCCTGAACCTTTGGCTTCTGTGGCACCAACTTCTACCCAAGATTCTTCATGAGAAAATGGGGAAAATATTTAGGGTTTGCTGAAAAAGTTTTTTAAGGAGTAGGAGAGCCCACCCTTAACCCCTGGGGTGACAGCTAGGGCTGTTTCACAGCATCATAATAGTTATTATCAGGCAAGGCTTTCAATCCCCAGTTTTATATACTACATTTTAACGTACGGAATGTAATTTATATAGTTTTCTGCAAATTGGGTCAACAGAATGGAATAAGTTAGCGATCGCTTCAGCGGAACGAAGTTCTATCGCTAATTTACTCTGCAGAGGTGACAAAAAAGGCGAAACCCTTTTGAGGCGAGCTTAAGAGAAACCAACAGACAGAAAAAATTAGACATTTAGGATGGGATATTAAGATACTGAATGGCCATTAAGTGACCTGAATGACTTATTTCTCTCTTAATATTCTGAATATCAAGGTCCAATGCAGATAGTATCTTTCAAGAGAACATTGGCTCAAACGATTGTTAATCAAAACTTACAGGCCGTTTTCACCCCCCTAGCAGTTATAACCCATATTTCTATCTCCCTCTCTGTTTTTCCCAAGAATGAAACAGCCCTAATTGGGCTAGAGAGGATGTTCAAGATTAACCATTTTTTCCCCATGAAAAATACTCAACTGCAACTGAATAAACCTTGGTTAGGCAGGCTCAAAACTTTAATAGCCTCAACTTTTTTATTCTTGTCATTTTTGACAATTGAGGATAAATATGCTATTTCAATTGATAATTGTCAATCCCCTGCTAGTAATGAATACTTATTGATAATACTTACAGAAACACCAGCAAATCAAGATGTTCTTCGCCGAAGTTTACCACCAGACATTAGAATAAATATATGTCGTTACATTGACCAGATTGTTAGTAGCATCCGGGGCTTTGATGACAAAGATGTGGCTAGTGATTGGGCACGCTACATTCAAGACATTGTAGGATTAAATGCTTATGTAGTTAAACCGAGGGAAGAGACAAAATCAATCAATCAATGTTTACCCGCATCTCCAGAAATAGGCCTTAATCCTCAACTTTTGGGTGATGGTTATGCTGTTTTAGTTGATTATAATAATCAATCAGAAATAGCTTTACAGTTACAAAAAATTTTAGGGCGCAATTTAGGTTTAGCTGCTTATAGACAAAAACATTTTTTATTAGTAACTTATACAAAAGAAAGTCAAGCTGCAACAGATAGTATGTTGAACTTAAGCAATCGTGGATTTTTAACTTTTGTTGTAGATAGTCGTAAGGTCACATTAATTAGGGCTTGCTGATTAAATATAAAAGCATTCACCCATCAAGGCATTAGCCTTTTTTGATCAAAAAACTACCAGGTTTTCGCTCCAACAAGGCTGAAAAAGTTATGAGTATTTGGGGCGCTCCCAAGGCATAAAAATCAAGGGACAAATATATCCAACTACCTCCTCTAAATTCCCATTTCTCCTGACTACTGACTACTACAAAGAGCCAAAATACTTGTTCAGCAAACCCTAATTAGTCCTAGAGTTAAATTATAGCAACTTTGAGAATAGTGAGGTATGACTTAACACTAATCCCGATTCTCTATTTCCTAGACTTATAAAACTCCAAAACTCGTGTAAGTACTTAATAACTGAAACTAGCCATCCAAGATACAGCCACTCCTAGAAAAAACCCAACAATTACCTGTATAGGAGTATGGCCTAACAACTCTTTGAGACGGTCTTGATTCAAGTGATGGTCTTCTTGAAAAAACTCATCCATAATTTGATTAAGAATTCGTGCTTGTAAACCTGCTGCTTGCCGAACCCCTGCTGCGTCATACATTACTATAATTGCAAATACTAAAGCAAGGGCAAACTCTGGAGTCCCCCAGCCTGCTGTCTGACCTACTCCCACTGCCAATGCTGCCACAAATGCAGAATGGGCACTAGGCATTCCCCCGCTTGTGAATAAAGCTTTTAAATTAATCTGGCGATTTTTAACTAACTCTACCACTATCTTCAAAAATTGAGCCATGAAACAAGCTAAGAGAGCAACCCATAGCACATGGTTGTCCATTATTTCAGCAATATTCCCCATATTACCCCCCCTAGTTACTGCGGCTGATAATAAAATCTGCTAAGGCTATTAGTGGCATTACCTTTTCTCCAAAAACTTCTAACTCAGCTTTGGCATTGTCAACTAGTTTTTGAGCTTGACACCTAGATTTTTCTAATCCCCAAATTACCGGGTAAGTTGCTTTTTGAGCTGCAAGATCCTTTCCTGCAGTTTTCCCTAGCTCTTCTGTAGTGGCAGTAATATCGAGAATATCATCAACTATTTGGAAAGCTAAACCAATATTTTGAGCATAGCGAGAAAGTCTCTGTAAATTAGTTTGGGATGCACCTGCAAGTATTGCTCCGCAGACTACACTAGCTTCTAAAAGAGCGCCGGTTTTATGAGTATGGATAAAATGTAGGGTTTTTTCAGATATCTGTGAGATACCCTCGGAAGCTAAGTCCACGACTTGGCCTCCAACTAACCCTGCTGCTCCGCAGGCTTTTGCTAGCCGAGCAATGACTCGTAGAACTTTTTGTGGTAGTACATTCTGAGTTTGAGTGGCTACAAACTCAAAAGCGTAACTTAATAAACCATCTCCTGCAAGAATTGCAATATCTTCACCATAAAACTTATGATTCGTTAATTTGCCTCGGCGATAATCATCGTTATCCATTGCGGGTAAATCATCATGGATCAAGGACATGGTATGGATCATCTCCAATGCACAGGCAGTAGGCATGGCCATTTCTATATTTCCACCTGATAATTCACAGGTTGCCAAACAAAGAATTGGACGCAAGCGCTTGCCACCTGCTAATAGAGAATAGCGCATTGCCTCATAGATTTTCTCTGGGTAAACTATGCTTATAGAACTGTCAAGAGCTTTTTCAACTAGAGCTTTTCGCTCTACTAAATAGTTAGATAGGTCAAAAGTTGTATCTATTTGAAATTGAGGGAACATGGGATGAATTGGGTGGCCAGTTTTTGGCATTAGCACCATAGATTATACACTTTATTAGTTTCAATAATATAAAATTGGGAATAGGCTAAGACACAATTATTTGTTATAGTGATTTCCACCTAAATGAGGTAGGTATACCAAAAGACTTAATTAACAAGTTTTTTACCTTGAAAGACGTACCTTATAGATTTGATAATTGCTATGATTAAAGGCTTGCTGAAAAAGTCTTTTCAGGTAGAGAGTAGGAAGTAATAAATAGGTAATAAGCCAAGATAAAATTATTTGCCATTATATTTTATTCGTAGTTCTGCATACTAATCATTTTTGAGTAAAACGAGGATAGGGTGATGGGCTAATGGAGAGTGTTTTTGCCACTCTGTGTCCCTGACTTGAGTTTTCCATAGCTCCGACTTTGAAAAATTTTTAGGACCCCCATCTCTTTCACCATTACTATTGCTTATTTCGTTAAAGTGTTAATAAGTCAAATTATTCCACTAAATTGCCCCAACGTTCTAGAGTATTTTGTAATAACATTGCTACAGTCATCGGGCCAATTCCCCCGGGCACAGGGGTAATATATCCTGCTACCTGCGCCACAGAGTCAAATTGAACGTCTCCCACTAACTGATTATTACCCGCTTCATCTATAACCCGGTTAATTCCTACATCTATTACTACTGCTCCTGGCTTGACCATCTCAGCAGTAATCATTTTCGGTTTGCCTACTGCAGTTATAAGAATATCTGCATTTTTAGTAATGGCCTCTAAATTATGAGACTGGGAATGAGCAATAGTTACTGTACTATTGGCCTCAAGTAACATTAATGCCATTGGTTTGCCCACTAAAATACTTCGCCCTAATACAACTGCCTGTTTTCCTTGTAGTTCAATGTTATATTCCTGTAGTAAGCGCATTACTCCTGCAGGAGTACAACTACGTAAGCCCTTTTCGCCACGGAGTAGTTGTCCAAGATTCATGGGATGGAGTCCATCTACGTCTTTGCTGGGGTCAATTTGATAGAGTAATGAAGTAGAATCTAAATGTTTTGGTAGGGGTAACTGTACCAGAATACCATCTACTTGTTTGTCTTGGTTTAATTTTTGAATAATTTGGGTGAGTTCAGCTTGAGATGTTTGGATGGGAAAATGTTTCCCGAAGGAGATAATACCTACTTGGGTACAAGCTTTTTCTTTGTTACGGACATACACTGCACTGGCAGGGTTATCTCCGACCATTAATACTGCTAAACCAGGAGGACGGCCTATCTTGATTTGTAGAGATTGAACTTTTTGTTGGAGTTCTGCTTTGATTTTTTTTGCTAGTGCTTTACCATCTAATTTTTTGATCATTGCTATTTTCTGTTTGAGTTTTGTCTAAACAGCGAATTTCATTTCAGTTAGGTACTAGGGGGCATTCTGCCCCCACTCGAGAGGTTTAAACTTTAATTTTTATACCTTACATATTTGGAATCTGCTGTGTACTATTAACAGGATAATAATAGTATAATTATCAGTATATAAAAGCATACTTTGTGATGTTTTAAATATAGCAGTTACCCATTCGTGCACTAGCTTTCTAGGATAATTTGTAATTACTATAGTAACAACTAGAAAATTATATGTATGTAAATATGGAAAAAAGGTTTGGGAATGAATTACATACAAATATTGCAAAAATTTTTGTTTTACTTTATACTGCTTACTTCTTCTTCCTTAAATCAATTTTTAGCTCAATTCAAAATTATTTTGATTATATTTTTGGTGAGTGGACTAATTAGTTGTAATCAAATTACACAAACAGCTATTAAATTAGATCTTAATGTAAGTCAGATTGAGAAAATTCAAAGAAAGGGTAAAATTGAGAATCAAGTCTATTTAAAAGGTATTGTAGAAAGTCGTGCCCCTTTCTTAGAAACAGGTGCTTATCAGTTAGCAGATAATACAGGTAGTATTTGGATATTTACTACAGCAGAATTACCAAAGATAGGAACAAAAATAACAATTAAAGGAAAAATACGTTATCAAAGTATTGTGGTTCCTCAATTAGGGAATAAGGATGTTGGAGATTTTTATATAGAGGAATTAGAACGAATAGAAGAAGAGAATTATGAACAACAATAATCTTACTCATGTGGCGATCGCTATTCTTTACCGAGAAGGGAAATTTCTCCTACAGTTACGAGATGATATTCCTGGTATTATTCACCCTGGTAAATGGGCTTTTTTTGGGGGTCATATAGAACCAGGAGAAATACCACAGGTGGCTATAAAACGAGAATTAGTTGAAGAAATAGGCTATGCACCTGATATGCTTTGGGAGTTTGGTGTTTTTTCTGATACTAATGTTGTTCGTCATGTATTTTATGCTCCTTTAACTGTGGAATTAAAAGATTTAGTTTTGGGAGAAGGTTGGGATATGGGGTTATTAACTCCAGCAGAAATTAAGGCAGGTAAAGCTTATTCTGAGAATGCTGGAATGGAGCGATCCCTTGGTGAATTTCATCAAAAAATTCTCTTAGATTTTATGAATAAACATGTTTCTGTTGCAAAAAAGAAGGAGTAGTTTTTGATTGATAAGAAATGTTACAAAAGTGAGTTAGAGAACAGAAGTAAGAAGCAAGAGCAATTTCAAGAAGACAAAAACCTGTACAATACTAGACATACCTGTACATAATGTCTAGGATGCACTATAGACCGAATGAATTTGCTAATAAAGCCTGAGTCAGTGTCAAAACATTACATCGATGGGACTCTTCTGGAAAACTGAAGCCATTAAGAACGATAGGGGGTCATCGGTACTATACAG
>JAKQYF010000111.1:11395-17469 GCA_023356535.1 Trichodesmium sp. MAG_R03 | reverse complement strand
AAGTTACGCCTGTGAACTGGAAGGAGCCGACTCCCCAGGTTGAAGCAGGAAATAAACATCAAGACTGACATTACCAGGTTTTACCGGGTTTTGCCTGAATTGTGTAAGTATTTTACAGCAGAACTCTTTACAGTGAGAGTTGGCAAGTGGGAATTTGTCAAGAGTGCGCCAAATAGTTCAGCCTGGTCCTGAGATGTTGGTAACGATGTCCAAAAATCAAACTGGGTTGGGGAACTTGGTAGGGTCAAACTGAAAGGTTTTTCAGCCCCCCCAACATTTGCAAAAGTAGGTATATGGCGATAGCACCTGTAATAAAGCGTCAAAAACAAAAGCTTCGAGGCTACAGAGAATATATTGGTGAGGTGCCCCTGGAAATGTTTTTAATTCCTAGTGGCACCTTTACAATGGGCTCACCAAAATCTGAAGAAAAAAGTTACGACAATGAAAGACCCCAACATAATGTAACTATCTCCGAGTTTCTCATGGGCCGTTATCCTGTTACTCAAGGACAGTGGAGAGCGATCGCCTCCCGAGCAGACCTGAAAGTAAAACAAGATTTAGACCCAGATCCATCTGAATTTAAAGAACCATACAAAGGTATAGATAGATGGCAAAGACCAGTAGAGCAAGTGAATTGGTATGAAGCTGTAGAATTCTGCCAACGACTTTCCAAATTAACTGGAAGAAATTATAGACTACCAAGCGAGGCTGAATGGGAATATGCCTGTCGTGCTGGAACTACAACTCCCTTTCATTTTGGAGAAACTATTTCTACAGATTTAGCCAACTATAACGGGACGGGCGATCAAGGTTCTTACGGCAGAGGACTCAAAGGAGAATATCGTCAGGAAACTACACCTGTAGGTTATTTTAAAGTAGCTAATTCTTTTGGGTTGAGCGATATGCACGGGAATGTCTGGGAATGGTGTGCTGATGACTCGCATAATAATTATGAAAATGCTCCTACAGATGGAAGCGCTTGGGTTGATGGTAATACAGATAGTTTTACCAAAAGTACTACCCGTCTGCGGGGCGGTTCTTGGGCCCTCAATCCTGATTATTGCCGCTCTGCGTATCGCATCATCTATATTAGGCGCGACGACCGCATCAACGATACTGGTTTTCGCCTTGTCTGCGATGGCGGGAGAACTCTTTAACCCTTTTGCCCTTTACCCTATTTTTTTTTTTAGTTCCCGCGAAGCGGGAAAAAATTTTTTTTACAACTAATGTATTATGTATGTAGTATGTTATGTAGCTAAATCATAGAAAGTTAATAAGCCAGAGGTTGACAAACTGTTTTTAATTTGCTAACATATACTTACATAAGCTAACAAAAACTATATGAGTTATGTTCCACTTAGGAAAGCTGTAGAAATACTTGGCTTACATCCTAATACATTACGCAAATATGGAGATGAAGGCAAAATCAAAATCATTAAAAATGAAGCAGGGCAAAGATTGTACGATGCAAAATCCTACATCATGGGAGCAACTAGAGCCTCCACTATTTGCTACTGCCGAGTCTCATCAGCAAAACAAAGAGACGACCTAACTCGACAAGTCGAGTTCATGCAAAACCACTATCCCACAGCTGAAGTCATCAAAGACATTGCTAGCGGGCTCAACTTTAAAAGAAAAGGTCTTAGAGCCATACTGGACAGAATCTTGCAAGGAGATAAGCTCACAATTATTGTTGCCAGTAGGGACAGACTCACGAGATTTGGATTCGAGCTTATACAATATTTGGTCGAACAAAACGGTGGAGAAATCCTAGTTCTCGACGACACTGTACACTGCCCAGAATCAGAAATGATCGCCGATCTTCTCTCTATCATCCAGGTTTTCTCCTGTAGAATTCACGGACTTAGAAAGTACAAGCAAAAAATCAAAGAAGATTCGGAGCTACCATTACTGTGAACAAAGAAAACTACTCAGACAATAGATAGGCGTTGCTAGACTCACCTACAACCGAACTGTTGAGTATCTTCAGCAACCTGAGACCTTAGCTAACTAGAGAGCAATTAAAGCAGCAGAAAGATAAGCGATCGCCCATAGCAGTATCTTTCAGTTCAGAGACTTGACAAAAAAACAATTGTGTGGTATTAATAGTAGTAAAAAGGATAACTATAGCAGATAAGCGATCGCTGCTCTATAAAACAGATACAAAGCGTTAAATAAGGTAACAAATTGACGTTGACTTCCTGCTTCTACTGAAGCCGTCGGCAGTTACTCATGCAGAGGCATTCATGCACAGGCATTCACGACCAAGCCGACCGCATTTATTAAATTTATACTAGCATTTAAATCTCAATAAGATTGACAACCAAAAATCAATCATAAGTTCTTACATTTAATAGCATGTCTTGAACGTCACCGCAGTCAGAACAAATCTTAGAAGATGGAAAGAACCTATCTACTACTACTAAATCACAACCGTACCATTGACATTTAAAACATCTCCAAAAATCAACATTTAGTCACCTGTTAAGAAGCGCATTAGATGAATTATTGAAGATGTCTATTATCAATTTAAACTATCAGAGATGACTTTTTACCATCAGATTCTAAACCATTAAATAACCTCTCCCAATTTTCAGGACTTACTTGATTTTCCGGATCTCCTTTCACCTCAAAAGTCGTATTGCAAGCTCTATCTTCCTCTAAAACCTTAAGACAAAGTTCAGCAATATCATCCCGACTAACAATACCCTTAATATTATCCCCTTGGTCAAACATTAAAGCTTGACCACCAGGCTTTTCAGTCATCCCACAAGGTCGAATCACAGTATAAGGAATACCACAAGAACGAACAACCTCTTCCCCTTCAAATTTCCAATTTAATAAACCTTTTAATTGGTCATTAAGCTGCACTATTTTAGGTTGTTCATCTAAATTTAATCCTGGTCGCCCTGGACGAGTTACACCCGCCGAACTAACCAAAACAAACTTAGGTAATTGGTCACAACCATAAGTCTTAATATACTCAACTTCTAACTGAAAAAATCCTGGTGCAAACTTAGGATTAAGTCCTCGGTTATATTCAAATTTACTCAACATCAATTGGTAAGAATAAATTTGATTAGGATTAAAAGGTTGAGCATTTTCCACAACATTAGCACGAAATACTGGAATTAAATCTTTAAATGGAATGCGAATAGTTATCCAGATATTATAAACAGTATCAAAAGAATAGCTATAACCAACCCCATCCCATTTATCTTCACAGCGCAGAAAAAATTTATAACGTTTGCCATCTCCTTTCACCCGGAGTTCTATACCAGCAGACCCCAATAAATTAATTGGGGGGTCAAAATTGCGAGTACGGACAGAAACGAAACCACCAGAGTTTTCTGTAGAAACATTACCCGAGAAAAGAGCGCCACTATCTGTAAGACAAATAGAACTTTCGCTAACTCCCCCCATAACAACATCATCTAATGCACCCCAAGTTTCTTTGAGGTCTTGAGTGGGGTTTTTGAAATCAAACAGAATTTTATTGTCACCCAGTTGCAATTGTGGTTTTGCTGCCGCCACTAGATTTTTCATCCCTTCGTACTCCACAAGTTTTGGGTCTTCAACAACTTGTGGCATAAAAAACTTGACCCCTTGAGAATATTTCTCCCGTTTTGGGGTATCTCCCTCTGGCGGTTGGACTCGCGTACCCGTACAACAGATAATTTTGCTAACATCCTTGAATATCTCAGGAGTGAGAGTTTCTGGTTGGGTAATATCAGCAGTTACTATTTCCACATTCTTAGGGAGAACTTTTCGAGCCTTCTTCCCATCTCGAACCAGCGATCGCACCTGATAACCCCGGTTCAGTAGCCTAGATACAACTCGCTTACCAACCCCACCATTAGCACCAACTACTAATACAACTTCTGATGTATCCGCCAGTAATAGTGTCTTTTGACCAAATAATTTTTGTAACCATTTAACACTACCGATAAAGGGAATAACCCCAAAATATCCCAGGGTTTGAAATAATCTACTGGACTTCCATTGGGATGTCTTACTATTAGTCACAACTATATCCTTAAATTCTTCTATTACATAGATTAAGATATGTTAATATATATCAACATATTTTGCCAAATAGCCTTTTATCTAAATTAATATTCTGAAGGGGTGACGAGACGGCTAAAAACTAGTAGGTGTCAGATGTCAGGCATCAGGTGTCAGGTGTTAGGTAGGAACTGGTTGAGGATATGATGGCCATCATTCATTGCTTTAGTTGTCGTCTATATGGAACTAGGAATTATAAGAAAAAGCTCAAAGAGAAACTCGACAAAAAACTAGACAAGTACCTAGAATGTCAACAAGAGATTCAATAATTGGACAAAAAATGCCGATAGCTTATCGGTGAACGCCTGTGGACAAGAAGGAGCCGTCTCCCTTGGTTGAAGCAGGAATTGAACAGCAAGCCTGTCTAGGTTTGTATAGGTTTCATAAAGCAGCTGTATATCAAGCTGTTAGTACCATAGCTAGAGGATACTATTTTGGAATTAAACACCTAAAACCTAATACCCCTATTGATCTCAGGTTAACTGTCACCC
This sequence comes from Trichodesmium sp. MAG_R03, assembly GCA_023356535.1. Taxonomy (GTDB): domain Bacteria; phylum Cyanobacteriota; class Cyanobacteriia; order Cyanobacteriales; family Microcoleaceae; genus Trichodesmium. The sequence continues at coordinate 12,913 of JAKQYF010000111.1, read as the reverse complement.
CGTCAGTTTCATATCCGCGGGTCCGTGACAACATCTTAGCTCTAGGCACCCATCCCCGAATATTGCTTTAAGCCCAGTCGCCACAACCAACGGTTTAACCCAAAAAATATTGCACTCCAAAGGAAAAGAACTAATAAACCCCGACCAATATCTACAGGGAACCCTACTAATACAGAAGCAGGAAAATGAACCAGATAAGGAAACGGAGTCCACAACGCTATTTTACGTACTAATTCTGGAAATACCTCTAGTGGGGCAATTATTCCTGATAAAAATATATAAGGTAATTCAAAAAGTTGCTCGATAGCGGTAGCTCTTTCAGTCCAAAACGCACACATAGCTAATGTATATTGAATTAAAAATCGCAAGACAAACGCCATTAACACTAGGATTAAAAATAACAAAAAATCACCCAAATTAGGAAGCCAAAATACCTGGGGATAGAGAACAAAAAATAATAATACTAAACCTAAAAGAAAAATTCCTCTAGCAAATCTTTCCGAAATATGACCTGCTATATAATGCCAAACTGGATCTATTGGTTGTAATAATTTATGAGATAACTTTCCCTCAACTATTTCTACTTCAATATCATAAATTACCCAAACAGGAGTTATAGCTCGGACAATAAATACTGCAAAGAAATAACGAGAGAACTGTAATTTATCTAATGGAAATTCACCTTTAGTTGCAGCTTCTATCCAAATACCCATCATAATAAAAGGTAAAGAAGATGACAATAACCATAAGAATAATTCAGCTCTATATTCTAATTTATAGGCGTAGTAAGTAGAGAGAAAAACATTTGCAGTTTTGATAATTTTTTTCATTTTTTTTTATTTTGTAAAATAATGATATCATAGTAAAAAAAAATGTGTATATTAACTACAATTTACCTAGAAATAGTTAGTAGAGTTGTTCATTTCTATTGTAGTTTAAACATTGGAAATAATTACCAAAAATACACAATATATATATAGGGTAAACGGTGAAAATTATATAGTGCGGACATCTTGCCCGCATGGGTGTACCTTATAACAACAGAAAACGCTGTCATATATGGTGCAAACATCTGACCGGCTAAATATTTACCTCACCAGTAGTGGGAAGTGCCTTATCAGTGATGTAAAACTGTCAAAAATGTCTGCACTACAAAAAATATGCCCACTAGAGTTGGAAACTCCCACTCGATAGTTTACCAAAAATTTGGGTTTAAAGCCTCGCCCATAAGCGGGCGACTTTTTAGTTGATTTTTTCCCACAGGTTATGTTATTATATTTTTTAGTTTAAAAGTCATTCTATGAAGGCAAGATTTAAGTACCGTATATATCCAACATTGGGACAAAAATACTGATTAGCAAGCTTCGGAAGGTTGTGTCCGTGTAGTCTGGAATGATAGTCTAGCTTGCTGTCAGGAAAAGTACAAACTAGGAAAGAAAAAACCGACTAATTCTGAACTACAAAAAGTGGAATAAGGGCAGGTTGGGTTGAGAGGCGAAACCTAACCAGAATAAACCT
>JAKQYF010000111.1:0-11295 GCA_023356535.1 Trichodesmium sp. MAG_R03 | reverse complement strand
TTGTTGGGTTTCACTTCGTTCTACCCCACCTACATTTTTAGTCCAGTAGGGTGCCTTAGCGACAACGTAACGCACCAGCAACACCAATAGTGCAATAAGGGCAGGTTGGGTTGAGAGGCGAAACCTAACCAGAATAAACCTTTGTTGGGTTTCACTTCGTTCTACCCCACCTACATTTTTAGTCCAGTAGGGTGCCTTAGCGACAACGTAACGCACCAGCAACACCAATAGTGCAATAAGGGCAGGTTGGGTTGAGAGGCGAGCTTTTCATATCCCAAAGCGAAACACACCCTACCAATAGCATTCATGGATAAGTCCTATCTATTTACAGATACCCTCCTAAACACGAATTGCTCTATTAACAGTATTTGGCTCTACTTCTCTAGGCTTTTTACCACGCCAAAGTAATTTTATTGGTGTACCTCTAAATCCTAAATGTTGACGAAATTGACTTTGAATATAACGCCGATAATTGTCAGGAAAACGCTTAGGATCATTCACAAACAATGCAATTGTTGGTGGTTTACTTGTAACTTGAGTTCCATAATAAATTTTACCTTGACGACCTTGACGGTTAGTAGGGGGAGAACTCCAACTAATTGCTTCTTCTAACACCTCATTAATTACAGAAGTTGTCACCCGACGTTGATATTCATAAGCTGCATTATCTATCAAATCTATAATTTTCTCTACTCGTTTTCCAGTTAATGCACTAACAAAAATCATATCTGCCCATTCCACAAAATATAATCGCGACCTTACTTCCTGTTCATAACCATAAATAGTATAAGTATCTTTTTCTACAGCATCCCACTTATTCACCACAATAACACAAGCTCTACCATCTTCTATAATTCGATTTGCTAATTTTTGGTCTTGTTCTGTTACTCCATCTAAAGCATCAATTACAAACAGAACAACTTCAGCACGACGAATAGCTTTAAAAGCTCGGTTAATTCCAAAAAATTCAGCACCATATTCAACATTTTTTTTCTTTCTGATCCCCGCAGTATCAATCAAACAATAAGTCTTCCCATTACGTTCCACCACAGTATCAATAGCATCTCTTGTCGTACCAGAAATAGGACTAACAATTGCACGTTTTTCCCCAATAAATGAATTTAATAAACTCGATTTACCCACATTCGGACGACCAACAATTGCTATTTTAATTTCATTAGTTTCAGGAATTTCTTCTAGGGTTGGTAAATAAGTAATTAAATCATCCAACAATTCCCCAGTGCCATTGCCATGAATACCAGAAATAGGATAAGGTTCTCCTAAACCTAATTTCCAAAACATAGCAGCTTGAGTCAACCCTTCTGTAATAGACTCACATTTATTAACCGCTAAGAGAGTCGGGACAGGTTGTTGACGGAGCCATTGGGCAATTTCTTCATCTCCTCCAGTAATACCTGCTTGTCCATCTACCACAAAAATTGCTACACTTGCTTCTGCCAGAGCAGCCATAGCTTGTTCACGAATTAGGGGTAAAAACTCTGTATGATCATCAAATACTAAACCTCCTGTATCTACAATCTGAAAATCTCGGTCTTGCCAATATGCGTTACGATAGGTGCGATCGCGAGTTATTCCTGGTTGATCATGGACAATGGCATCTTTACTTTCAGCAAAGCGATTGACAATTGTGGACTTTCCCACATTGGGCCGGCCAATAATAGCTACAATAGGTAAGGACATAGTTAATCTTAATTAATTTAGGTAAATCAAAAATACTCAGTTTTTAATTATAGCAATAATTTAAGAATTTTAACCAATCAAAATTCTTAGCATCGGCATCAAAAAATATCTTAAGAATCTAGATAGATGCACTCTTCACTAAATAGTAATTGACACTCTCAATAATTTATTTTTTAGCAAAAATAAGTTTAAAAAAAGAGTTTAAGGAATGTGCTGACAAAGGTTATTTGAAAAGAATTATTGAATTTCTGGAGATGTTTCCCTATTACCTGTTCCTTGATATTTGACAACTATAACAACGAGATAAGAGCAACTCCCAACCTACACGAGCAAAGCAAGCTTGTCAGTAAATCCCGAAAGTAGTAGGCACTAACCAACTCACAGGCAAATGTCCAACTGGGGCACTGATGTCAAAAATTATATTGTCATAATTTAACCAGCGATCGCCTATGCTCCATCCAACTATTTTTGCTAGTTGAGCGTAGTTTCCTTGAACTTGTTGATAAATATTATTGATAACCCCGAAGCCAAAACGCCTTTGACTGTATTGAAACCAAAGTCTATCAATTATCATTAAATCATTACAGGAAAATTTCTCAATATCTTCCTGAGTTAGAATTAGGTCATCTCTTTGATCCGCACCTGCTATCATTAACATAACTCGTCTAGTTTCGAGATCTGCTCCTTGCCAATTTTTTGTTACTAATAAATTTTGCAGTTGACTGAATTTGTTAGTCATGGTATATTATATAAATATGAATTTTTCAGGACTTACGCTCAGGTAATACTTGTAGTGTAAATATATGAAATTATTACCAACAATACACTATATATAGAGGCGCTGCGTAATTCCTGTTTGTGTAATAAATATCTAGGCTTTTTAGAGAATGGGCAATGGGGAAGAGTTTAGTAGGTTTTCATCTATTTTTAGATTTTTCAAAGATGGTTTCGGACTCCTTACTATAGCAAGACCAAATAGGTTATTATAAAAATAACAGTACTATTTAACTTTTTGGTTGAAGTTAATATGATAATTTCTATAGCAAATCTATAGTAAATCTTTAATCTGATCATATTATTTCGTCAGGATTAATTTGAGAAAATAGTCTAATAAATTAGGGGAGATATAACCAATTGTGGACAGATTAATATCAGCACTAGGATTAATAGTTTTTGTCGGTTTAGCTACTTGTTTCTCAGCAAAAAGAAACGCAATTAAGTGGCAACCTGTTTTCTGGGGAATAGGTTTGCAACTATTATTTGCACTACTAATTTTAAAAAGCAAAACAGGCTTAGCAGTGTTTAAATTTATTGCTGATATAGTTAGTCAGTTACTCAAATTTTCTGATTCAGGAGCAAAATTTGTTTTTGGAGAAAACTATCTTGAACACTTTGTTGCCTTCCAGATATTACCAACAATTATCTTTTTTTCTTCATTAATTACTATCTTGTATCACTATGGAATTTTGCAACAAGTAGTCAAAGCATTTGCATGGATAATGCTGAAAACTATGAAAACTTCCGGTGCAGAATCTCTTGCTTGTTCCGCTAATATTTTTGTGGGGTCAACAGAAGCACCGTTAATGATTAAACCTTATGTAGAAACCATGACCAACTCAGAATTACATGCAGTGATGACAGGTGGTTTTGCTACAGTTGCTGGAGGAGTATTGGCCGCTTATATTTCTTTTGGAGTACCTGCTGAACATTTGATTGCAGCCTCAGTAATGTCAGCACCTGCAGCATTGGCAATATCAAAAATATTATTGCCAGAAACAGAAGAGTCTTCGACTGCAGGAACTATCAAGGTAGAAGTAAAGCAAACTTATGCAAATGTTATTGATGCAGCAACAACAGGTGCTAAAGATGGAATAAAATTAGCAGTCAATGTGGCAGCAATGTTAATTGCTTTTTTAGGGTTGGTAGCAATGGTAAATGGACTATTGGGATGGATAGGTACTGGTGTGGGGTTGCCTCAGTTATCGCTGGAGTGGATTTTTTCCTTATTATTTGCTCCTGTTGCTTGGTTAATGGGAGTACCTTGGGGAGACTGTAGTCAAGTTGGAGTCTTGTTGGGTAAGAAAACAATTTTGAATGAATTTATCGCTTATTTAGATTTAAAGACAATAATTGAAAATACTCAAAAAGGTGAAATAGTAAATGTTATTTCTGAGCGGTCACAAATTATCGCTACTTATGCTTTATGTGGGTTTTCTAATATTGGTTCTATTGCCGTACAGATAGGTGGAATTAGTGCTATTGCACCATCACGACAGCATGATTTAGCCAAATTGGGAGTTAGGGCAATGATTGGTGGATCTATTGCTTGTTTTATGACTGCTTGTATCGCAGGAGTTTTGTTATAGAAATTAATCACATCTCCCGATAATATTAAATTTTTCAGTGTAGCTATAAATCAACTATACAAACTACTTTTGTCTGAGATATTATACTATAGTAATCCTTACGCATTTATGATTTAGAGTATTTCAAAAGATTTACATTATCTATGAAAAATAAAAGTATAATTACATTATTAACAGCTTAAATATGCTTAAGAAAAAAAGATTTAACTTAGATTTATTAAAAAATTTTTGGTCAATTGCTCAACCTTATTGGTTCTCAGAAAAGAAATGGCAGGCTAGGGGCTTATTGTTACTCGTCATTGTTTTATTAGGAACATTTACTGTATTTAATGTATTCCTCACAAATCAAAAAGCAGAATTTATTTCTGCACTATCTGCTCAAAATTCTGATAGATTTTGGCGCTCAATTCTACAATTTTTTGGTACAGTTGTGGTTGCTGTGCCTTTTGTGTCTTCCTACTCTTTTGTACGACAAAAACTGAGTATATTTTGGCGCAGGTGGATGACTGATAGTTTTATGAAAAGCTATTTAGGCGATCGCTCTTTCTATAAAATTAGTTACCACCCAGAAATTGATAATCCAGACCAACGTATTGCTGAGGATATTAAAAGTTTTACAGATCAATCTCTCAGTTTTCTTGTGACTATCTTGAATGCCATATTTCAGTTATTTGGTTTTAGTGCTTTGTTATGGTCAATTTCTCAACCATTGGTATTTTTTATAGTTATTTATGCTGTTATTGGCACAGTAATTACGACAGGAGTATTTGGCCAAGCTTTGATCAGAATTAATTTTGAACAACTGAAGCGAGAAGCTAACTTTCGTTTTGGTTTAATTAGAGTTCGGGAAAATTCTGAATCTATAGCTTTTTATGGAGGAGAAAAACAGGAGTTAAAACAGGTAAATAATCTCTTTATTGATGTTTTTGATAATTTTAATCGGCTAATTAAATGGCAACTATATTTGGATATTTTTAGAAACGGTTATGAGTTTATTACTTGGGCATTACCATCTGTAATTATTGGTCCACGTGTGCTTTCTGGTGAATTAGAAATTGGGGTAGTTATTCAAGCAGGACAAGCTTTTGCTGTGATCTTCTACTCCTTGACAGTTATTGTTAATCAATTGGATAGACTTACAGAATTTGCTGCTGGAATTAATCGTCTATATACTTTTTCTATCACTATTAAATCACCTCCTGAAGTTCCTGAAGGTGAATCAATTATTAATACAGTAAAAAATTCTGATCTGGCTTTAAAACATTTAACATTAAAAACTCCCAACTATCAAAGAACTTTAGTCAGAGATATTTCCTTGAGAATACCATCAGGAAGTGGATTATTAATTATGGGAGCTAGTGGCAGTGGGAAAAGTTCAATTTTAAGAGCGATCGCTGGTTTATGGAACTCTGGTAAAGGAGCTATTTATCGACCTAAATTGAATAAAATATTATTCTTACCTCAGAAACCTTATATGGTCTTAGGCTCTCTGCGTCAACAACTTTTATATCCCCAGAGTAATCTAGATATTTCTGATGTAGAAATACAGGAAGTCTTAGAAAGAGTAAGCCTTTCCCAACTAACAGAAAGATTTAATGGTTTAGATGCAGTAGAAAATTGGAGTCAAGTTTTGTCAGTGGGAGAGCAACAAAGAGTTGCTTTTGCCAGATTATTTTTGACTCAACCTAACTATGTAATTTTGGATGAAGCTACCAGTGCTTTAGATGTATCAACTGAAGAACTTTTATATCAACAATTGCAAGGAACATCTTTAACATTTATTAGTGTTGGACATCGTCCGACTTTAAAAAATTATCACCAACAATTACTAGAAATTACTGCTAACGAATCCTGGCAACTTACAGCAAGTTCCACTTTGTGAGGTACATCTATCCCAAGCAAGATGCCCGCCCTGGGAACATTTAAATTTTAATACAGCGCTTTCCTTTGTTATGAGGTAGATTTACGCGGGCAAGATGCCCGCACTACATGATTTTTACCATTTACCCTGTACATCATTTGCCCGAAATCTGCTGTATCTGTACTTCGTATACTGGAAATTTGCTGTCAGTCTATTGGAAATAGTCAGAGCGAGCAAAAGACTCGTAGCCCTAAAGAAGTAAGGATTTGAGTTGATACATTCCTTGAATTACCATAAATGTAGACCAGCAAAGTCATTACTTGTTTACCACTACCGGGGATTTTAACCCAGAGCTCTAAAAGCTTATAGCTAGTTAACTATTTCCTAACTCTTCCGCTCTCTCCTTTGCTGCCAATATAGCTTCAATAATAGCAGAACGAAAACCCGCACTTTCTAACTCAGCAATTCCAGTAATAGTTGTTCCCCCTGGACTAGTAACTCGATCCTTCAACTGTGCTGGGTGCATTCCCGAGTCCTGCAATAAAACAGTTGTTCCCAGGACAGTTTGCAATGCCAACTGATAAGCGATCGCTCTAGGCAAACCCGCACATACACCGCCATCTGTCAATGATTCTATAAAAATTGTTACATAACCCGGCCCGGAACCAGAAACCGCTGTAACTGCATCCATTAAACTTTCTGGCACTTCCACTACCTGGCCTACAGATGCTAAAATGGAAGTAGCTAACTTCTGATGTGAGGATTGAATATTTTTCCCCAGAGCGATCGCGCTCATACCTACACCCACTATTGCTGGAGTGTTCGGCATAACTCTAATCACAGGTTGCCCAGGAAAAACTGCTTCCAACTTTTGTAAAGGTACACCAGCCATAATAGAAATTAGCAAAGGTAAAGTAGTGCCCTTATTAGCAACCTGCCAGTCTCCCACTCCCAGCTCTGATGCTACAGTATTAAATACTTGAGGCTTAACAGCCAGCAACAACACCTCCTTTGTACTTATCGCTACCAAACGATTATCTGTAGTCACTTGCACACCATATTCTTGTGCCAAAAAATCCTGCCTTTGTTGCTGCGGGTCACTAACTAAAATTTCTGAGGGTAGATAAACGTCTTGTTGAACTAGGCGGGATAACAAAGCCTCTCCCATAACCCCACCACCAATTAAACCTAACTTAATAGTTGCCATTTTTCAAGTCAAAAAATATATGAACTAGGAATTGGGGATGGGTATTTTTATAGATCAGAACTTACGCCAAGGTACTATATATAGAGCCTTGGTGCGTTACGAACCGCGCTTTTCATGTCGCGAACGAAACACACCCTGCCAATGGTGTTCATGGGTAAGTCCTATAGATCATTAAAAATCAAAAATATTCTCTAAGCAGAGAACTATATTTTAATTTGAAATTTCGCCCCATACCCAAATTTCCTTTGCTATTGTATCATCTGCATTTGCTCAGGTTGCCAAACTTGAGACCCAGGGGTAACCACACGAGGGCGTGGTTGAGTTTGTGACATTTCATTAACTAAACCAGCTTGGGTTCTAACTTGCACGCAGCTTGGTGTAAACAGAAAAATACTTTCTCCAATACGTTCTTGATGACCATCAAGAGCATAAGTACCACCGGCGACAAAGTCCACCGCTCTTTGGGCTTGATCTGGGTCCATAATAGTTAAATTTAACACCACAGACTTGCGTTCTCGTAGGGCACGAATTGCTTGAGGCATTTCTTCAAAAGTACGTGGTTCTAAAACCACAACCTCAGACATTCCGTTTAAAGCTCCTGGCATTCCAATTACATTATTCATAACCGATCCCATTCCAGATTCTTGTTGAACAACTCCAGTCGTACCTATTGTGTTGGCAGTCGTTGCTGTCGTAGCACTGGGCCGATTTCTTAATCGGCGGTTACTGCGACTTTCCTCCTGAGCAGGTACAGCAGCAGGAGGTTGCTGTTGTGAAGGATAAACACTTTGATACTGTTCTCCTTCCATTTCATCATAATCATATTCGTACTCACCTGGTTCGTTAAGTCCGACAAAATCTTTTAGCTTGGAAAAAAGACTATTCACTATTAAAGTTCTCCGATACTATTTCCTTAACAAATACTAAATAGTTACTAAAAAGATAGTCAAATATAACATTAACTAATTTTTAGCTTGATTAGGAGTTATCCTAACTGGACGAACTATAACGCCCTCTATCCCTCCATCAAAGACTGTTGGGATTACTTTTCTCATTATGTTATATGACCCATTTACATCTGCATTGATCCTGATTTTTGAGCCTTTTTCCTTATACATTCCTCTCGATTCTCGATAACCACTAAATTCATATTTTTCCCCGTTTTCTTCTCCATATGTAGGAATATAATCTAATGATAAAAAACTCACACGGGATGTATAACTTTCTTCACTTACAATCACTTTTATTCCCACCATTTCTCCTTTGTATTTTAACATTTCTACAAAACGAGCATGAGGTATATTTATAAATAATTGATTATTTTTTTTGCTATTATTTACCCATTGTTTACAGAAGGAATTTTTACCTATAATTAATTGGCCAATTCCCCATTCTTCTAAATAGTTTATTATCCATTTACTACAAACATGAAGATGATTTTCTATTTGATGATTTCGTTTAGCTGTTAATCTTTGAATCTGATTTGATGTCCTCAATTCCCCTTTCAACTTACCCTGCAATTTTGCCTTTGTTTTGTTATAGAACTGATTGATACTTTTTAGCACCCGTCCGTTAACCAGTATCGGTGTAAACCCTTTTTGGTTTGATGTTAACGCTGCTAAATTATCTACTCCTATATCGATAGCTGCCACTGCTTTAGGATTGTTTAGCGTAGATTTGTTTGGTCTTTCATACACCACCTCAATTACATACTGTTTTAGTCTCGGAATTATTCTCACACAAGCAACATTTTCTACCTGAGTTGAGAATTCTATCTCGGTTTTTGAGAGTTGGATTTTTCCTTGAGTTAAACTTAGCTTACTAATGGCTTGAATAGTATAAACTAATAAATTTCTTCCTTTGATTTTATCTTTATATTTTGGGAGTTTTGGTCGTCTTGTAAATAGATTTGGGTTTGCTTTATAGGCTTCATTAGCTGCTAAAAAACTCTGCCAACTTTTGTCTAAAATTCTTAGTATTTGTTGACTTACTTTACTTGGCAATGCTTGATAATCTGGACTCTTTTTGACTTGATGATATATTTGATTATAGCTTAAATAAGTTTGCTTGAAAATCAAAGATTGACGCACTAAATAATTAGCATAGTTATAAAGATTTTTGGAAAGAAAACACAATTTATCTATCTCTTTCCAATCTTGATGACTTTCTTTAATTATATGTCTCTCAACTAATCTCATTGGTTAACTATTCAATTATTTTTTCCGTTGTTATTTGACTTTTTCTTAATCTACAAAGTCCGGCACAAAATTTTTAATTATTACCATTAAATAGAACCCTTAATTTTCACATTTTCACGGATTAAAATCCTGTGGATTATTTGGTTAACCCACTACCTAAGATCTAATTAACCTATATTTTAACCTTGTTACCCTGTTTTAGAGTGTAGTATATTTTTACTTGTTAGTTATCTTAGATAGAATATTAGTCTCTTAATTTTTCCTCTCGCCAAACAAAACTCTACCTAGTCTCACAAAAGTAGCACCGGCAGATATGGCTAAATTATAATCGTCTGACATTCCCATTGAAAGTTCTTGGGTTTTTAGATTAGAGAAATTTGTTTGCCTAATTTCCTGAGCTAACTCCTGAGTTTTCTTAAACACTGATAGGGTTTGTAAATTGTTTAATCCTTGGGGTGGAATAGTCATTAAACCTGTAATTTTCAGATTTTGACATTCATTTAATTCTGCTAAGTCACTTATTAAGTCTGTTATACCCCATCCATATTTGTTAGGATCAGGCAAAATTTTAACTTGTAGGCAGATATTAGGACTATAGGAAAACTCTTTTGCTAAAGTATTAAGGCGTTTTGCCAGTTTCAAACTATCCACAGAATGAATCCATTGAAACTGCTTTAAGGCCTTTACTACCTTGTTATTTTGTAAGTGGCCAATTAAATGCCAGGTAATATCTGGTAAATCTTGTAGTTGAGCTTGCTTTGCTTCTGTTTCTTGAACTCTATTTTCCCCAAAATCTCGTATTCCTGCTGCATAGGCAGTACGAATAGTATCAACTGATACCTGTTTAGTTACAGCAATTAGCCGTACTGACTCAGGTAAGTTAGAGGTAATCCTAGTAATACGTTCAGAAATTGACTCAACCATATTTATCTCTAGACTTGAGAATATTTTATTTATAGTGACATACTCCTACATTGATGACAAGAATTAATCATAGGCTTCTAGGGGACTCTACTATGTAAACATTAATCATTTGTAGGACAAATTTGATTTTTTTCCTCCATAAAATACTTGATAACTAACCAAGGAATTATTATTGAAAAGTATTTTTGTGAACCTGCTGGAGTTTTTGGTAATCAGCCTCTTGACCATTGCGACGTAGCTGGCGGAGACGAACTTCTACTATTAAGCGTGCATCAGAGCGACTCACTGGTTCAAATTTTATACCACCTATTTCATTAGTCACTAAAAAAAAGAAGCGTTGAGCATAAAGCGTTGTCAACAATTCTTGCTTATTCTCAACTGAGCAAACCCTGTATAAAAGGCCAAAATTAGGATGGTTGATATAAGTTTCGTTGGTCATTTCGGCTTAAAATCAGCAGATAATCACAAAATTTGCAAATAGTTTAGTGGCCTTTGTCTATTGACAGACCCTATTATTTTAGATTTTAGATTTTGGTATTTTCTTGGCATTAGTAATTGATAATGATGATTTATCTGTAGGAGTGGTACTTCCTTGCCTATCCCGTTGAGGACAACCAAGGGTTAATAGCCCTGACAAGATAAATTTCATTCCCTGATTGACAAATGCCATTTGTATAAATACTTGTATGAAGAAATATATCTGTAAATATATTATTTTTCTGAAAATTGTAATTGTTTGAAATTAGTGATAAATCTCAATTTACAATTTTGATCTGAAAAATATCAACAATATTAATCAGAAACTCAAACTAAGTATTTTACATTTTACAGCTCTGTTTAGAAAAATTATATTTCACTATAATTACAATACCAGATAATTACTGATATAGATAAAAATATCAAGACTTACACAGAAACAATATATCTAGCAGGGGTAAAGGGCCCTTAATCCCTAAAGATATTGTATCATTTGATCTGGGTGCGTAAGTTCTGAATATATTATTTTGTTTTAACCTTGTCCACCCCAAGCCAACCTAA
>JAKQYF010000110.1 GCA_023356535.1 Trichodesmium sp. MAG_R03 | reverse complement strand
TGGAGATTTAGGCAAATATTGTTAAAAGTAGAACGTAATCTTAGCCTAACGGACAATTACAGCAATAATATACTCACCAAAACACCTAAATTTTTACAACTTCGACTGCAAAGGGTAAATCAACTAAGACAACTATATAAACAACTGGATGTACAAGTTAAACAGGTGCAACAGATAATAGCTATGTTTTGGTTGCTCAGAAGCATTTGGCTCCGTTTGAGTAGAACTTGGTATTCAAAGTAATGTGGATTTATTTTTTTGCCCAAAAACTTTAACCTTGTGGCTAAGGGGCCTAATAGACCAAAATAAAAATTTTCATGGTCATAATCTTAATATATATCTATAATCTTGTAAATCTATATATTATTATAAGTCTATATAATAACAATAATCTTGTAAATCTATATATTATTATAAGTCTATATAATAACAAATTTTCTAGATATATAAATTGCAAAGATGTCCAATCAAAAATCCAGTTTATTTTTCAATGGCTTACTGCTAGGTTCAGCCATAGGTACAGCCATAGGGTTATTAATAGCTCCTAGAACAGGCAAAAAAACAAGACAGTTGGTGAAAAAATCAGCATCCGCTATTCCAGAACTTGTCACCGACTTATCCAGCAGCTTCAAATTTCGAACCGACCATTTGTCAGACTCCGCTACTAATTCTTTGGAAGAAATCTTAGAAAGACTAAAACAAGCGATCGCTGCTGGATTAGAAGCTAGTCAAAAAGAGAGAGAAATATTATCTCCAACAACAACCAAAAACTCTGAAGTTTCAGTGGAGATCTCCAAAAAAGAGGGAATAGAAAGAAGTAATTGATAATTTATGGATAATAATTGATTTTATTTGGAATTTTTGGAAAGGCCTCGTAACCATAGATAAAAATGATTAAAGCAATAAACTTTTTCTCATAATTATTGGAGTTCCAAAAGTACTCATTCTTGTTAAGATAATCCAGGTATAGGAAATAATCATTCTCCTGCTTAAGTGAAATATCTGTGAATAACCCCCTATTTTGGTTAGGACTATCCTTGTTATTACTTGCATTGAGCCTGACAACTGTATTAATTGTCACTTTACCTGCAATGTTGGCACTGGCAAGAGCAGCTCGTAGTATAGAAAAACTAGCTGATACCCTAGCTCGTGAACTACCACCAACCCTAGAATCAATTCGTCTTACTGGTATAGAAATTAGTGAGTTAACTGATGGTGTAAATGATAGTGTTCAAACTGCAGGAGAAATTGTCAAACAAGTAGATCAAAGCATTGGTCATGTTCGTCAACAAACTAAGCAAGTCCAAACTACAACAAAAAGTATTTTTACCGGTATTAAAGTAGCATGGAAAACCTTTAGGTATAAATCACAAGCACAAAAAAAGACAAGGAAACCATCAAACCATCTCCTATCATATTCTCACAAAAATAGTAATCAGCATCATTTTCCTAGCAAAGATATTACTCCTACCGCGAAAACTAAAGACTCTAATCTGAATTTAGATTCCTATACAAAACAAGAAATTGATAGTTAGGGCTTACGTATATATACAGCAGATTTCGGGCAAATGATGTACAGGGTAAATGGTAAAAATCATATAGTGCGAGCATCTTGCCCCCGTGGGTCTACCTTATAACAATGGAAAACGCTGTATAAAAGCATTTACAGATAAAGGCCAAAGCCATTTTGGGACGAAAAAACTGCCTGGTTTTCGGTCCTTCAAGCTTATAAGGTTAGTATTTTGGGCGCTCCCGAGGCAGAAAAATCATCAGCAAACCCTAGCTGGGATGAGGATATTGTTGATATCCTTTCCGGTCTGAAGCCATGAATATTTCTACTAAGCCTGAGCTATTCGGTGGGCTACCAAAAAATTGGGTTTAAAGCCTCGCCCATAAGCGGGCGACTTTTTCGTTGATTTTTTTTTCACAGGTTATGTTATGATGCTTTTTAGTTCACAAGAAATATATTAGTCGCGGGTGGGCAATCCGAGACAAAAAACCGATATTGAGACCAGCAGCCAAACTACTGCCAAAGTAGCAGCAGCCTGTGAAATGTCAACCCGCCGAGGGGCTACGGCTCAGTAGGAAACTCAGTACCTTTAGGCCGGGGAGGATGTCAAGTCTCAATAGAGATCCAGTTTTTAGGTAAATCCTCAAACTTAGTCAGAGATGACTTTCGATTTTGTACTTCTCCCCTTGAGGCCCTCAGGGCCGAGTATACTTTTTACTGGCCCATAATAGAGCTACATATCAAACTAATCCTAAGCTACGATCATTGAACCCACCCCAGTATCTGTCAAGATTTCCTGTAAAAGCACATGGGGAACTCTACCATCCAGAATATGAGCAGCCCGAACTCCCTGAGCTAAACTCCTAATACAACAATTTACTTTAGGAATCATCCCGCCAGATACAATTCCCTTTTCAATTAATCCTCTTGCTTCTTGGATATCTAACTTAACAATTAAAGTCTCTGGGTTATGATAATCCTCTAGAATTCCAGCTGTATCTGTAAGAAGAATCAACTTTTCTGCATCCATAGCTGCAGCAATTTCACCCGCAACTGTATCAGCATTAATATTGTAAGCTTGTCCTTGATTATCTGTCGCTATACTAGATACCACTGGAATATAGCTATTATCCACTAAAGACTGTAAAATGTCTATCTTAACATTACTGACTTCTCCAACAAAACCAATTCCTTCCTTCCCTTCTGGACGTGCTTGAATTAAGTTCGCATCTTTACCACACAAACCTACCGCACATCCTCCAGCTTGATTAATTAAAGAAACAATCTCTTTATTGACTCTTCCCACCAATACCATCTCTACTACTTCCATTGTAGGTGCATCAGTAACCCGCAAACCATCCTTAAACTGGGGTTCAATTCCTAGCTTGCCCAACCAAGAGTTAATTTCTGGACCACCACCGTGAACAACAATGGGATGTATACCGACACAAGATAATAATACAATATCTCTAATTACTTGATTTTTTAGATTGCTATCCTTCATAGCCGCACCGCCGTATTTTACGACTATTTTATGACCAGCAAATTTTTGAATGTAAGGTAGTGCTTCACTTAGCACTTTAACTCGACTGATTTCTGGCTGATTTTTCAAATCTGTACTTTTTAGCATATACAGTCGCTCTTAATTAATATTCTCAGGACATTAAACATAAGTATGAAAATGGGAATTTACCTCACCTCATTATGCCCGGTTTCTGTTTCTCGTGCAGCTAGCCATCTGCCTAAAATGCCCTTCCATCTTTTTGGTCTAAAGGCACAATGCACAGTCACCCACCAACTTAACGGATACCTTAGACACTGCCGCAAAAGTACATATACCCATTACTATTAAGATACTACTATTAGAGCCTCAACATTTGAGAATTAATATCAGAAATAAAGTCTAGCCTCTTTCAAGGAGATCAAAAAAGAAATTTCAAATTTTATTGCCTAAGGCTGAAGCTGGATGTACTGTTAACTAATAATTGAAATCATACTAATGATTTTTTTTTTCTTTCCAACATTGAGTCAAAGGGAAATACAAAATAGGAGCCCAAAGACTGCTAATAATAGCAGAACCCAAAGCAACTTGCTTATGGTGAATCCAAACTTCTGCAAAGCTTTGATGACCCATTAACCCAAACTGAATTGCCATCAAAGTTTCTGTAATAATAGCCATAATAAATGTCACTAAGGCTATAGAAATAAAATCTTCCTGAACATAGCGTTTTTTTTGTAAAAAAGCTGTTATAAATCCTACAAAAACTAAAGAAATAATATGAGTAGGATAGGGAGCTGTCATGGCATCTTGAATTAATCCTAAAACTAAGCCAGCTACTAAACCTCCTATAATAGAGCTATTGTTACTCCAAGTAACTACCCAAATTAATAACCAGTTAGGTCCAATTCCCAAAATTTCTATTCCAGGAACACGAGTAAGCAATAGAAATGCACAAAACAGTACCGAAGTAACTATGATTAGTAATTTAAAAATTATTTGCTGAAATAGATTAGAAATCATATTATAAAGTATCTTTAATTATTTTAAATAAGTTAATTATTAAAATTTTTAGCAGAATCAAGTTTTGAGGAAAAAGTAACTTTATATTGTCATATTAAATGGCATTTAATTGCTAAATTATTAATTAACTTTTTGCTTGATTTGGATAAACATTTACCCATTCCAAAATATTAAGTGGTGCTGAGAATTTAACAATAGCTTCTGGAGCAGGAGTATTAGTTAAATTAATCAATTCAACTGTTCCTACAGGCAAACCTGCCGGAAACAATTGACTATAAGTAGAAGTCGATACAACATCACCAACTTTAATATCAGGATTATCATCAAAAAATTCCATCACAGCCGTATCATCACCCTGACCCTTCATAAAACCCATCTGACGACTGCGAACAATTCCCACACCAACTTTACTGGTTGGATCACTAACTAATAATACCTGGCTAGTATGGTCTGTAACACTAGTTATTCTACCTACTAAACCACCAGTTCCCATAACAATAAAACCTTCTTGAATACCATGTTTACTACCTCTTCCCAAGATTACTTTTTTCCACCAAGAATCTGCGCTTCTACCTATCACAGGAGCTACTACTCCTTTCAAATTTTCAGTTTTTGTATAATTCAAAAGTTGAGTAATATTCTTATTTTGTTGCTCTAATTCTTGTAATTTAATTTCTAGTTCTTTGATGTGAGCATTGACTAATACTTCTTGCTGAACAAGACTAGGTTGAAATGGTAGACTAAGCCAATTGTAAATTTCAAACAATAAATAACCTTGAGTTTGTCTAACCCAAAAAGCTGCACTCACTGCTAAAATTAATAATGAAGCTTTTCGCATAAATTTTAAGCTTCGACGACGTAATATTTGCATTAGTAAAACCTTTGAAAATTGCTACTACTTTAGATTCTTTACTGTTAGCTGAAGTCAAAAGCACGAACTTCTATATTTGATATAATATAATTAGGGCTCTTTCGTAAAATGAAACATTCCTGCTAAAAAAAAGCATTGGCACATAAAGGCTTTAGCCTTTTTTTAGTCGAAATAAGTGCCTAGTTTTCGGTCCTTCAAGCTTATAGAGTTAGTATTTTGGGAGCTCCTTAGGCAGAAAAATCAAGGGACAAATATATCCGACTACCTCCTCTATCAATTCCCTGTTCCTCTGTAGGGACATTGCATGCAACGTTCCTACCTAGTTTACTCCAAGGCTTGGGTTAGGAGTAGGTCCTCTACATAATTTTTAGTTCTCATTAAAAAAAACTATCCCAGAAAGCCTACCTAGTCAGTACTCAAATAATATAACCATACTTTAGCGAACTGGCCCACTGAAAAACCGTTCAAGCTGCTTAAAATTCTCTAAAACACGGCCAGTACCCAATACTACACAACAAAGAGGATCTGCGGCAATGTGAGTGACAATACCAGTTTCATGGCTAATTAAAGTATCTATCCCCTTTAACAAAGCACCACCACCAGCTAACATAATACCCCTATCTATAATATCTGCCGCTAGTTCAGGAGGAGTACGTTCCAAAGTTCGCTTCACTGCTTCTACAATGATAGATAAAGGTTCAATCAAACTTTCTCGAATTTCTGCAGCTTTGACTGTCACAATTCTAGGCAAACCCGATAATAAATGTAGACCTCTAACTTCCATCCCTCCCTCATTGTCATCTTGAGAGGGATAAGCTGAACCCAATTTAATCTTGATATCTTCTGCAGTTCGCTCACCTATGACCAAATTATGAACTTTTTTCATATACTGAGTAACAGCATCATTCAATTCATCCCCAGCTACACGCACAGACTCACTGATAACTGTGCCTTGTAAACTAAGAACAGCAACTTCTGTAGTTCCTCCACCAATATCCACAATCATATTTCCAGTAGGTTCGGCTACAGGCAACCCCGCCCCAATAGCAGCAGCAACAGGTTCATCAATTAACCGTACATCCCTAGCACCAGCTTGAGCAGCGGCTTCCATTACAGCTCGTCTTTCTACACCAGTTACTCCACTAGGAATACCAATAACAATTCTTGGAGACACCAAGGCTTTTCCTTCATGGACTCGCCTGATAAAATGTTTCAGCATTAATTCTGCTGTATCAAAATCAGCGATGACCCCATCTCTTAGAGGTCTCATAGCAATAACATTAGAGGGTGTTCGCCCTAACATCCTTTTAGCTTCTTCCCCAACTGCGATAGAAGTTTTTTGGTCCTGGTCTATAGCTACCACAGATGGCTCTTGAAGAATAATACCTTTGCCGGATACATATATAAGTGTGTTCGCAGTACCTAAGTCAATTCCCATGTCCCGAGACAAGGATAAGCGATTTATCAGACCCACTGAATTTTGGCCCCCAATATCAAATCTTAATTCTGTGTAATAATTTATAAATCAATATAGCTGAGATAAATTCTACAATGTTTTCTATTTCTCAGTTATAGTAGGACTGTATCAAAAAAAAATACAATTAAGTTTAACTATCCTTAGTTTTTAAGTGCGGCACAATATGGACAAAATCCGGAGGAAGTATTAGATTAGGAGAAATAATTTAGTTAACATTTCGTCACAAATCGTCTTCAATATGCCAGTTTTTCCAAGTCATCAAGAAGACTATGGTGAGAAATAAAGAGAAAATAAAATGGTAAATATTTGATAATGTACGATTAACTCAGAAACAGTTTAACATCTATAATAATTACAGAATTAACTTTTTGGGCAATAGAATTTCTAGGGGAATGGAACTTTATTTTAGAGGCTTTATTGAAGGCAGGAATTTAATACCAAATTTATCCCGATTTTTGTCACATGCATATATTGATAATTTTTTTCTTAAAATTGCCCTTAATTATAAATTTTAACTATCCTTACTTTATAGACGGATATTTTTTATATGGTTATTTTTAACTGGGTTACTTTAGCTTTTACCAAGCCTAGGGGCAGCTATATCGCGACTACTATGAAAGGATTGCTTAAGTAAGTGGGTATAAATAAAGGTAAAGTAAAAAGTACCATTAAACCTGAAAATCTTAACAATGCTGTCTACTATTTGATTAAGGTAACTTACATGATCTTATTATATGCAGTATGTTTTTGGTAATTATTTCATATTTTCACACTACAATTATTGCTTTGACATAATCTGCATTATATTTGTGATGTGATGATGCCTGATATCAACTTCTTTTGATTCCTTTATCACCCAAAAAGTGTTTGACACCTTTTTGATAAATGGGAAGAGAATCTTGATCTAAAACACTAGCAATAGAAGTCTATTAGGGAAAACTCATACTCTGGACAAAGAGTATTGACTTAATCAAAGAATAACGATATAATAGTTTTTTAAATGTATAATTTTTTAGTCAAATTCAAAGTTCATTAATATATATTATATGAGTTTAAACGTTGTAACTTTGGTTGGTAGGGCAGGTAAAGACCCAGAAGTTAAATATTTTGAGTCAGGTAATGTTGTTTGTAATTTTACTTTGGCTGTAAATCGTCGGCCTAAAAAAACTGACCAACCAGACTGGTTTCATTTAGAAATGTGGGGCAAAACTGCAGAGGTTGCTGCTGACTATGTTCGTAAAGGTAAATTAATAGGGGTAAAAGGATCTTTGAAATTTGAATACTGGCAAGATCGTAGCACAGGGGTAGGTCGTTCTAAACCTGTAGTTAGAGTAGATAGACTGGAATTATTAGGCTCTAAACGTGATGATGAACAAGCTGCTTCAGCAAGCTATGATGAGTTCTAATTTTAAAATTCAATAAAGCTTCTTGTGAGTGAGTCAACTTTAGAACAAATTCTCAAACTTGCTACTCAAAAAGCTAGAAGCTATTTTGACTAACATTATATCCTTTTTCGAGACCCAAATATTGTGCTTTATGTCCTATTTTTGTACCTTTGATGATCAAAGTATGCCAACTATTGATCAAACCTTTTATTGGGATCAAAAATAGGATCCTTAATTAAATAAAATCGGATATAGCTGATCTGTAGCTTGGCAACCGTCAGCAGTATCATTGATACTTTCTGATCTCAAAGCAGATTTCGGGTCAATGTATGTACAGGGTAAATGGTAAAAATTATGTAGTGCGGGCCTCTTGCCCGGGTGAATGTACCTAATAACAATAACAATTGAAAAGGTAGGCTTAGATATGAAAGTGCTGAAAGTTATTTTTATTAGTTTTGTAGCAGTTTTACTACTGAGTGGATGTGTTCAATATGAAGTGGGAATAAATTTTCAGAGTCAAACTCACGGTGAGATTATTCAACATATTAAACTAGCAAAGAAGTTACAAGACTTTCCTGGGGAGATAGTTTCTGATTGGTTGAAAAGTATACAAGCTAGAACTTATCAATTGCAAGGAAAAACTCAAAGAATATCTAGGCAAGAAGTTGTAGTTACAATTCCTTTTAATAATGGTTCTGAGTTGGCAGAAAAATTTAATAGTTTTTTTCAAAATAAGGATTCAGTAGAATCTCAAAATTATTCCCCACAAATAGCAGCAGATTTACCAAAATTAGTATCTCATATTGATGTGAAGCAAAATAATTTTTTTGTAGCATTACGTAATAAATTGAGCATAAGTTTAGATTTGCAATTATCTCAATCTAATAGTAAAGTTATAGTTTATCCATCTAAGTTATTAGATCTGGAGTTTAATTTGACTACACCTTGGGGTTTTACCAATATCCAATCAAGTGAAAATAATACAATACACTATCAAAATGATCAGGAAATTATCTGGAAACTCAACCCTGGAAAAATCAATTCATTGCATGTAATATTTTGGATTCCTAGCCCCATAGGTATAGGTGCAATTTTAATCAGTTTATTTGTTTATATAGGTATAGCTTTAAAATATCAGATATTACCTACTCTAGAAATAAATAAAAACTAAATCGTTAATACTAAAATAGTAAGAATATAAAGATATCATAATTATTTATGATATAACTTAGTTTAACAACATATGTTGCCAGTTTATAGCTTTAATGTATAAACTTAAGATATTAACCATTTTAAATATAAGTTTAAACAAAAACAATGAAACAGATAAACTTTTTGCTGATTTTTTTAGTTTGTTTAGCATTAGTTATATTCACGTTACAAAATACCCAACTAACTACTATTAAGCTTATTAAAGGTATTGAGTTAGAAGCTCCATTATCTGTAGAACTTCTGATTGCCACAGGATTAGGCGCAATTATAGCATGGTTATTCAACTTATGGTCAAGAATGCAACATACCATAGAAAATTCCGGACAAATTAGAGAAATTCATAGTAGAAATAAGCGTATTCAAGAATTACAAGAAGATGTAGAACGTTATCAACAGGAGATCGCACAAACGGCTAGTTTGCCCTTACCAGAAACTCTGTCTGAGCCAGTTCAATCTACTGAAACAGAAGTTCCTCAATCCAAGTAGAATTAGTTTAGTTTATGAATTTTGATTGAATTTGGTACTTGTATTTGAATCATAATAGCCTTTACTAACCTTAAATTCTTCACTTTAAATAATCCTACGCTGATCAGAAAGTGTGGGATTCCAGGTTGACAAATTTCAAGGATAGTTTGATAATTATAACAATCTGCCCATAGGTTGTAACAATTCAAAAACTATAAATAAACTTCAAACGGTTTACTCATTAACTATTGCCTCAAAACAGATTTTAAAAAAGTGCCGCTATTTTTGACATGAATAAAATAGGATTGCTATATTTATCTTTCAAAGTACAGATACATCAAACCCGGCAATTCCCGGTAAAAGTCGGTCAAACCTTTGATAGCACTATGACGGCACCTTCTTAAAATCTAGACAATAGAAAAAATAGAGTTCAAAATACTCCATAATTGCTGCTAAAATCCTAATGGCTTTAGCAGATATATGTAATAATAATACAAATTAATGGCATAAAAATATAGACATTTTTTAGATATTTGTCTATTATTTTCTATGTTTTCTCATAAGCTTTATAGCCATGAGCACTCACATATTTACATATTACTATTGTCTTTAAATGTAGTGCAAACTCTGCTATTATTACTTAAAAGTTTCATTTTATGCTACATTGTTAGGGCCTTGTAACATGTAAACATACCAGTGCACTTTGTTATAGCAAGCAAAAGTAAATTAGAGAAAAACTAAGGCTATGATAATTGGAGTTCCTCAAGTTTCAGAAACCCTTTCAGAAGGAATAGCCCTATTAAAAAACCTAGCAGAAAAAGGAGAAATTAATCCTTGGGATGTCCAAGTAATTGAAGTAATTGATCGCTACTTAAGTAAACTTACTCCTGAATCAAATATTTCTACAAGTGACGATGATTTTGCTCATTTATCTCAGTCAGGTCAAGCTTTTTTGTACGCATCTATATTAGTCTGGCTAAAAGCAGATCACCTGGCTAATTCAGAATCATCTGAAAATAATTCGCAGATATCTGAAATAGTACAAATTCCTGAACCAGAAAATTTTGAAACACGAAAAATAACACTAAAACTTGAGCAACAATTGCGCCGCCGCCCTGTAGCTCCTTCCCCAGGAAAACGTAGAGTCACTCTTCAAGAATTGATTGAGCAATTACAGCTTATTGGAACTGCTATAGAAGATAAAAAAGCACGTTCTCGTACTCGCAAAACAAGTTCAAAAGCACGAGCGCAAGCGGCAAAAGTAATTGCAGAATTAGCTCACCAGGAAAATTTAGTAGAAACAGCTATAAATCTAGAAGAGTTTCTTCTGGAAAAATTACCAGAGAAAAGTAAAGGTTGCTTAGAATTTGAAAATCTTTTAGAATTATGGTCTTCAAGATTACATTTAAAAGCTGAAAAACAACAAAACGAACAGATCAATGTCCAAGTGAAGTCTGATCGAGTAGGTGTATTTTGGGCATTATTGCTACTTTCTGCTCAGTCTAAAGTTGAGTTATCTCAAGAAGAATTTTATCAAGAAATCAAAATCCGTACTATTTCATCACATTCCCAAGAGCAAAAAGTTTTACAGGCAGGACTTACCCAAAATCACTAATTGCAGTGCAAATATCTAAACTACATTCTGTGCTATAAAACCTAGTGTAAAAATATACAGCCCTTTCCATTGTTATTAAGTACACTCACGCGGGCAAGATGCCCACAATACATTATTTTCACCATTTTCTCCTGTAAATCATTTGCCTGAAATCTGCTGTAAGTCAAAAGTAACCCATTCACAATTATATGCAGTAGCAAGCTATAGATTTTATACTAATTTTCATGTTACAAATTGAAGTGCAGAATGTGGGTTAAGCCCATTTACTTAACTAGAGAAATTTATAAAATATTAAAGGCTAAAAATAAAAATTAAATCAAAAGTTTTGATCTCGTAAAAATTTTTTGTTTCTCCAGATCATTGCAGTGATGTGTGTATTTTTGGGTAAAAATCCTGAATTATTTCTTTAGAGAATATTCTAATTTATGAAACTTAAGAGCACTAAACTGAGAATTGGAAAATATCTCAGGAAAATCATATAGCAATTTCATTTGATTATAACAGAGATAATAACTACTTTAGTGTTTTTAAGGTGGAGGAAACTAAAATGAAAGCCATGATTCTGGCCGCAGGTAAAGGAACTCGTGTTCGTCCAATTACTTATCGCATTCCTAAACCGATGATTCCTATTCTACAAAAACCAGTAATGGAATTCCTTGTAGAGTTACTTCGTCAACATGGTTTTGACCAAATTATGGTTAACGTTAGCCATTTAGCAAAGGAAATAGAGGGCTATTTTCGTGATGGGCAAAGGTTTGGGGTTAATATTGCTTATTCTTTTGAAGGGCGAATTGAGGATGGAAACTTGATTGGAGAGGCATTGGGTTCTGCTGGTGGTATGAGGCGAATTCAAGACTTTTATCCTTACTTTGATGATACTTTTATAGTTCTTTGTGGTGATGCTTTGATAGATTTGGATTTGACCGCAGCACTCAAATGGCACAAGGAAAAAGGATCTATGGCTACTGTGATTATGAAGTCTATTCCTTGCGAACAGGTTTCTAGTTATGGTGTTGTAGTGACAGATGAAACAGGGCGAATTCAATCTTTTCAGGAGAAGCCAAAAGTTGAAGAAGCTCTTAGTACTAATATCAATGCTGGTATTTATATTTTTGAGCCAGAGGTGCTTGATTATATTCCGTCTGGTGTTGAGTTTGATATTGGTAGTCAATTATTTCCTAAGTTGGTAGAGATAGGTACACCCTTTTATGGTGTGGCAATGGATTTTGAATGGATCGATATTGGTAAGGTGCCGGACTACTGGCAAGCAATTAGAGATGTATTAGTGGGGAAAGTGAAAAATGTTTCTATTCCTGGTAGGGAAGTATTTCCAGGAATTTATACTGGTTTAAATGTAGCAGTTAACTGGGATAAGGTAGATATTGAGAAACCTGTTTATATTGGTGGTATGACCCGAATTGAAGATGGTGCCAAAATTATTGGGCCTAGTATGATTGGTCCTAATTGCTGGGTTTGTAGTGGTGCGACTGTTGATAGTAGTGTTATATTTGAGTATTCTCGTTTGGGCCCAGGAGTTCGCTTAGTTGATAAGTTGGTGTTTGGACGCTATTGTGTAGATAAGACTGGAGCATCTATTGATGTTCAAGCTGCTGCCTTTGATTGGCTAATTACTGATACTCGTCATGCTTTCCTTTCTCCTCCTCCTCTAGAACATGAAACAATTAAGGACATTTTACAAGAAAATGGGGGTTAATTTTTGGTAGTTCTGCTCGAATAACGGTAGATATGGATGAACAACCCCTAGGAAGGTACGAAGAGATATAGCATTACAGCGTTGGATCGGACAAATAATCTACAAGGGATGGGATGAATAGACATTTTCAGCAAAGAGGCAATAGGCAATAGGAGGAAAGAATTAAGTAAGTAGGCATGAAAAAGCTTAGTTATATTAAGATTTGTATACTAATTCTCAGCTCATCCCAACAGTTGATTTGAGGGGTCTTTATATTTTGTTACATAATAACAAATTTTAACGCCAACTTAATTAGTTAGGGTTTGCTGAAAAAGTATTTTCAGGGAGGCAGTAGGCAGTCAGGAGAAATGGCAATTATAGAGGAGGTAGTAGTAACAATTTTCCCTGGCTGCCCTCTGCAGTAGTTGGCCCAAAATCCTAACTTTTTGAGCTTGAAGGACTGAAAACCATACATTTTTTTCAACCCAAACAAGGTTTAAACCTTTATGCGTCAATGCTTTAATATTTAATCAGCCAGCCCTAATTATTTCTTTACGATAATTGATTTTATTTTTTATTGTTGGAAATGTTTAATAGTAAAACTCTTGTAGTACGAGCATTTTGTTTGTTAGATGTGTATCCACGCTCAGAGATTTATAATAAATTTCTAAATGTTTGCTACAAATATTTAGGTTTTTTCTAGTAGTTTAAGACTTACGTAGAACAATCGTATTTACTAGGGGTGTTTCATGTTGCGGAGCAAAACGGCTGTTTACCTCTACATGATGACGTACGATTTGATATTTTGCGTAAATCCTCTATTTATTATACCCCAAATTCCCCTTTGTCAAGATTGACATTAATAAATCTATTTGGATAGTATCGGATGAGTTAATCAAGGAAAAATTAAAAAATTAAGGAAAAATAACCTTGAGTTTTAATCCAGATTTATGCCGCAATGAAAGTGAGGTAGAAAGCAAACTAATTGTCAGTTATCTACTGCCGAAATTAGGATACGGTATCGAACATTGGCATCAAGAAGTAACCTTAGGTAGTATCCGTTTAGACTTTTTATCATTTGCTGCCCAGCAGCTACCTTGTCGTTTGGATGGTGATTCTTCTTTAGCTTTAGTTTTAGAAGCAAAACATCCCAGACAAAATTTAGACCGCCATCAACGAAAACTAAGGCGTTATTTAACAAGTATGAATGTAAGATATGGTTTATTAACTAATGCTAAAGAAATTAGGATTTATAAAAGAGAAGGAAATGATATTAAGTTAGTGTTTAAGTGTTGGGGTAGTGAAGTTGATGACAAAATAGAAGAAATTAAAGAATTAGTAGGTCGAAATTATTTAGGACTAAATCCTAAACCTAATATACCAAAAAATTATGATAACACTACTAAATCTGAGACCAAAAAAATTGTTAGCAATATACTAGAAAATCAGGCAAAATTAGTAAATCTTGAAACAGAGTCTAATCAAATTAATCAAAGTAGGAGAAATTCTATGAAAGTAATTGCTATCTATCACAATAAAGGTGGAGTAGGAAAAACGACAACAGTAGTTAATTTAGCTGCTGCTTTGAGTAAAAAAGGTTATCGAATTTTGGTTATAGACTTAGATAGTCAGGCAAATACAACTTTTGCGACAGGTCTAATTCAATTTAATGATGAGCAATTTGATGATATAAAAGACTCTTATATTTATCATGTTTTGAGGTATGATGAATATTGTAGTATTCCAGAAGTAGCTAGAGTTTCTAAGTTTAACAATCCTGAAATTGATGTCGTTCCTTCCCATATAAATTTGATGGATGTTGAAGGTGAGTTGAATGGTCTAAGAAGCACTCAAACTGCACTAATAAAAAAACTAAAACTCGTAGAAGAAAAATATGATGTTGTTCTTATAGATACGCCACCCTCTTTGAACTTGTATGCCTTTGTTCCCTTAGTTAGTGCTAACTATTTAATTATTCCTTCAGACTTAAAACCATTTGCTAATCAAGGTTTATCTAATGTTAAAAATTATCTTCAGCGGGATGTTAACCGCTTTAGGCAAATGATGAATAAACCAGATATAGAATTATTAGGTGTACTGCCTTGTAAAATTAACCATAATTATAAATTTGTACAATATACATTACCAAAACAAATTCAAGCAATTTCCCGACGTTACGAGATTAGTGTGATGGAAACAATTATATTTCAAAGAGAAGAACTTGCTAAATGTATTGATAAAACTCGCGAAGTTGGAGATTTGATAATACCTGAACCTAGCTCTATATTTGACTATGCACCAGATTCTGCCTCTTGTCAAGAGTTTGAGTTATTGGCAAACGAAGTATTAAATAAAATTGGACTACAATAATGTTATTATCTCCAGAATTTGTACTTGTAAAAGAAATTACTTCTAATGTGCCTCGTTCCGAATTTTCAGAGTCAGATTTAGAGCAAGCTGCTCGGTTAATTTTAAAAGCTGAAGGTACAATTCAACCTCTAGTTGTGCGTACTATTGGTTGGGAATCTTACGAAGTAGTTGACGGACATTTTGAGTATTATGCAGCAGTTAGAGCAAAAGAAATAAACCCTCGTGATGGGGAAAGAATAGGAGCATTTATCATTGAAGGTGATAAGGCAAAGGTATTAGAAGAACAGGTGGAAATTTTCAGAAATATTTCTTCTCTATCTGAAGAACCTACAACTCAAGAAGAAGGTACAATAAATTTAAGTAATTTAGCTAAGTTGCTTGATAAAAAATTCCAACCAATCATCACAAAGTTAGATCAAATAAATACATTATCTCCTACTGATTCTCAATTTAAAGTAAATAATATTATAGAGGAAAAACTGAAGAATATTGAAAGTAAATTTGACCAGTTAGTACCCACAACAAATATCACAGAAATTGAGGAAATTCTGAATAATCAATTAGAAGTTATACGTCAAAAGATTAGTAATATATCTAAGCAAGAAGCTTTATCTCTATTAGCAAAAACTCAAACAGCTTTAAATAGACAAGTAAAAGCTATTGATCGTGAATCTAATCAACTACAAAGGATCAATTTGTTAACAGTAGAAACAGAAGCGGAAATCAAACAAGCTTTCAAGCGAGTTTTTAAATCAACAGCAGGAGGAACTGAAGCATGGACAGCAATCAAATATTGGCAAAAATCAGATAAAAAGCTGACATGGGAAAATTTAGAAAAGTCAACAAAAAAAGGTAATCAAGATAAAATACAAAGATTTTCAGATGGTGTTTACAAAAAGTTGAAGGAGATCGGTTATATACCTGATTAATTATACAAAAATAATTGCTGATTATTTATTTTTAAGTTTAGACTAACTACTTAAAAAGTATACTCTACAGTGCTAGTATAATTTTATTTATAATTAATTCTAATATAAGTTTGGAGGCAAATGCCTCCATGATTTTTTTTACTTCTTGATATCTATATCCCTCAACTTGACCTCTACTTCAGTCTAATAGATTTTATTTATTTCTTCTACTAACTGATAACTGTTCCTACTTTTTCTAATGTAAAAAGTGACGCATTCCAGTGAGTATCATTACTAAACCTAATTCATTTGCTGCAGCAATAGAATCTTTATCTTTCAGACTACCACCTGGTTGAATAATTGCAGTTATTCCTGCTACTGCTGCTGTTTTTACTGAATCATCAAAAGGGAAAAAAGCGTCACTAGCTAATATTCCTCCAATAACTTTTTCTCCTGCTTGTTCCAAAGCTATTTTTACTGCGCCAACTCTATTCATTTGACCCGCACCAATACCAACAGTAGCTCGATTTTTCGTCACAACAATTGCATTAGACTTAACATGCTTTACTACCTTCCAAGCAAACATTAATTCTTCCATTTGTTTTGCAGTCGGTTGTTTTTCTGTGACGATTTTCCAATCACTATAATTATCTATCCCATTATCAGAATCTTGTACTAAAAAACCCCCAGCAATTACTTTTATAGTTTCCGGTTCGCTCTGTTTTAAATCTGGTGAAATTAAGACTCTTAATTTAGATTTAGATTTAAAAATTTCCTCCGCTTCGGGTTCGCATCCAGGAGCAACTACACATTCCAAAAATGTCTTAGTCATTGCCTTAGCAGTTGCTGCATCAATAGACTTATTTAAAGCAACAATTCCCCCAAAAGCTGAAATTGAATCTCCGGCAAAAGCTCTTTCATAAGCTGCCAAAAGAGTTTGATCAACTGCAACTCCACAAGGATTTGTATGTTTAAGAATTGCCACAGTTGGAGCATCAGAAAATTCTGTAATAATCTGTCTTGCTGCTTCTAAATCTACTAAATTGTTATAGCTTAATTCTTTACCTTGAATAATTTTACTTGTGCCCCAACCACTAGCATTAATTCCTCTTTGATACCAAGTTGCATATTGATGAGGGTTTTCTCCATAACGCAGGGTTTTAACTTTTTTACCGGAGAGGAAAAATATTTCCTTTTCTGATTTTTCTGAGTCAGAAATTGTTTGTTGTTCTTGTAAATAAGTAGCGATCGCTTGGTCGTAAGTTGCAGTATGTTGAAATCCTGTTAATGCACATTTTTGACGAAATTCTAAGGATACTTCTCCAGTATTTTTCCGTAATTCTTCCAAATAAGAATTGTATTGAGAAGGGTTACATAAAACTGTCAGATGAGCAAAATTTTTAGCTGATGCTCTTAACATTGCAGGTCCGCCAATATCAATTTTTTCAATTGCTTCTGCCAGAGTAACTTCTGGTTTATAAATTGTTTCTTCA
>JAKQYF010000011.1 GCA_023356535.1 Trichodesmium sp. MAG_R03 | reverse complement strand
AGAGTTGCTGTTGTCGGTAAGACATGAGATGGTAAAATTTCTTGACCTAATAAAGCATTAATCAATTTACTTTTGCCTCGATTAAATTTACCAACAATAGCAAGAGAAAAAGATTCTGTTCTGATTTTTTCTAAAATAGTATCAATTAACTCAATTGATTTACTTAGGTTAAGCTTATTACTGAATGACTTTAATCTATTTAAGTCATTTGCTAAGGTCATTACCACTTGTTTGTAGTTAATAAATGAACCAAGAGAATTTGTTGATTTTTCTTGATTTGACTTTGACATGGTTGTACTTTCCTTATTTCAAAATTTCAGGCGTTGGTGAATCAAGAGATAAAGCTTTAAGAGTAGCCTGTTTTTAATACCTCTAAGTATCTTACCAAAGTAAGTGATGGGTATCACCCCTAGTAGAAAATCATCTTACCAATTACCAACGCCAAATTTCAAGGTAGATATAATTTCAAAATGTTGAGACTAATATGGAGTCAGAAACTTACTTCTAATGGACATTCAGGATAACTGCTGCATAACCATTAACATCACCTCCTTAATTCGTAAAATTGCTTGCTTATTCTTTTATCAGGCGAGAAAGTTAAATTTATGCAATTCTGATTTCAACTAATTTTTCTGATAAGTTTTGAGCATAGTTTAAAATATACTCGGTTTTTGGTTCCATTTGAGTGATTTTTTGTTTTTTATTATGAATAAGTGTCTCCTGTTGTGCTATTTGTTCAACTAAGTTTGATTGGATAGTTTCGATTAGAGAGTTGATACTTTCCATGATTTTTTTTGCTTTTCTTAATACTCCTACCAAAGCTTGAGATATATAATCATCAACTATCTGATTAATATTTTTCTCTCGCAATTTATCATCAATAGCTATATTAACTAATGGTTGAAAATTTTCTTTAAATTTATTGGCTCTCGATCTGTTGCCAACATGTGCCCCAATACTAGCACCAATTCCTGCGCCAATTGGTCCGAATAAGAAAAGTCCAACACCAGCGCCTATACCAGTTCCTAGACCACTAGGATTATTTTGAATCATAAAACTATCTGAGTTAAAAGATATCAGAGATAATTTATTATTATGATTAACAGTTAAGTTATTACAAAGTTGATTGACTGTTTTAATTTGCTGAATTACTTCATCAGTCAAGGCAATATTAATTTCTAGTTGTTCTAATTTATGATATATATTGTCAGGCATATTTTTAATTAATTGAGTAAAACTTAAAATTTGAGCTACGAATAATTCTTGTACTTGTACAATCTCATTTTCTATCTTTTGAGTTAGCTTATTACTAGCCTCATTCAAAGAAGTAGATATTTGATTAGATAAATTTGGTAAAAAATTATCATTTTTTATTTCCTTGGGAGTTACTGTTGTATTATCAATGATTATTTCTGCTGCTTCTTTTAGGTCTTGTTGGAGTCTATAGGTTAATGCCTGAGCCTGTTTTTTAGCTGTCGAAATTGTATCGTCTATGAATTGAATAACTTCTCCTTTCTTTTTACGAATTCTGGATAGTTCAGAATCAATAATTATATTCATTTCTTGTAATCGTAATTGTTGTCGATCTAGTAATTCTCTTTGAATACTAAGAGTTTCGATAATTTCAGTCACAGCTTTAATGATTTGATTAACAGTTACTTGTAACCTTATTAAACTTCTTTTTTTAGATAAAATAGTCTTCAAGTCCTGTTCAAAATTAATAAATTGACTTTGATTTAATAGAACCATGTTATGGGTTTGTTTAGCCTTTAAAGCTTGTAGTGCTGATAATCCCCAAACTCTTGGTCTGCCAATTTTTTTGAGGGCTAATTCAGGGTTTATTTGGTCTTGTGCCCATTCATTAATAGTTTCTTCAATGCGATTTTTAATTTGATTAATTACCCTTTCTATATCTTCTGATCTATAAAATCTATCAATTTCGTTGACAACAAATAAAACTTGTCCAACACCATTTTCTAATAATTGATTAGCTAGAATCTTACCTTCAGTAATAGAAAAGGGAATTTGAGCCGAAATTATGAGAATTGCTAATTCACATTGCTGTAGAACTGATAGAGTAACAGCGGTCATATTATCATCATCGCTTAATCCCGGTGTATCAATAATTTCAATATTATTATTTTTAAAATAAGAGATAGGATAATAGACTATTGCTTCTTTTACTGTTGCTGCTACAGCTTCTGACTCTTTATTTTTTTTAGTAACAAAATTAGCTAATTTATGAAACTCTATTTCTGTTTGACTGCCATCTCGGAAATTAATTGTAGCACTTGGTTTGTCTCCGTAACTTATACGATTTAGAGTTGCCGAACAAGGCAAAATATCTGAAGGTAAAATTTCTTCTCCACATAAAGCATTAATTAAAGTACTTTTCCCCCGATTAAATTCACCGACAACAGCAATAGAAAATTTATTATCTTGAAGACGTTTTTCAGCGTTTTCCATAATAAATATTAAATGATTTAGATTAAGTAGTTGAGATAACTGTTGTAATAATTTAATAATATCAAGCAAATTAAATGTTGTTTTTTTATAGTCAATATAGACTGGATACATAATTATTTTTACCTCATTAAAATCGTGATCTATCAATAGTTATCAAAATCAATTAATGCAATTATGCAGATATAATATCCAATATTTCTATTTTTAACTTTGATGCTTGTTTGATAATAGGTTCCCAATGTTGTTCGGCAGAACTCACAAAGTTCATCTGTTCAATGGCTGTATTGCGGGATGATAACCACAGGATTTGTTTCTGCTTTATTTCTGCAATTAATTGCTCATATAGATGGTAGAGGCGTTTAGAAGCAGCTTGATAATATTGTTCAAAAACTCGATTAATAGTTGGTTCTAAATTAATTTTAATAATCTGTTTTTGTTCGTTGATTTTTTGATGAATAATTTGTTCGCTGACAATTGTTGCTCCTATACTAGCTAGCATTCCAATAGGACCACCAAGAATGTTGGAACATATTGTTATTCCTCCCATTCCTAAACGACTAAATAAACGGTCTTTTTGTAGATTGGAAAGTTCTAGAACGCTGAGATTAGGATGAATATTTCTTGAGGAATAATTTTGTTGATCAGATGAACTAATTTTAGATACTTTGATGGAAAAGGTTTGAGAAACCTCCTTGTCTAACCAATCAAAATCAGAAGCTATAGCTCTAATTATATAATCTTCTAATTTACGACTTAAGCTGAGTAATTCACGTTTTAAACGAAATGGCAATTCTTTTTGCCACCAATATTTAGGATTTGAGTTTCGCTCAACCTCAAAGATAAGTGTTTCTAATAACTGGCTTTTATCCCTAAATATTTTCTCTTGTAAATCTTTGACTTTTTGTTGATATCTTTGGTGTAATTTACGACGGATTTTCTGCCAATTTTCTTCATTCTTTTCAACTTCTAAACGAGCTTTTTTAACTGCTGCTTCTTTTTCAGTTGAATCCATTTTACCGGTAGCGATCGCCTGTTCACCTGTATCAATTAAATTAGCAAGATATTCTGTGATTTGACCTGCTATTTTTTGACTTTTATAAATTCTACGCTCTTTTTTGTTAGTCATTTCTTGAATAAATTTTCTGACCTGATTAATTACTTCTTCATCAGTAGTATAATCATCAATTGGATGTAAAGACAATACAGGAATATTGCTGGAAATTTCACTCAATTGTTTTTTGATATGATTAATAACTCTGATTCTTTCTTCTACTGATATTTTATCCAAGTGAGAAACTACTACTAAAATATTAGGGATATGACGTTTTAGTACCTCATATTTAAGGAAATTTTTTTCAGTAAGACTTAAAGGAAAATTACCGTGAATTACGAAAATTGCTGCATCTGAATTGCTTAAAACATCGAAGACTAACTCTGCACGACGATTACATAAATCTTGTGTTCCAGGAGTATCAATTAATTCAAGTTCTAACTTTTTTAACCAAGCATCATTAACAGTTAATTTAACCCCTACAAATTTTTCTCGATCTGTTCCTGCTTTATCTGTTGCTAATAAATCATTCCATGAAGATTCTTGTAAAGGTCGCTCTTGTTGATTTTTAGCATAAGAAACTATCATTTTTTCTGTCGGAGCGGCAGTAATTGAAGTTAAAGTAGCTGTGGTAGGTAATATTCCTTCAGGAACAAGGTTGCGATTTAGAATTTGATTAATTAATTTGCTTTTGCCACGATTTACCTCTCCCACAATAACTAAACTAAAACTATCTAAAAATAAACATTTTTCTATATTCTTCAATTCTAAAATTAGATGATCAATTTGAGCAGATTTTGCTAAGGCAAAAGTTTGATGTAGCCAAGAAATTAAATAATTAGTTACATCTATGACTTTTTGACTATCTTGTGATGATTGAGTTTGTTGATTTTCTATATTAGAGGGTTGCTCTACTTGAACATAATTTTCATGATTTTGTTTAAAAACTGAACTATCATAATGTAACCAAGTTTCACTTTCGGGAATTAAAGCCCAATAATAAGGATAAATTTCTCTGGGTAAAATCGCTGCATAATCAGGATTAAGAGGAGCTAGATCTATATATTTGGATGGTGGTAATTTTAGCAATTTATCAAGACCTTGAAAAAGGTGGTTTTCCCGTTTAGTATATGAGTCTAATTCTGGATAATTTTTACCATCAGCAGGATGAACAGATATGAAACTTCTTTCTCTTAAAGAAGTGATTGGCGAACTTTGGGGTAAATCTCGAAAATTCATTTTTTGAATAACACTTTTCTGAGGAAAAGACCATTCTATCGCTCCCCAAGGAGCAAACCACTCTTGTTGTTGATTATAGATTTTTTTTGGGGTAATTAATAATGAAATAATTCTCCATTCTTGATGATGTTTAAAAGGTACAGGAGGTAAAGCAAAAGATTGTATTGTTACCCATTCTCTAACTCCTGGTGTTTTATGAATACTGCGGGGTAAAGCACCAACACCTGTTTGTTTCTTTACCGGTTTAGCAGATATTTGTTGAAGTAATTGATGATTAATTTCCATTTTTATTGTTTCTAAATCTTATTGAATTCTGGTAAATACAGCTCCAAGTATATGAAGTATCAATATTAACGTTCAAGCCTCTCTAGTGCGGACATATTGCCCTATACCCCTAAGCTAATACTGATTTAAAATGCGTATTAGTAAGCTAAAATTGAGAATTTAGAATTTAGAAGGGTTTTTTCTCTGAACGAGGCATATAGCAATCCGCGCATAGGTAGCAACAGATATAATAATAATAATAACACATCCACTTCCCTAGACAAAAATGAATATTTTAGATGAACTAGACGATTTTATAAATAAAACATGCATAGTCAAAAGAAATAAAAAGAGCCAAGGCATGTCAAAATGATTTTTTCGGGAAAATCCTACCGTGAAATTAAAGAATTATTAAATGTAACTCAGCAGTTTTATTAGTGAATGTAAAAATCAAGCAATGTTTCATGGTGTAGCAAGTTTGAAGCTTCAATATAAGGGGAGATAAGGTTACTTAAAAGCTGTCTAAAAAGAGCAAATAATTGAGTGGATGAGGGCACAAATTTACCTGAAATATCAGATCTGAAAAATATTTAAAGAAGCAATATGATGTAGTTTTTGATAGATTACAAAGTTATTATAACTTACTCAAATAAGCGGGAATAACTTGGAAAAAAACTCACTCATATAAATCCAGCTAAAAATGATGAATTAGTGAAAGCAAAAAAAAAGAAATACAGGAATTATGGGTCAAATAGAAAATCATTAATATAAGCTGAAAAGCTTGCGTTGTTTATGATTTATGAATGTTATTTATTATGGGGCTATCTCCTAAGTTATACTTGGGTAAGAAAAGATAAACGAAGAGAAATTCCTCTTAAAAATGAAAGAGAAAGACAAACTTATTATGGAGCCTATTATTATCAAACTAAGGAATTCATTGTGCAAGAATTAAAGAAGTAGAAATACTGAAAATACTATGGAATTTGTTAAATATTTAAAAGAGCAAAGACCGGGAAAAAGATTAGCAATATTTTGGGAAGGTGCAAGTTATCATAACCCTCAAGATTTTAGAGAATATTTGATGTTAATTAATCAAGAAAAACCCGAAGAAAAATGATTGCTAAATTGTCTAAAATTTGCTCCGAATGCCCCAGAAAAAACCCTGTAGAAGATATTTGGTTACAAACGAAAAATTTTATGATTGCATTTTATCATCTTTGTAGTTCTTTTAAAATAGTTAAGTGGCTATTTAATTTTTTTGCAGATGGTCAAATGTTTGATTTTCCAAAACTTTTTCAGTATGGAATTTTGCCACAACCACCCAGAGGATTGCTATATATCTCAACCTATTGTTTTAAACTTGACAGATTAAGACTGCTTTCTCTAGACAAAAAAATTATGTTCGGAAGTATGATTGATTGGATTTATAAAGATAATTTTTATGTATTTTCCTAATCAACCAGACTTCTTTTGATTTAGTATATTCTCCTAAAAAAGTGGTTAACTAACCAATAACAATTGAAGAAAAAATCTAAGGTTCGACAGGGGCATTTTCTAAGAAATTATTAAAATCAACAGCAGAACTACCAAAATAAGGTGTTTTTGTTTCTCCACTTGCTAATTTTCTTAAATGAGTTAAAATATCAGCAGGATTTTCTTTGGGTTTAAGAGTAAATAATTGGTCGCACTCTCCGCCTAGTTTGTTTAAAGCACAGATAATATATTGACCATTTTTTTTCCCTGCACTAAGATAGTTAAGTTGTCCCCTATTATAGAGTTGCTGAAATTGAGGAGAAACTAGCTGACAACGGGTTTGTGAGTCGTAACCTGAAACTGTAAAAAACTTAGAGACCCACTTAATAATAGCAATTCTTCCTCTTTCTGTTTGCACATAAGTAGTAGGGGTTCCTTTGAAGTCTTGCTCACAGAAAAAACGATTTTGAGATAAAACATTAGATTGAGCAATTTGATTTGAACTATTAGCAGTAGTTGAGTAACAACTGAATGTTGTAAGTGCTAATAGAGCTAATATTAAATGTTTCATTTTCATACACTAAATATTTCTATTCTTCTCAAGTAGTATTGGGTTAATTTTTCTGATAAATGTTGCCAAAAATTAATTTTTACCAGAGTCTTTTGGCAGGTGTATCAGCTACTACTAATAAATTGCTAAAATCCTCCCAAGCATTAAGAAAATCTTCTGCATCTATAGCTTTCATTTTGCCATTAGGGGTACCACTATCATTAAGAATAATTTTGATACTGCCATCGGGTTGAGGATCTATTCCTGTAACCCAAACAGCATGACCTACATTTGTTTGTTCGATGGGATGACCTGTTGTACTGTCTCGATAGGGATACCAAATTTCATTAGCATCTAGTCCTACTATTACCTTATCTCCTTTTTCTAAAGCTTCTGCAATATCGACTAAAGTTGCATCGTAAGATTGTTTTGTCGGAATGCCAAAACCTTCTAATAATTTCCCAATATCCTCACCTGTTGTACCCATTTGAGGATCGTACCAACCGTTTGCTTCAGCTATTTCACAAGCTTTACTCTCAGAAATTTCCATTCCTGTCATAGATTCATAAATAGCAATTTGAGCAACTACAGCGCAAGATGTTCCACTATCTTGTTCTTCCCAACAATTAGCATCTTGAATAGGGTTACCCCATCCATCAAAGTCTTCTGGACACCAATTATTTTCTGGGATGTAATAGTCTTGACGATCGCTTTCCCAAGAGTCATTATTAGCTATACTGTTGTCTGCATTGGTATCATCAGAGTTCTTTTGTTGAAAGAATTTTTGATCATTATCGTCTTCCCAGGGATCGTCAGTTCTGCTATTGTCTGTATCGTTAACATTAGATTCAGAAAAGTTTTGGGTATTATCTGGAGGATCGTAGCCATTACTATCATCAGAGTTATCTCCTTGAAAGAATGTTTCGTGTGATGGTAGGTCAGAAAAGGACTCTGTAGTATCAGGTACTGTATAACCATAATCATCTCCATGTGCATCTCCACCAAAATATTTATCCTGTGAGGTTAACTCAGTGAAATTACTGCTACTGTTTGGTAGATTATTACCAAAATCATCTTGAACTGGGTTATCTGGATCGTTATCTCCTTGAAACCAGTCTTCAGAAATTCTTGAAAAAAGGTCATTCAATACCATAGTACACCTCTTAACTATAATATTTAGAACGGTTTGTTCCTTTGTGCAATACTACGCGACTCCCTGGTCTCCTAAGGATGGAAGTCAAAAGTCAAAGGTTATCTCTGACTAAGTTTTAGGCTTTCGGAGTGTCCTAGCCTAAGTGGGTAGTGCTATATATTTTTATATCAGGTAGAATTTAAGAAAAAATGCAAAGTGGGGATAGAAATTTTTGAGAAATTTTGAACTTACGGAGAAACCGTGTTGATCGAGGAAATTTTGTGATAGAAACAGGAGTTATACAAAATATGAAACTATAGCAGTCCGCGCATAGGTTGCGACACTTCAATAAGTAAATAAAACTTTTAAAACTCTTACCTATTCTCTGTTCCCTGTTTCCCATTCCCTAAAAAGCAGTAGGATTTTTGCCACGAACACTCATAAGATTGCTATATAGATCAACAACTTGTCAGAAGTCATACCATTTCTCCATGAAGTTGCGCTTAATAATAGATAACAGCTACCAGTAACATTCAGGTCTAGCTAAGAATTATTAAGCGCATTGTTACAAAGAAATGGTATCAGAAGTTACCCCTGAGTGAGTTTTAGCATTTACAGGACTTACGCAGTGCCGCTATATATGGAGTATAAATTTGTCATTTCCCCAAAATTGCCACTACCACTAGTGCAGTTGCGTAAGTCCTGATTTAGCTATGTCCACGCCCAATATTCGAGTTCTATAATTCCTACTGTACATGGTAGTTATGGGTAAGTCCTGAGAAAAAAATCATAATTAGGGTAAGCAGATTTCTTGTATGGGTGCGTAAATCCTGAAATTACTAGAAATGACAAATTTTCAGCAAAATTCAAGGTGGGAATTTAAGTTTTTCAGAACCATCATATAAGAAGTAATATTAATGGAGTTTTGCGATGTCTAAAATAAAGATATTACAGGAGGGTCAATCTTATACTTTTCGGTCTTATTTTGAGTTACCTTATGAAGCTGATGAAATTCTCGCAGAGTTAAGTTACTCATTAGTTAAATCTCGTTTATCTTTACCAAAGACAAGAAAAACATTAGAAGGTTTATCGGAGATACAGAATAAACTAGAGGATATTTTACCTTTTGTTAATTTAAGTAATGAAACTGCTAGACGAGAAATTTTAGTCTCCCCAATTTTATTGGAAATTGTTCATTGTTGTCATTGTCAGTTAAGAATTGAATATCCTTTGAAAGTTAATGATTGGTTAAAAGGTAGTTTGGATTATTTATTACGTTCTACAAATGATTTGTTAGTTATTGAAGCGAAAAATGA
Organism: Trichodesmium sp. MAG_R03; assembly: GCA_023356535.1. Lineage (GTDB taxonomy): Bacteria > Cyanobacteriota > Cyanobacteriia > Cyanobacteriales > Microcoleaceae > Trichodesmium. Next base: position 38,001 of record JAKQYF010000011.1, on the reverse strand, counting down.
CGATTTAACTAGAGGTTTTACTCAGCTAGCTGTAGAGTTAATTGCATTGGCTGAAGTTGCAGAAAATAATATTTTATATGGCGCAGTAACAATGGGAGATGTGTGGCGTTTTGGTAAGTTAAATCAAACTGAAAAACAAATTACACAAGATATTAATTTATTTAAAATGCCAGACGATCTCAAAGATTTAGGTGAAGTTTTAGTGGGTATTTTGGAAGGAGTAGAAAATTAAAATGTTTTAATTTGAAAAATTGATGTCGTTACTGAAGTGCAGGGATGATTTTTTGTAGTTAGAGAATAGGTAATACTAAGTTCGGTTTAGACAGGTGCCTTATTATGAAGATAAAGCAGAAGGGAAGGGTTAGAGATTAATTAAAAAAAAGTACTTTTGATAACCGTATTTGGTATATAGCAATCCGCCCATAGGTTGCGACACTTCAATAAGTAAATAAAAAAGTTAAAACTCTTAACTGTTGACTGTTCCCTGTTGCTTATTGCCTAAAAAGCAGTAAGATTTTGCCATGAATAAAATAGGATTGCTATAAATAGGAACGGAAGTAGTGAAAGGGGGCAAATATTTATAATTTATATCTAGGTTATGCAAATCCAAACTGATCTATTTAGGGCCTTACACACCCAAAGAATAAGTCGGGTTTATTGCCCTGATTATTCAATTTACTAAATTTCCTAGATCAACCCGGTTTTTGCATAATTCCTAATATTATTAATGTTTAATCATCACCAGCTTTGATTTATACAAGTATTTTTTACTATGAAGAAACGAACTAATATTGTCGAATAGAATCTATCACTAAAATTACTAATTCTGAACCAGAACTCACCTAATTAAGTTTTATAAACTAACTCCAAGCTTTGACCTATAGTTGATTTGAGGAAAATTTACATTTTGTTCATAGTGCAAATTTTAACGCCAACCGATTTACAGCAAGCTCCAACAATGGGTTGAACTTTTAAATAAGATTAAATAAGAAAAATACTATTATTTTGACAATAAATTTTTTATTTTAACTCACATAAAATTTTCTCTTCTTCTTTCACATTGGGATTAGCTTTTAAATAATCCCCCATCCAATCACATCCTTGTTCAATTAAAGCACCTAAATCAAAACTCCATAGAATAATAATTCCATCACTTCCTCCTGAAATAATACTCTTACCATCTGGACTAAATGCTACTTTACGCACTCCTCCTTGATGCTGATTAAGTGTAGTTAATAAATCTCCTTTACGACTCCATAATTTAATTGTATTATCTTCACTTCCAGAAACAATTAATTTACCATCAGAGCTAAAATCAATACTATTAACTGTATTTATATGTCCCTTTAAAGTTTTAATTAATTCCCCTTGTAAATTCCAAATTTTAATACTTTGATCGTGACTAGCAGTAGCAATTAATTTACCATCAGGACTAAATTTAATATCTAAAATCCAATCATTATGACCTGATAATGTGTCTAATAATTTACCTTCTGTAGTCCATAATTTTATAGAGCGATCGCCTCCTCCCGTTGCTATTATTTTACCATCTGGACTAAAACTAACTGCTAAGACGCGATCTTCATGTCCTGTTATAGTATTAATTAAGGTTCCATCTTCACCCCATATTTTCAGAGTCTTATCATAACTTGTAGTGGCAAATAATTTACTATTAGGACTAAAACTAACATCAAATACTCTATCAGTATGTTCTGCTAAAGTTTTCAGTAATATTCCCTTTTTATTCCAGATTTGTATTGTCTGATCATCATTGGTTGTGACAATTTTTGTTCCATCTGGACTTACCCTAACTCTGCTATATTTTTCTTGATTAGCAAACTCAGAAAATTGTTGTTTATGGAAATCCCAAAGTCTAATTACCTTCTTCTTATCGGTTTTATTTTGACTCACATTACTAATAGTAACTATTTCTTTGCCATCTAAAATAAAATCAAAATCTACAATACTACCATTATGATTTAAAAATGGGCGAGGTGATAAATTCCAAAGTCTGATAGTAGTATCTCCACTTCCTGAAACTAAAAACTTACCATTTGCAGTAAAACTAACACTGTTAACGCTATTTGTATGTTCTGTCAAAGTTTCTAATAATTCACCTTGAAGATTCCACAATTGAAGTTTGCCATTTTTGCTTGCAGAAACAATTGTTTGGCCATCTGGACTAAGACTAACACTATAAACAATATTTTCATCTTTTTCCTTTTGGGAAAGATTCTCTAAATTAGGTACTGTTTCAATAGTCCTAATTAAAGTACCATCTCGTTGCCAGATTTTAATCGTATTATCAGCACTGCCAGTGATAATTAACTTACCATCACGACTAAAAATTACACTATCAACTTGATCTGTATGTCCTGCAAGAGTAGTTAATAACTTACCTTTTAAATTCCAAATTCTTACTGTCTTATCCCAACTAGCAGAAGCAATTAAAACTTCCTCTTCCTCCCCTTGTGCAGTTAGTATGGGGGGACTCAAACTAACATCAAAAACCCAATCTTTGTGTGACTTTAAAGTTTTTAGTAATTCACCATTAATACTCCATATTCTCACAGTATAATCGTCGCCTCCTGAAATTAGATACTGACCATCAGGACTAAATTTAACAGATAATACTCTACCTTGATGTCCTTTTAGGGTAGTAATTAAAGTTCCATTCTGATGCCAGACTTTAATAGTTTTATCGTTACTAGCAGAAGCCACTAATTGACCGTTAGGACTAAAATCAACATAATTAACACTTCCTTTATGCCCTCTAATACTTGTCAGCAAAGTACCATCTAAATACCATATTTTGACTGTATGATCTCGACTTCCTGAAGCAATTAATTTACTATTCGGGCTGACGGCAATACTTAAGACTGTATCTTGATGTTCTTCCCAAACACTCATTAATCGAACATGATATAATATATTCTGTAACGTAATAGCTGTATTAACATAATTATGATCGGTAATATTTGAGTTATTGTGAGCTATATTAGCTGCTTTGAAACTTTCTCGTAAAGCATCAAATTTTTTGTTTAAAAGCAATAAACTTTGACTAGAGCTATTCTGACTATCAACTTGTTGATTTAAAACATTAATTTTTTGTTGTTCAGATTGCTTGAATTGAATAAAAATAATTAAAAAAGCCATTAAAGCAGATATTGAAATACCAGCAAGTCCATAAATAGTGCGCTGTAAAACTAATTTATTTAAATGTTCCTTGTCCTGCTCTTTCTTATATTCAACATCAATACTTTTTTGAATAAAACAAAATTCATCTTGCCGAACTTTGTCAGAATATTTATATAACCATGCTTCAGCTTCCAGCAAATCTACACCTTGCAATAAAGCTCCATTGCTACACTGATGTTTATCCCGCCATTTTTTCCTTTTTTGTTCTATTATTTGTTCTTTGCTACGAAAATCTCGATTATCCTTAATCCACTTTTTTAACCTTTCCCAATAAGTAATTAATGCTTCATGGACAATTTCTACTGTTTCTTCCCCTGTATTGTTATTATATCCAGTTACTACTAAACGAGCAGCAACAAGATAAGAAATTAATTCCCAATTTTCTTCTCCTAGCTGTTTTTTTGTCTCTATTGTTCTAGTATCTTGTTGGTGTGGTAAATTAGATGGTTCAACTTGATGATTATTATCATTATTTTGAGAATTTATTTGTTGGCCTCCAAAATAAATCAATTGAATAAAAATTTGCTCTATTCGTTTTCTATCGTCTTCGGAGAACTCAAGATATATTCTCTCTGCATATTTCCCTAAACTTTCCTCTAAAGTACCAAATTTTTGATAAACTTCATAAGTAATACGAGCATCATTCTGTAGTTTCCATAATTCAGTTAAAGTAAATTCTAATAATGGCAAATATCCTGGTTCATTGACTACACTATTAATTAAACTTTCTGTTAATTGTTTGTCTATAGTTACTCCTCGTTTTCGTGCAGGTAAAGTGATCGCTTTTTCTATTTCCTCACGATTCATTTTTAGAATAAATTCTGGTTTATACTTCTGTAATGTTTCACCAAAAGTTTCTAATGCTTTGCCTAAAAAATCCTCTCTTAAAGTGATGACTACCCGTAAAAAATCTAGCTGTTCAATAGCAGTTAATAAACTATCTAAAAAAGGTTTAATTTGTACTGGAGGGGCAAAAGTATATAATTCTTCAAATTGGTCGATAACTAAAACAATCTGATTAATACTACTATCTAAGATGATTTTTTCAAGATTTTTAGTTAATGTTTGAGTATTTTGCTGTAATTGAGTTAATAAATTGAATTTATCTAATGTTTGTTGATTCTTGTTAGTTGAGTTTTGCAAAGATATAACAGCACCAGCTAGTGCATCAAAAGGATTATGTCCGGGAGTAAAAATAGAAATTTTAATTTCTTTTAAAATTTCTTTTGCTTGTCGTTTCAAATAAGGAACTAAACCAGCCAATACTACTGAAGACTTACCACTTCCTGATGTTCCCATAACAGTAACGAATGATTTAGTTACGATCGCTTCTGCTAGCTGTTTAATAAATTTATTTCTTCCAAAAAATAAGTCGCTATGTTCTTCTGTAAAGGTAAATAAACCTCGATAAGGACAAGCTGGTAATCCTCCTAATTTGTGCCAAGTTAAAGATTCAGTTTTGCCAGATTCACAAACAACTGGAAGCCAACTAGCACTGGGATATTTATTATCAAAAGTAGATAATCTTTCTCTAGTTCTTCTGATAGATAACTCTAGAGTCTTTCCTTGTTCTGCAAAAAAATTAAGGAAATATTGTAACAACTTAGGTGAAAGTTCATCAGGTATTTTTTCACTCATAACAACTGTCACTGGCAGTTGTAATTCTTCTAATTTTTTTGCTAAACCTAAGCCATCACATGAGTTAAATATTGCCAACTTTAATCCATTATTAATTGCTGTTTTTAAACCGTATTTTAACTCTTGAATCCTTATATATTCAGTAGGATAATAAAAGTCTAATAAAAAAAATATAAATTGATATTTATTGTCTTTAGCTAGTAATAAGATCGTAAAATAAACTATGATTTGATTTTCCAGATTAGGTTGAAGTTCAAACCAGGCTTCATCCCTATCCATATCTAATGAACTATGACTGCTAAAAAAGAATATATCCCAATTTTCTTCCCATAATCTATCCGTTAATTCTTCTCTCGTCGGATTAATCATCTCCAAGATATAAGCATCAGGCAGTCCAGTTTTCAATTGCTTTAAATCTTGTTCTACTTCAATATCTAAGCTATCTCCTAAAATAGCAAGTATTTTGACTTGCGTTTTATTTTGCTCTTTCTGTTTATTTTGGGGATTTATAACTGTAATTGAAGATTCAATCTTAGAAAAAACTATAGCTAAGTTAGGGTAATTATCGAATAGTTTATATTCGTACCAGGGCAGTTTTCTTAAAAAAATATCTTCTGTTTGAATAATAAATTTAATTTCGTCATAAGAATTAAAATCACTCAAAATTCCTTCCCTGATTGACTTAAATTCATGACAATCTAACCAATAATTCAGAGATTTTTTTAATTTTAATTCTTGTTCTGCAAAGTCATCTAAATAAGAATATTGTTTGGGGAAATTTCCTTTTTTTTTGATTCTTGTAGGAAAAAAATTGGCATCAAAGAATAAACTATAAGATTTTCTCCAAGCTTGATAAAATTGTTCAATCTCTACATTAGGAGGTAAATTAGCTCTAACAGTAGGGAAAAGGTTGCCCTTTTCTTCTTGTATACTAAAGGTGATAAGAAAACCTGTTTTTATTGTTCCTTCAATAATGGTTAAAATAGCTATTTTTTTCATGATAATTAGTGTTGTGACTTTGCCATTTTTTCAATCTTACCAAATATTTTTTGCCGAAAATCACCCTTTGCATACATTCCCCATCCTGCAGTTAGAAGTAATGGCCAAGCAACAAAGACAGCCAACCCTAATGCTACCAACTGATTGCGTAAGTCACCATCATCAATGATAATAGTTAAAACTTTTTCAGTTTGTTCTAATTCAATCTTAAAAGTGTAAACCAAACCAGATAATTGTCTCATCATATTACTTTTACTAAGTTGAATAAAGTATTTTTGATTATGCCATTCTCTTTTATCGAGAGAGAATTTATGATTATTGAGCATCCAGTCTGAGATTTCATAACCCAGTTTTTCAATATTAGTTCTTTGTTTAAGAGTAACGGTTTTTACTTCGTATCCCATTATATTTCTCCTTGTAAGTTCATTCCCTCATTATAAATCATACCAATTCCAAAAAATAATGCTATAATTAACTCTATGCTTCAGTTATTAAGTAATAAGTAAGGTTCAGAAATGTCTTTAATAATTCTGGTTATTACAGTAGTTTTGAGGTCAATGAACTATACTAAAAAAAATGATAACCTTATAGGGACGTTGCACATAACGTCCCTACTTTTCGTCTACAATCTCAAATATTTAGTTGTAAATATCTACATCATTATCTTCCTCTTTTTGATTTAATTGAAGAGGTTCACCTTCAGTTTGAGATACGTTAGATAGTGTGCCTTCATAAATTGTCAAATCATTATAATTACTACCTTGGGCAATAAATTTATATTTTCCATCGCTAATTTTATCATGTACTAATTCAAACTCCATTTTAGTATCAAAAATTCCTCCAACTTCAGGATTGAAAGTATATCCTGATACAGTAACTTTATTATCCTTATCAATTTTACCAACTAACTCTGCCTCACCAATTAAGCCATTATAAAGACTCATTTCTAGGGTGATTTTTTGAGAATATAGATCTAGTTTAAGAACCTCAACGGAGATTTTACCATTTCCATTGTGAGGCATTTCATTGACATCACCTTGATAGCGAGCTAATTTAGATGTTCGATTTTCTAGCTGTTTAATCCGATTTTTTGTTAATAGAAAAGCCGCTTCATTTTGCTTATTATAATAAAGCTTTCCTGCTTCCTTTAAATTAGCGATCGCCTCTGATATATTATTGACTTTTGTTAACGCCCTTGCTCTTTGATAATAAGCATCAGCATAACCAGGCCAAATCTGAATAACTTCCTCGTAATCATCAATTGCACCTTGATAATTTTCCCAATTTAAACGGATATTTCCTCGCTGATAATAAGCTTCGGCATAGCCAGGATTTAAGCTAATTGCTTTGGTAAAATCTGCTTCTGCTTTCTCAATATCTTTCACGCTACCATAATAGAAACTAGCCCGAGCTAAGTAAGTATCTGGAGAATCTTTATCAAGTTCAATTGCTTTAGTGAAGTCTGCTTCTGCTTCATCTAGTTTTTTCTGTGATGCCAATACACTTCCTCTATAAATATAAAGTATTGGTTGATTATCTTCAGCAAGTATAATAGCTTCATCTAACGACTTTTTGGCTTTATCATATTTTCCCATTGCAGAGTAAATATTAGATTGAAGCACATACAAATTAACATCTTTCTCAGATAGCTTAATTGCTTTATAAATTGACAAAATAGCATCATTTAAAGCATTAGAATACTCTTCATTATCGTGTTTTAAAACTAAAAGAATTCTAGCTTTTTCTCGCCATGCTTCATAGAAATTATTTTGATGTTTAATAGCATTTTCAAATGATTTTAGAGCCTCACGATGATATTGAATATTACCTGTATAATACCCTCTATCTCGTTGAGCTAATCCTTTTGCATAATAACCTAAAGCTGAATCAGGGTCTTTTTCAATTGCTTGGTTGTAAGCTTGAATAGCATAATCATGCTCAAAAAATCGCCATATTTGATTGCCCAAATTTATCCAAGCATTTGCACCGTCTTCCTCGGAGGGAAAATCAAACTTAAAATGATTACGAATTTCGCCATTTTCCTCGTCAGTAATTTGTCTTGGTTTGTTTATTGCTACTTCTAAATTCTCTGAATGAATATCAACTAAATTAGCAACATTTAAAAACTTGTTAATAGGAATACCCAAACTATAGCCCAGATAAAAAATTTCACCATTATAATTAGTACCATCAGCACGTCCATGAATACCAATTAATCGCCCTTCAGTATCTAATATCGGACCGCCACTCATACCACCTTTAGTTTGATTGGTATATACTAACTCATAACCTTCAGTTTGAGAAGCAGAATTTTTAGCATTAAATGCTCCTGTTTCTTTACTAAATAAAACACCAGGATTTAAAGGTCTACTAATCCCTGTTTCTGTAGGATACCATCCTGAAACAAATATCCATTGACTCTCTTGTGCTGCTAATTGATAATCAGCAAGTTTAGCTACAGAATAATTGTGTCTGCTAGTAAACTTAAATACTGCTAAATCTAGATTAGCTGCTTCGTCGAGAAAGCGAATAATTCTTCTTTCTATACTATGACATTTGCCATCAGCAGTTAAAATTTCATAGGTTTTTGTAGGAATAGAAAATTGAGTAGGATCTTGGTTAATATATTTACTAGAACGTTTACCTGTAAAAGTATGAGCAGCAGTTAAAACAGTGTAGGTATTTCCATCGCGAGCTATAATTACCCCAGAACCATTACTATCCCTTTTATTTTCTTCATCTATATCATCAATAAAAACAGTTATTTGACGAGCGATCGCATTATTTTCTCTCACTACTCCTGGAGGAAACATATCTGGTGCTTGAGACACTACGGTATGAATAGGAATACTCCAACTAGACTTTTGCATCAATTCTTGTTCTGCTTCTGTCGGAGTAATTCCATCATCGAATATGTATTTTTTACCAAACAAAGGATAAGCCAAAATTCCATTGATAGCAATTAATTCTCCTCGTTTATTTAAAACCGGACCTCCACTCATACCTTTTTGAATATCATTCGTATAACCAATCTCATATCCACCTTCAAAGGATTTAGATAATTGTTGAATAATTTTTCCTTCGTTAGCTATTACTTCTTCGCGATCGTAGGGAAAACCCGTTGTATAAACAGTATCTTTTGGAGAAATAGGAGATTTTTTTGGTGCAATATCTGCAATATAATAATCTTTCTCACTACGCACCTCTAATAAGGCAATATCATCCTCGCCAAAGCTAATATTTTTAACTACTTCAGCATCATAAATTTCTTCATCAGGCATTTTTACTCGATGTTGAAAGTCAGAATCTTCACTAAGAACGTGCTGATTAGTAAGAATTGTGTAGATGTCCTTTTGACGAGCAATAATTACTCCAGAGCCACCACTATCTTTGCTGTAAATTTTAGTGGTAATTAACTTCGCTTGTTCTAGAATATTAGTTAAATTAGGATTTGTAGCTACCCATTGATTATCACATTGAGCAGCAAATATTTCTTCTTGAATGGCATCAATAGCAGGAGTAAAAAAGATACCTCCAGCAGTTAAACCACTGAGACATACAAGAGAAATTAATATTGATCGCTTTTTCATAACTTTTGAAAGTAATAGGTTTGCAAGTTCTGATGATGTGTTGGCGCAGCTGTATCTCGAAGCGATCGCTATCCAACACAATACTTTATTAGTTTGTGTAAAGTGCGTTACCAACGCACTTTACTTTTTCTGTTTAATAAAAAAAATAAGACTTATGCAAAGAAAGCAAGTTGCCAGGAGAAATCCTTGGTTTGAATCAGGACTTACCCACAGAGCACTATATCCAGTGAGGGCGAATGCCATTCGCCCCTACATATGGCGTTTTCAAGGCTGATTTGCATAACTCCTGTGAATAATAGACAACTAGGAAAAAACTCGGTTTCTAGGTTTGCGCCTGTAAGTGTTGAAAGAAACAAAGAACCAGATTTAGCGCATAGTAGGAGCTTCCTGTAGATGTTTGTTAATATCTAAATAAACTTGCGAACCTTCACGAATAATTACCCTTCCATCACTCTGGTTTAAAGGTGAAGAACCCATATAACCCACATCAAACACTTTGGGAATAACTTCGCTAGCATTATCTCCAGATTTGAGCGTCCAAAGTTGTCCTTGACTTGCATCACCTAAACATCCGCCTCCTAACTTACTGGAAACACAAATAATATCGTAACTATTTTTTTGTCCAGTAGTAATATAGTTTAAAACTCCTTGTTCATAGTATTTTTGGAAGTTGGCAGAGACTTCTTGACAACGACTTTGAGGAGTATAACCTACACCCGAACCAAAATCTGATGTCCAGCGAATAATAGGAATATCGCCCCGTTTTGCGAATAATTTCACTAGCATTATCTTCAGATTTGACAGTCCAAATTTGTCCTTGACTTGCATCATCTAAACATTCGCCTCCGAACTTACGGGAAACACAAATAATGTCGTAATCATTTTTTCGTCCAGTAGTAATATACTTTAAAACTCCTTGTTCGTAGTATTTTTGTAAGTTTGCAGAGACTTCTTCACAACGACTTTGGGGATTATATATACCAGAACCAAAATCTGATGTCCAACGAATAATAGAAATATCACCCCATTGTTTACTTTGAGCTACAGTTGTAGGAATACCACTACTATCAGTAATGCAAGCATAGTTAACTCCTGGTTGAGTTAATAAAGTATCTTTTTTATTAGTCATAATTACTTCTAATACTTTTCGAGATAGGGAATAGCAAAATAAACTTAAAACAACTCCAAGAAACGACCAAACAATAATCTTACGTTTATATAATTCCTCGGAATTATCTCCTTTTAGCCATAACAAAAAATTCACAAATGGAGGACACTTTTGATTGCATCCTGAGAATGAACATTTATGAGTATTATTTGTTATTTTGGGATGACGAAAGTCTTCATTGCCTGTACAATTCCATGTAGTTCTAAATAATACCATTGTTATATTCTCCTTCTTGTTACTCAAAGAATATTTTCAAAATTTTGGGCGATAATTTGTACTAGTTCTGTATGTATATCAGGATAGCATTTTAGTGTTATGCAAAAGTCTCTCAAATCAAGTAAATATTCTGTTGAGATTAAGCTTTTAACTACTTCATCTAAAGCTTCTCTAAAGAATGGTTGAGGTACTTCTTTCCATAGTAATTTAATATATTTAAAATGACTAGATTTAATATCTTGAATTAACAAATCCTTAATTAATTTCTTGTAATCCTCGGTCTCCTGTTCATCTTTTGGCTGAAGTTGCAAAAATTTTTCTAGAAGCTGCATATCTTCTGTTGGATTAAATTTTGAAGATGTTAAATAAGGAGATAACAGAGAAACAGTATAAGTTGGGGGTTTGGCTGTTTTGATTATTTCCTTTATTTGAGATTCACTTAATCCCCAACTTTGACAATCATTGAGTAAAATTTGAAGTTGTTGAGGATAAATATTATCATAATTTTGTACTATCTTTTGAGTAAGACGAGTTAGATTTATTTTATCTTCATCAGATAAAGTAGGTTGATTTAAGGGATTTTCTATAAAATAAAAACCTTCATATTTATGCTGTTTTGAAGTACTAGTATCTGATTTTTTTGGAGCGACATAAGAATCATTTTTATCGGGTAAATCCGATCTAGTATTTGATCTTATTTGCTCAGTCGAGGATGCATCCCAAGTATTAAGATCGCTATCTGATTTTTGGGTAGTAAAAGACGATTCATTTTGATTTGGTGAATTAGACAAAGTGTTTGATATATTTTGCTCAGTCGAGGATAAATCCCAATTCTTATCACTACTAATAGCTACTAGCCTAAATTTAATTTCTGTCAATTTTAAATGTTCCTGAATAGTGAAATTTTTAACCACACTCGGAATAGCAATTAAATATTTTAAACTTTCATCAATACTTTTATCTCTAATCCAAATTTCTCCTAAGTGATGGAGCAAATCTTCTTTAATCCAATCAAGACGCTGACTTTTATGTAAACAATGAGTCAAAATAATTGCTAATTTAGGAGTAGCTTTTAAAAGTTCATCAAACTCATTTTTTTGTAAATACTTCCAAGTCTGGCTTTTTTGAGTAAATATTTCTATTTTTCTGTGATTTTTACTAAGACACAATAACGAATCTCTTAAAATTTCAATTTTAAATTCATCTCTTCCTAAAAGCCGATCCAAAAACTCTAAAGCTTTTTGTGAATCGTCGTATAATAAACTGCCTAAGCTACGCCAAGTTAGCCAATTAATATTATCTTGATTAAAATGATTGATGATATCTTTTAGTTCTGGTTTAAGGTCTGTAAGGTAACTGCAAGTTTTGAGTAAATCAGTAAAATCAAATCCAATTTTTTGCTGCTTCTTTAACTCTAATAAACTAATCAATACATATTTAGCGTCATCATAATTTGGTTTCCATTTATTAAGTAGATCGTCATAAAACTGGTCTTGTTGTTGAACATTCATCCCCATTAAAGTAGCAAATTGAGGAAGCTCTCTTAAAGATTGATTTTGCTTAGTAAATAGACTAGATAACAAATTAGCAGCTTCGTGGTTTGTCCTTTCAAGTTGGTGATAAAATTTACTCGAAAGAACTTTATTTTTATCTAAGTCAGGTAAAAAATTGACCATTTTGACCTGAAGTACTTGATAAAAATCAGTTTTTTTAAAATCAGTAACAAAAATATAGTCGAATAAATCAAACCTATCTTGGACTGACTTAAAAATATTATCTTTTTCCAGTTTTACAGCTAAATTATAAGCTTTACTAGCATCAAGTTCAGCTTGATTTTTAACAATATTTTGACAAAGTAAACATAATTTTGCCGTAATTTCTTCTCTTTTGGTTTGAGGTTGAGTATGTAAATCACAATTAATTAATTTTTCTGCTAAAGGTAAATACTCATTTAGCTGATTATCTAAAATATTCATCTGCTGTATAGAAGTCATTTTTGACCATACTTTAACTGCTAAACTAGCGTATTTACTTTCATTTTGAAGTGTGAGATGGCATAAATAATTCCAAGCGCAACTAAGACCTGTTTCACTTTGAATTAAATTGATAATATCTTCCCATTGTCCGTTGTTTAAGTGAAGCAAATATTTTTTCCAGTAACTATCTTGCTTGTCTTCTGGTAACTGAGGAATTAAAGCAATAATTTTATGAAGATAATCAATATTTTGAGATACTTCTGAATTAACTTGACATAACTGAGAAAAACCTGCATCAAGTAACTTAATATATTCTTGGGGATAATTAGTAAAATATTTTTCTAATTCACAAGCAAACGACCAAACTTCACCGCTAGAAACAAGACTCAAAACTTGACAACATAAACGAGTTAAACTTTCATGCAATTTATCAAAATGATAATTCAGCAAACCTTGTTTTATTAAAGTAAAGGTAAACTTAGACTTGGGATTAAGAAATTTTAAAAGCACTTCAGGTTGAGCAATTAATTGCCAAACTTCAATAAACTGAGTAGCATATTCTTGTTGATCGTGTTCAATGAATTTCTTAGCAATATATAATAACCCTTGCTGATTTTCTTTTAATAGAGAAATAGTTTCTCCTAATTGTTTAGGGTTGAGATGTGATACATATCGCTCTAAATAATCTTTCTGTTGTTCATTTTGTAAAAGTTTAATCAAAGGAATAATAACTTGAGGATGAATAGGTTGTTCTAAAATTATTTTATCGCTATTCATCTGGTTTAATTGAGTCAGCAACTCAGATAATTGATTGGTATTTTTAGTAATTGATTGTAGACAATTAACATAATTTGAATTAAAGGATGATTCTTCTTGTTTTTTGTGCAAAAATTGATTTAACCAAACTAGATTATCAGAGACACGACTTTGATTAAACCACCCCCCAGTTAATCTTGATTTATTTAATTTAATTATTAAGTCTGCCCATTCACAATATTTTTCATCTATTATTCCTATTGCAATAGAAATTTTACAACGAATAGCAACAGGAAATAACAATAATATAGTTGCTAAAAAATCATTAGGCTCAAAGGATAATTGATCAGAAGTCAGTAAAACTCTTTTCTTAGTAAACAAATAATTCTGTGTAGTAAAAATCAAAGAATGACTAGAACTAGAATTATTTAAAAAAGATTCAACTATTTTAGAATCTTTATTAGTTTCTGAAGATAAAGTGATTTCTAAATCATCAAGATTTTGATTTACTTGACGACAAAGACCAATTTTCTGACTATACAACCATTCTAATAATTGAAAAGTTCTTCCTTCAATTTCAGTTAAAAATTCTGAAGTCAAAAACACATAACGATATTGTGTAAAACTACGTTGACTATCAATAAATCTAAAAGGTTGATTAGCTTGAGAAATGATTGGTGTAGTTGCTTGAATTAAAATAGGTTGATTTTCATGCCAAACTAAACCAACAGTTTTAATATTATTAACATCAGGAGAACTTTGACCCCAAAAACGGTAAGGAGGAAGATTAGGAGTAGAAATATGTTTATTATTCCAAGCAATAATTCGATATTCAGAATCATTATTACCAACTAATTTTCCATGAATTATTTGAGGAAATGCTGATGATATATTCATCTTTTTTATTCGTTTTTATATGTTTTTTATATGGATCTAAAACTTATTTAGTGAGAAGACATAAACCAGGCTTATCCAAATACTTATCCACAAAATTTTGTTATTTTATAAACAATAATTATAGCAATAAACCCGGTTTCTTATTTGGGTGTGTAAGTCCTGTTAATTACCTCTTATTCTGCTTTGGGGTATAACTAGTATAACTCTTTTTTAATTCTCTTTCACTGATTATGTTTGTTGCCGCTCCAAGAAAAGAATAGGTGGATGTTTACGAATCCCTTTAATTAACCATTCAAGAGGTTCAATTATATTGAATGGATTAATAGGTACTCCTTGTTTAATAATTAGTTTCTTAGATTCTAGAATATCAGAATACTCTTCCTTTTTCTCCCAAGCAAAACCCGTTGATGAATTAGGTTCTGCAACATCAGAATACTCTTCCTTTTTCTCCCAAGCAAAACCCGTTGATGAATTTGATGTTTGGGACTCTTGATTATTAGAATTATTGCCAAAAGCTGAATCCCAATCTGGTTGATTTCCCCAAAAATCTGTATTTTTTTCTTCTTCTGTATCTGGTGGATTAGCATTAATAATTTGAGGTTTAATATCTTCAAAAACTGTACATAATTTTCCTTCGTTATTTTGGTAACGTCCAAATGCAGAAACAGCATAAAAATTACAACGATTTTTAGGATGAGGTTTCTCTCGTCTATCAGAATTTTCCTCTACTAAACTATACTCTGTGCTTAATCTTGTCGTCATTTCTTGTCCCATTATTTCTGCAACTAAATCTAAGGGATTTTGTCCAGCTTTCCATAACCAATCTTGATCATCTTTTGAATTAATTATTTCATATTCTTCTTCAGTTATATCGGCTGTTTTAATAATTTTTCCATTAATCTTAGCAACTTCTTCATCAACTTTTGTCACACAAAATGCCATATATTGTTCTAAAGGGGTTACTGCTTCATTGACTCTAGAGCGAGACCTACGCCTAAATTCAATGAACAAATCTGATAATAATTTACGATAAGTTGGAGCTTGTTCTGTCTTTAATTTATATAGAGGATCGAGCAAAAAAATAATTCCATGACAACTGATTAAATATTCAATAATTCCCTGATAAGTTGTTTCTCCATCACTTACTGTGGCATTGCTATAAGGATTTTCGTAAAATTCACCACTTGCATCAATAAATTCCAGAACAATTGTTAAATTCTGAGACCAACTAGATTGAGAAGTTATAGTATAGCGAAAAATTTCTAATTCACTCATACCTGGGTCGGTTTCTTTTGGTAAAGAACCTGGTTTTTTCTCATTATCTAAAATATCTTTATTTTGTTGAATAAAATCAATCGCTTTTTCATCCGCTGCAATTCTGTAATTTGATGATTTTTCTAAGCATTCAAAAAGTCGAGTTAAAAAAATAGTTTTACCAGCACCAACTCCGCCCCAAATACCAATCCGAATTGGAGTTACTGCCTGACTATTATTATTATTTTGAAAAAACGTTTTGAGAATCATAATATTTACTTACTTCTATTTCGAGATGTACCGTTTTGTGGCATTCTTTTTTTTTACTGGTATAATAACTTAGAGCTGATAGCTGATATCAAATCCGCTTACCTTGGAGTGTTTGATAAACCAGATTTGTGGGAAGTAGATGTTAGTATAGTGGCATTTAATACTCGGTTTCTATTTGCTATTATTTTTTTTATATCAATACTACTGGATATGATATGAAGACTGAATGCTTACCTCTAATACTTCCTGTTTTTAGAATTAAGGAATTGCTTTTAATAAATCTAATTTTTCTTCAATTATTGCTAATATTTGCCATCCAGGTTGTTGATTAAACTCTCCTTGAATTTTCTCCTTGACTCTAGCATTGCGAGTATAAAGTAACTTATGAAAAGTCTGACGAATAAAATATACTAAATTTTCTTCAATTATAGTATATTCATAGCGATACACATTAATTATAGCAGTCAGACAGTATTTATAAATAATAGAAGTATAATGGTCGTGAATTCCTTGTACTAAAGGCTGAAATTTATCAGGTTCAAGTTCTTCTTGCTGAGTAATTTGGCCAATAATACTAAGAAATTTATTATTGTTAGAATTATCTGAATTATCATTCAATAAATCATGTTGAGAGCTTCCTAAGAAAACTAAACCTATACGAGAAGCAACTTCCTTTAGTTTAAAAGCCATTTGTTTTTCAATCCAATCTTTTAATTTATTATTTAAGTCTTGATATTGGACTGTTTCATAACACTCTTTAGTTATTGTTCTAACTAACTTTTCTTTTTCTAAGTTGTTGCGATATTCTTGAACCAACTGTTCACTTAAATGAACCATCCGATATCCCAGTTGATGCCATAATTTAGTTTGAACTTCTAACAAAAATGTTTTTGCTAATATAGCTAATTCAGGTTTTCCATTATTTAAAGGTCTTCCTATTGATACGCAATTTCGCCAAATTTCTGGCATTTGTTTTTGAATTGCTATATCTATTTCTTGGCAAATTCTTGTGACTGAAGCAGACAGTTGATCCTGATATCCTGACAAAGATTTAAATTCTTTGACACTAAACTCTTGAACTAACTTTGTCAGATATTTTTCTTTTTTGAGTAAGGTTTTTGTTTGAATTTCATCTAAAGACAAATTGCCCATTATACGGGTTTGTTGTTCTTGCTCTCTAGTATATTTATTAACTAAAAAATTCACAATCGAATCAAGAGCAATTTTACCATTATTAATCTGCTGATCGATACGCTCATTCAGAACAAAATATTTTAACTTTTCAATTAACTTAGGCATCCTAGTAGCATTTAATACGGCTATACAATCATCATAATTTCTGATTCCTAAACCAAGACAAGCTTGTTCATAAGTTTGTCTTAATTTTTCTGATAAAGTTTCTCCCCGTAATAACTTTTTAGCGAAATAAGCAGCAATAGATGATACATAAAAATAAGGATCCCCCTCATCATTTCTATTAGGTAGCTGTTGAGTGTAACCAGGCAAAAACTTATCTATGAAGTCTCTCATATTTTGAGGTAATTGAGTTGAATCATAGTTTTCATCCCTTGTAATGTTATCTCTAGCAGTTAGGATAAAGAAAATACTTTTGTAGGAATCTCTATTATTGCTTAAAGTAATTGAACTTTTCACCTCACTTAGTAACTGAAGATCAGCGTTAGTATCAATTCGTTTAGGGTTATTAATGTAAATAACTGCATCAGCATCTTTTATTCCATCAAGAATAATTAAATCATGTAATAAGCTACCATCTAAACCTGGTAAATCAACTAAACAAACATTTGTGGGAAATTCTAACCCTAAAGTATCGTTTTGTGTTGTCGGTTTAATTTTATATATTACTTTTTTAATTAAGCCAATTTTGCGGTTAGGGTTAGGATTATCCCAATTGTTTAATGCACTATTTTCATCAGTTAATTGATTGAGCTTTTGTGAATGTACTCGATTATCAAGATCAAAAGTTTCAGAGCTTAAATTGCCGTGTTGTAGATATTGTTCAACAAGGTCAATAACCGTATCTTTATATTGTTGGAATAAAGTCTGTTCTCCTGAACCAAGATTATTTCGATGCTTTAAATTATTAAGATTTGCCCTGAATTTATCGTCAATAGGAGAACTATCAATTACTGTTTGCCAACTCGGAAAATTAATCAGATTTTTTTCAGTGAGTTTTTGAAATACTTTTTTGATTAAACTTTTAATTTCCCTTTGATTGCGATATTCAACAATTGCGATTTCTTGTTCATTTTCCTCAAGAAAAAATATTTCTAAAACTGTTCCTGTTGCTGCCTTTCCTTCAGCACGAGTGAACAAAATATTACGTCCTATTAAACTATTATTAAAAGTACTTTTCCCAACACCAGTATTGCCAATAATAGCAATACGATAAGGCTTAGTATAATCTAGTGATTTACAAGCAGCAACAAACAAATCGTTGAGTTCAAAGTCATTAAAATCTTCAGGATATCTTTTTTGATAATCCTTAACTAAATCTAAACGAATTACTTGGTAAGCAAAATTTTTTGCTTGTCCAGATGTAATATCAGGCAAATATTGTTTAATTTCCTGTTCAATTTCTTCAGTAGACATATTTTTAATTATCCTTTGTAATTACTTGCTATTTAAGTAGTCGTGTAAAATTATTTATATATTTACTAAATTAACTAAATTCCTCTTACCTGTGGTATAAACATCCTTGTACCTACCCTCCCCAAAATGTTAGATTAATTTTGCCCTGCTACTTATTTATCAGGATAAAAATTCAGAAATATGCACTTCAATAGCAAATTTTTTTCAACCACTGATAAATTGCTCTGTATGAGATATTTTCCCTAATTCAACAGTAACGCTAAAGCGCTCTGGAGGCTCAACGCAAAACTGTAATTGAATCCAATTATCCACATCTCTAGCATGAACATCATCAACTTTTTCTCCAAACTCATCGAATAGGATTAACTGCAAACCAGAAGGTAAAAAAAGATGTTCTTGCATTGGACGAACTCGTAACAAAATATCTGTTTCTTGGTCTGTTTTAGGCATTTGAGCAACTAATAAAGCTAGGGAATGACCTGTTAATTCAATACCTAAATCAATTTGTTTGGCACAACTTACACCTCCTTCTGGATGTTCTGGATCTATTTTTCCTAAAGCAAGTGCAACTTTCCATATAAATTCATCTTCTTCTAGAGTTTTTAGTAATTGAGATAAAGCTGAAATGACTTGTTTATTTCCTTTACCAATTCGTTCTAAACTATCAATAGCTTGATGACGAGTCCATTTATCGAAACTGGTATTAAATAAATCTATAAGTGCCGTAATAGCTTCTGTATTATTTTGTGTCATTATTCCTAAACATTCTGCTGCTTTTAAACGAATCTCTTCATCTTTATCATCTAGTAATTGGATTAAAGTAGGAATAGTTTGTCGATCTTCAGGGAGAGATTCTCTCAATCTTGCTTTTCCACGAAATGCAAAAGTAAAATTACTTTCATTTGAACCTAAAAGTTCATATATAGGATACCAGTTTTTAGGAAATTGTCTTTGCCACCATAATTTTAAATTAATTATAGTATTCTCATAAATATCTACTATATTTTTAACTGGACTTAATGATTGATTGATTGTGCTAACTGGTATTTTTATAGATAATAAATCCAAATGATTTTCTAATAATCCTCCCCAATGCTCAAAATCTAAAATTAAGCGAGGAATACTCCACAAATAATTTTGCACCTCTGATGCTAAATCTAAAGCTTTGCTTCTTGTCATCACTGGTAATTCCTCAACTTTTTCTGTTTCATCCGGACAAAGTTCTCTAGCTATCCACATTACTTCTAAGTCATCAATTAATTGTTCTCTTGCTAATGAATAAGTGCGAGTTTTGCAATCGTACTTACCTTTTGATTTTATGGTTTTATGGGTTGTATAACCCAATATTTTTAGCCAATGCTTCTCTAAATTTATTTGCATGAATAAATAATAGTTGCCTATCCACTTTTGTAAATCTATCCACTCTTTTTGAATAGAAAGTTCTTTAATGTTTACAGATTCTATGGGGATAATAATAAAACGAGTATTTTCTACTTCAATAGCTGTTCCTTCCATAAAATTCCATAGCTTTTGTGCATCTTTTTGGGTAGGAAAAATAGTTATTTCTTGCTCGTCTATTTCTAGATATTCTGTTAACCAAGTAGCAACTACTTTTAAACAAAGATTATTAACATAAGCATTGTCACAGGCTGCTTGATCAGCATAATCATATTTTTTAAGTTCGGTTTTTTCATCTTCTGGTGATAAAGCTATCCAGAATGATTCTACATCAATAATTTTTAATTCTTTTAATCTTAATCCCATTTTTGAATGTCTCCTATCTCTAGTTTTATCAAGAACAGTTTTATGGAGTATACAGTGTTAATTGTCAAGGGAAATTATTAGCTATCGTAATCGCTAATTAATTCATCAATTTTTGACAACAGGGTATTGGAATCTAACAAGTAAATTCCAAATTTCTGATCAATTATATTAGTGATTTTTATTTTAAGTTGCCTTTGTCGTTGTTCTAATGATATACATTCATTTTGATTACCCATTTGATTTTCTGCTTGTTTGACTAACTCTTTCATGAAGCTTGAGTTCTGCTTTGCTAACATGGGTTCAAAATAATTTTTAGCTAAATTAATTATTTCTGAATTTAGATGTACAATTACATCTAAATTCAACCATTCTAATTGATTTTGATTATCTCTAATTGCATCAATATATGATTGAGTTAATTTTTTAAATATTTTTGTTGTGCATCTACTAACTTTAAATTGTTGTGGTTGATTGTTTTTTGTAGAATACCATCCTAGCTGTTTTGCTATTTCTGTTTGATTTAAGTTGAAGCCATATAATAAGAACATAACTTGTCGTTCTTCAAGAGTAAAATTTGTGTTTGGCAAATCTTGAGGATCACCTATAAAATTGTTGATTATATCATTGTATTGTTCTTGTTCTAGTATGTATTCTGGCATATTATTATCACTCCGTAGTTGTTCTAGAATATCTTGTCCAGGAGAGTTAGGTTGTATCCGAATAGATAAATAGTTTTTAGCAGCAGGAATGCAAATATTATTAATCCAGTCTCGAATTAGTTCTTCTTTAATTAGAACTTGATTATCTTGATTGTACAGTTTAGTTAATCCTTGCCAATGTTCTGATCTAGGTGCTTTTTTATGACCTTTACAAACTTCATTAAATAACTTCCAAATAGTAATGTAATTATCAAACATTACATCTGTTTTTTTATATCCTTGTCTTTGTAAAGCTTCTCTCTTCTTGACTTCAGAGTCTAGTTTTTTTAATAAACCATAACCAGTATGAGTATCTAATGGATTATCAAAAACATTATCTTTAATAATGCTTTTAATTTTGCTGTTAGTATAGTTGACTAACGTTCCTAGAGTGGGATTATAATTTTGATAAAAAACTATAGGGTTATTAGCTTGTTTCTCCCAAAAAATTTGAAAAATATCTTCAGCAGAAGTGTGAATAATATTACTGTGTAAATTTGCTATTTCTTTTGTTATTTTATTATGAATCTTTTTAGAAGTATCCCAACCAATATTTTCTAAGTAAGCAAATAAATGTTGTGTGGCCATGTTTTTGATTATTTCTTGGGTTAGTAATTGACTATCTTTAAATAATAATCTTTGCCATTGAAGTAATAGCCAAACATTAATATTGACTAAAAATAAGGCAACAGAGAAAAACAATAAACTATATAAATTGAGCAAATTAGATTTTTCAAAACAAAAATCAGCAAAATCAGTCTCATTGGGTTGGTTAACACTATTAACCCAATTATTAAGACTATTTTCTAGTTGTAGACTAATTTGCCAACTACCGTTGTGTTTGTCAAAACGTTTAATAAATTTATTTTGCCACATAGTATTTCACTTATATTGACAATTAAGATGTTATTGTGAAAGCTTCTCAGGCTGCTCCTTCATTTATATATTCAGGTTGAGAGAATAAGTATATGCAATTTCAGCTAAAAAATTTTAATTAGTCGAGATTTAGACACTAAGACCTTGTTCAAGCTACCATCAAAAAACCTACTAAAAAAATTAGAAATTAGAAAAAGCAAAATGAATTAGAATTACGGCTCCGGAATGTGACCTGGAGAAACCCCCTGACTTTACCTTGATATTCCAACCGCACAAACTGGTTTGCTGCTTGAATAGCTACCCTAAATTGTCTAAAATTACAAAATCTGCTTTCAAAACTATTACCACTTTTGTTCCTGTTCTATATCCTCGGAGGAAATATAGGAAAGTTCAATGTTTAATAAATCCAAGATTTGTAACAATTCTTCAGCATCAATTCTCATAATTTCCGCATCTTTTCTCAAACTAATTAATCTAGTCATCAAAGCACCTAAGACAAATAAAAACTTTTCCTTTTGTTCGGGTTCGACAAAAATTAGTAAAGCACTAGAGGTTTATTGTTAGGTTAGCTAAATTATACCAAATCACTAATACTATAGGATTTTATTCATACTTACACCCAGGATTACAACCTGGTAAACCTGCTAAAGTTACTATTTATTTAATTTATACTTATTCGGAATATCGTCTATAGTAAATTTAACCATTCTTTCACCCGAAAGATTATATTGTACAATCCGATTTTTTAATCTTTTTACCATCTGTTCGTAAAGGTTGCGAACATCACGAGCATTGCCAAAATTTGCACCACGATTTTGATACATATATGTAAAAATATTCCCTAAAACTACTGACACATTCGACGGACAAATACGCTGATCCTGACGACACATACTCCGAAAAATTTGCAGCATTTCTCCACCAGAATAATCAGGAAATTCTATTCTGTAAGCAACGCGAGATTCTATACCAGGATTTGCTGTCATCAACTGTTCCATTTCACGAGAATAACCGGCAAATATTGTCACCATACGATCGCGATAATTCTCCAATGCTGGCACTAAAGTATCGATCGCCTCTCGCCCAAAATCATTTTCTGAACTCCCCCTTGTCAAAGCATAAGCTTCATCCACAAATAAAACTCCATCCAAAGCAGATTTCACCACTTCAGCAGTTTTAATTGCGGTCTGACCAACATATTCCGCTACCAGATCGCTGCGAACTACTTCAACAAAATGCCCCCGGCGCAACAACCCTAAAGCTTTAAAAATCTTCCCCACTAATCTTGCTACAGTAGTTTTACCTGTTCCCGGATTTCCTGAAAATATCATGTGTAATGTCTCAGTTCCACCCGCTGGCAACCCTGCTGCTTGCAATTGTTGGTTTGCTAACTGAGTATTGACTATTTCTTGAATTGCTGATTTGACGGAATTTAAACCAATTTTATTGTCTAATTCTTCTAACAAATCTGCTAAATTCTCCTCTTTGCTACCACCTGCTTGATACTGGGGTGGCAAGTCTTCAACCTGAAACGGTTCTCGAATAGGGTCAAGATTTGCTTCTATTACCCGAGATGCTCGTAAATTATCCATTTCATTAAATAGATTTTCCACTAAACCAGCATTGCCAAAATTCTCATTGCGACTTTCATACAACTGCGTCAATAATTTTCTCAAAGTATCCTCTAACTGAGGCGCCATAGAAGACTGTACCCGCGAGACTCGCTGACGAAAAATTGTTAGCAATTCTTCTGGGGTATAATCCTCAAACACAATTTCTGTTGCCAAGCGTCGCTGCAAACCAGGATTAGAATTAATAAACTCATCCATCGGTGTTGGATATCCTGCTACAATGACGGCCAGTCGCTCGCGATCATCTTCCATCCTTTTTAATAATGTATCGATCGCTTCCTGACCAAAATCTGCATTACCACCTTGACTCAAAGTATAAGCTTCGTCAATAAACAGCACTCCGTCTAAAGCATCATCTACTGCTTCATTAGTTTGAATTGCAGTTTGCCCCACATAACCTGCCACTAAATCTCCACGTGCTACTTCTCGCACATGACCTCGAGACAGTAATCCTAAGTCGCGATATATCTCCCCAATTAACCTGGCTACGGTGGTTTTGCCAGTGCCGGGATTACCTTTAAAGACTAGATGTAAGCGGGGTGATTCTTGTGTTAATCCTTGCCGTTGGCGATCGCTCTCGACTTCCAATTTGCGCATCCATCCTCGAATTTTATCTTTAACTGTCTGCAAACCAATCATTTGTTCTAATCGCTCTAAAGCTGGTTGAGTGCTAATATTCCCAGAGAGCCAATTTTGCTGTCGTGCTTGAGTTAGGGAAATTTCCTCAGATGTTTGAAAGCGATCGTACCAATAATTTAAGGAGCGGTTTTCTGCTGCCATATATACTGGTAAGGATTCAACACTTTTCCAATCTACAGGTTTTTGATGTTCTAGTCGAAAATAATTTTGTAGAGCGATAATTTCTCCAATATTGGGTCCGTTTAGACGATGAAAATTGAACCATTGTGTATGTGAGCGATCGCGATTAGCCATGAGATTAGCTAAAAATGTTAATCCTATTGTTTGGCAAAACTGTTGTAGCTCGGAACGGTTTTCGTGGTGAAAAATCAAAATACAAATATTGTGATTGCTTGGAGGTAGTCGAGACCAATTCACAAATCGCCCAAATAACTCGCGTCTATTATCAAATTCTGCTAGATCTTCGGCGTTAGAGAAAACGATGGCTGATTTTTGTTGGTTATCTGCCATCACTTTTTCCCAGATTGGTATAACTTGAGTATCTTGTAATCTTGGTGTTGCGGAATTTGTGGATGTGGGTGTGGGTGTGGGTTGTTGTTGCTCTAACAAGCGACGTTTCCGCCCCAGGGGACCAGATTTTACTCGCATTTTTGGTGCTGGTGCAGAATTATGGGCTGTATTTTGAGGTTGCTGGCGAGAGCGATCGCGGGATTGTTGATCGAGAAAGTAGAGTTTTTGCACTCCTGAATAAAAGAGAATTCTCTGAAAATTTTGAGATTGCAGATATTGATGCAGTGCTTGTTCAATGTCTTGTAATAGAAGCTCGGGGGAACAAAAGGTGTCGCTGGTGTTGCTACCATAGAGGATGAGGAAGCGATCGCCAGATTGTAAATTTAATCCTGTTGTAATTCTTTCTACAGTCATTTTTAACAATTTAATATTTTATTGAGCGGGGGTATGGGTAGGGACCTAGGATGCAACGTCCCTAAATATAACAATAATTAATAACAACTAGGGTGGTAATTATCAACTATTTCTTCCTATTCTCTTTTTTTTGACTTCCTGAGAACGCTGCTGCACTTCTCTCATGTTATAATAATCCTGTCGCGCTTCTTTATTGCACTCCACATCCCCAACACCCTGAACTTTCTCCTGTTCTAAAGAATCAAAAATCGCCTTAGCATTTTCCTGAGTTGCTGTCTCATCAACCAAGGTTTGACTAAAAGAATTAATCGAAACTGAATTTGTTCCAAACTCTTTTTCTGGACTAATAACTGTTACCACTTCATCCCCAGCAATGTTTTTCACCTTTACTACATAAGCATTCCGCTCGTCATCTCCTTCATAAACTGCATCATCAGAATTTACCAAAGTATATCCTAAAGAATCTAAAACTTCCACAACGCGATCGGCAATTTCCGCTCGCAACTGAGAACCTAAAATTGCCAACTTTGCCTGTTCCACAATTTCTCCTAAAGTTGGTTGTAAAGCGGTAATTTCTGCTCCTAACTGTATTACTTGTTCTGTACTTAAGGTTAATTCCCCAGCTTTTAGTCGCGACTCTAATTCAGCAAGTTGCTCCTCGTATTTACTCAAACGCCCATCAACCCAATAATCTACTTCAAACTTAAACTTCTCAGTCTCACTATCTTTACCAACTTCAATTTCACATTCTCGGTTGGCTTGCACTTCAGCAATTAAACTCCGCAAATCTTCCCAGGCCGAATTATACAGTAATTGCCACTCTTGTTCTTTCTGCTCCAACTCCAAGCGCAAATCTGCTAAGTCTAAATAAGTTTGTTGGGCATTAGCGATCGCTGCCTCATTCACCCCAGACTGAATATTACTCCTGGCCATTTCCAGTCCCCGACGCAAATCTGCTAATCTTCCTGGTGCAAATCTTTCGTGTTGATAATCCCGATTAATTTGTTCCCAAACTGTCTCTACATCTGCTAGCATATCGGTAGCAAGTTGTGCTTTGCGCTCTCTCTCTTCCTGTATATTGGCCACGAACTGTTTAATTTGTTCCTGTCGAGCTTGTCGCTCCTCATCAATCAATTGAGTGAATTTAGTGTCCTGGTGTTCGAGCAACTGAATATATTCTTGTCTCTGTTGCTGAGTAATTTGCAAATATTCGCGACGTTGTGACTCAAAACCTTGAGCCATGGCAGACTCCAAACGATTAGTTTCTTTTTGTAGGGCCTGCTTTTGGCGAGATTCTGATTCTTTTACTGCAGTTTGAAATTCTTCTCGTTGTCTTTGTAAGCGTTTTTGAGTTTGTTTTTCCAAATCTTTTAAACCACTTTTGAGCTTTTGAGTTTCTTGTTCTTGCTTGCGAGCGCGATTTTCCAGTGGTGCCAGTCGTTGTTGAAATTCTTGTCGTGCTTGTTCTCTTACAGCATTCAATCGCTCGGGCAAATCATTTTGTACCGAACGTAAGCGACTTTCTTGTTCTCGTAGTCTTCGTAACTCTTGTTCTTCAACCCTGACATATTTACATTTTTCACCGCTCATAATTTTTCTCCTCTTTTTATTTGAATAATATCAAATTCGCTTACAGCCGTTTTTATTTTAGTAGACTACAGTAGGGACATTCCTAGGAATTTCCCTACAAGGTTTTGGTTGTGGCGATGTGGTTTATCAATCTCAAAAGCCCTATAATTATGGATGTCATCAGACATAACACTCACAAAACTTAAACATAACTACCATATATAGTAGGGGTTTAACGGCAGTCAACACCTACAAATGGTATATTATTTCATCTTTAGCTTAAGTCGTAACTTAGTTAGAATTAGGATCTACTGGCATTTTAGGAGGCATCTGAACTTCGACAGGAGTTTCTTCTTCAGAAAATCCAAAACCATAACCTATATTTTTATCTGCTTCCAAACTTTTTTGACGTTTAATTTCTTTTTGTAGCCAATTTACAAGTTGATGATAATGTACTGGCGGCACTATCCACTCAGTATTTTCCTGGTTTCTTATTACCCACAACCTTCTTGGCTCTCTTAGCTTATCAATGAATGCTCGGACTGGATTTTGCATATTATCATAATTTCTATATTTTCGCGTCAGTGCTGAATAATTAATAGTATGTGGTTCTATTTCCAAGATAGCATAGTAAAAATCGTTGCTGAATAATTAATAGTATGTGGTTCTATTTCCAAGATAGCATAGTAAAAATCGTTGAGAAAATTTGAAGCTTTTCCTTTCACGTTCAAAGTCACATATTCTACCGCAGCCTGCAAATCCTCGTCTTCTGCTAGGAAAGACTCTCTACTAGCATTATCTACTTTGGCAAACGTTTTTTTAATATCTCTAATAAAATTAGCGATAGAATTACCAACAATAGCAATAGGAGAGCGACGTTCTTCGGGTGGTATCAACTTGACAACAATTGCTGTTCCCAACATAATTGCCATCCCATCTACTCCTATTGCAATTATCAAAGCTAGGAGAGCAGCTTCCTCCTGATTCTTTACTACTTTAAGATATGGGGCAAGTAATGAAAATTTCAAGTCTTCATCTATATACTCACCACGCTTTAATTCAGGATAATTTTCACGAAAGTCTTTTGGTGCAGAAGATAGAGCTTTTCTATCCTTGTTCAAAATATCCACTGGTCTGAGGTTTTTGGGATTGTATTCAAACAATGGGCGAAGTTGATTAACTGTATTCAGAAAATTTTTAGCTTCGACCTCTTTCTCTAGAGCTAGCTTATCAAATTTCCTTGCTTGATCTCCATAACCAATCAATCCAGTGTCAATACCTCTTTCTTGTTCTGCTTTGGCAGTTTCTCTAAGAGTTAAAGCTTCTTGTTGTAAATCTCGAAGATGGTCTTCCATTGGCGTGTATACCTCTGAAATTAATTGATTATGAGCTTTGAGTGCCATATCCATACCCCGCTTTTCATTCGTTCCTTGAGCCAGTTTGTCATAATAAGTAAAAAAGCTAGTATAAACACTGGCGGTAGCTAATACCATAATCGCTAACCATTTGCGTAAAGGAGTACGATTGGCGGCTAATCCTGCTTGTAAGATGAACAACATTAGTTGAACAGCACCGCCAAGAGTCCAAGCTAAATATTTGATTGGTAATATTTGCATGGCTCCCAAGATAGTTGTGGCACCACTACCAAGGTTGAAAAAAGTCAGTACAACTTTTCCTCTGAAGTTTCTACCTGTGGGTTTTTGCGATCGCAAAGATAATAATTCTTGTTCAAGTTCTTCTAATTCTCTTTTCTTTTCAGATAACTCATTTTTCACATTTGATAGTTCTTGATTTAACTGTTCTACATGAAAGACAAAATTTTTCCTATCTTTCTCCAATCTTTCCTTTTCAGTTTGCAAATGAAAAGATTTGTAATGAGACGAGTTTAACTGTTCTTCTACTTCTTTTTTCTGAGTTTGTAAGTCAGAATATTGTTGATTTAACCTTTCTATTTGAGACAAAATTCCCCTATTTTCTGCCTTCAACTTTTCTGTTTTCCTTTGCAGTAGGGAACAATTGTCCTCCGAATTTCTTAATTGCTCTTCTACTTCTTTTTTTTGAATTTTTAAGTCAGAATGTTGTCTATTGAATTTTTCTATTTGATACAAAGTTTCTCTGTTTTCTACCTCCAAATTTTGGATTTTACTTTCTGAATTATCTAATTGCCTTGCTACTTCTTTATTCTGAGTTTGTAAGTCAAAATATTGTTGATTTAAGCCTTCTATTTGAGACGATAATTCTCTATTTTCTGCCTCCAAATTTTCTATTTTTAATTGGGCATCAGAAAATTGAGATTGTAGTTGAGATAGATCGGATTTATATTGCCCTGATTGAGATTCCATTTTCTGCCATAAATTCTTAGCCCAATAAATTTTATCCCGTTCCTTCTGAACAAAAGACTCTGGTAATTCAAAACTTATCGGATATGGAGTTAAATCCCAACCACAAGTAGCGCAATAATCAACCTCTCCTTTCGTAAATTCAGTATCACATATGGGACATTGTTCCATACTATTTAATTCTTTCTATGAGTCAATATAATACTCGTAATAGTATATCATAATTAAAATTCCAAATATTTACTATACAAATTATGAAACTATTACCAATAATATTTTTAATCTTGCCACTTGAGGTAGTCTTATACCAAT
The DNA here is from genome assembly GCA_023356535.1 of Trichodesmium sp. MAG_R03. GTDB lineage: Bacteria > Cyanobacteriota > Cyanobacteriia > Cyanobacteriales > Microcoleaceae > Trichodesmium. The sequence goes on along the minus strand of JAKQYF010000011.1, from coordinate 8,677 downwards.
TTGTCCATAGGTTGTAACATTTTATAAAAAAGGGGTTTTGTCTCCATAAAAGCCCGAAAATGGGATTTATATAACCAAATCCCTACAGTTTTTTTCACAAATCATTGACGATTGCTATATACTAAGTAATACCAAAATTCATAAATTATGGAACCATTAGAGTAGCTCTTCAGATTACAGGGCTACCAAAAAAATCCCTAACTAAACTATATGGTTCTATAGACTCATTTACTTTCTCTCTTCCTTTTTCCTTCTTCCTACTTTTTTCTTCTTTATATATTATGAAAATTGGCTTAGATTTCGGAACTACTAATTCAATTATTTCTTTTATTACTAACGATAAACCTGAAGCTTATTCCTATCCACCATTAAATGGAGAAAAGTATATTCCTTCTTTCATTGCCTATGAATCAGAAGGTATTGAAATAGGGTCTTCAGCTCGGAAAATTGCTGTCTACGATCCTGAGATTGAAACTTACGGTCAATTTAAAATGCGATTGCCGTTACCAGAATCTGAATTTAATCAATATTTTAAGAATAATCGTACTCCTATCAGTGTTACTATTGATTACTTAAAAGAACTATTAATTTCTCCAGATAATGACTATAGTTTTACTAAAGAACAAGGAGAAATTTCACGTTTAGTTGTTTCAGTGCCAGAAATTTGGCAGCGGGATATTTATAATCTCGGTAGGGAACGTTTACAGGAGTTAATTAAGAAAGATTTAGGATTAGAAAAACAACTAATTCAACTGGTGAGCGAACCTATAGCAGCAGCGTCTTATTATGCTTGGGAAATGCAGCGTCGTGCTCAGGAAAAAAATACTAATCCTTTTCAGGGTAACTTATTAGTTTGCGACATGGGAGGTGGGACATTTGATGTGAGTTTATGTCGAATTTATGGCAACAATAAAGTTGAAGTTCTCTACTTTGATGGAGAAGGATATAAAGGGTTAGAATCTGCTGGGGTTGCTTTCGATAAAAATATTGTTCAAATAGCATATCAAAAACAATTTGGTGAACAGATTCAGGAAAATGATTCAAAGTTTATTCGCTTACTTAGAGAATTTGAAAATGTTAAAATTGACAGTCATGTTAAAGCTACTAAAAAACTCACAAATTATCTGGATGCTCCAGAAGACAAAGCTAATGATGAAGCTTATAAATTTGGTGAAGGATATTCGGTTTCTTTAGAGGAGGTTCAGAAAGCATTTACTCCTATTGCTCAAGGAATTCAAAAAGTTATGAAACGAGTTATTGAGCAAATTAAAATCCAAGGTTATTCAATAGATCGTTTATTTATGGTGGGTGGATTTTCTCAGTTTATTTTAGTGCAAGAAGAGATTAAAAATATTTTGGGTTTTGAGAGAAATGATGTGCGAATTGAGCAAAACTTTAATATTACTAATAGTGCTTATGCTATCTCTTATGGTGCTTGTTTGATTGCTAATGGTTTAGTTGAGCCTACAGAAAAATATGTTCATACTTTAGGTATTATCTTAGAAACAATTACTCTTACAGGAGAAAGAGATAAAATAAATATTCCTTTGATTAAAGGAGGTTCTAGTTTAGATAGTTTGGCAGAGACAAATTTTTATGAGAAAGAAATTGAACCAATAGAACGACGAGTAACTGTTACTTTGTGGGTCCAAATTCAATCTAAAGGTTTTAAACATCAAAACTCTCTGGCAAATATGATTGAGTTACCTAATTATTCTCCTAATACAAAATATCGAGTTGGTATGAAGGTAGACCGCTCTCACATAGCTTATTTAGTAATCGAAAGTCAAGGAGGAGAAAGCAAAATTGAATATGAGTTGGGTGAGATGATTTCTAAAATGTTTCCTGGTTATATACTCAAACCTGATGAGGATTGAAAATATAATATTTGTCTGATATTTACCTACTATACCTATTATTAAGTGATGAATTTACTACCAGAACAACAACAAGAAATGCAACAAGAAATACAACGAGTTATTAGACTAATTCAGCAATTTCAGCTATCTAAAAATTTCACGGAATTTGAGACGATTAAATTGCCTTTTGAATTGGTAGAATTAGGAGTAATTTTATGGAAAATGAGCTTTACTGCTGAAATCTTACAACAGGTAGCAGATACTGATTCAGATACTTTGGAAGCTTGGGCAATCGCTCTGAGAAAAACCCTGGATATACAATTAGAAGTTCTCAATAATTGGTTGCCTCATTTAGAAGAGTTGTCAGTTCCACCCAAAATGAGAGATAAAATTAACAATGGTTTTGCATCTATTCAAAAAATTACTCAAGAAAAATCTCAGCTACTAGAGTCAGCAAAAATTCTGTTTGACCAAGAGGCAGAACTACTGCAAAAAAGTCAGGAATTGCAAAACTTAAAACAAAAAGAAAAGCGCCTACAGAAAATAGAAATAGAACTCAAAGAAACGGATATTAATAATTTACAAGAAGCTCTCGAATCTCAAGCTGCTTACCTAGAACCACAAAAGCAAAAGTTAACATCTCTACAGAGACAAAAGGCAGAATTGGATGATCGAATAACTGCTCTAGAACATCAGCAAACTACTCTGAGGGAAGAGATTGAATACTGGCAGTCTCGGCAAAATAATCTAGAAATTAAAACTACGGAAACTGTGAGGGAACTAATAACTATAACTCAACAACAAAGAGAAGATTTATCAGCTGCTTTATCCAGAGAGTTAAATCTTCTCCAAGAACAAAGAAATCAACTCTCAAAGCAACAACAAGAATATGTTTCGGTGCAGGAGCAATTACAAGCGGCAAATGCTGAATTTCAAAAGTATCAAACTGCTACTGAGGAAGCTTTAGCTATTATAAATACCCATTATCAATCTAATAAGGCTCTAGGAACTTTACTACCAATAGACGAGAATAAAGTTGAAAAAATGATGGAAAATATCCGAAATTTATTATCAGAAATCGATGGAGAATTGGCTGAAGCTCGTCGTCAGAATGAACAAGCTAAAACGAAAAAATCTATTATTTTATAATTAGAATCAGGAATACAAAATCAAGCAAAAATGCTAATTGCTTTTAGTGCTACTTATGCTAAATATTCAATTAATTTTGTACAGGTACTGATATGACTTTACTCAATATTGCTGAAATATGTTCTGCTACTCGTACTTTAGGTCCTGGCCAAAGATTTGCGATCTGGGTACAAGGTTGCTGTTTTAACTGCAAGGGTTGTGTTGCTCCCGAATGGATACCTCAAACACAAGCTACTTTGATAGAGCCAAAAAAGTTAGCTGAGATGATTTTGTCGGTTCCCGGTACTGAAGGTGTCACGGTTTCAGGAGGAGAACCAATGTTACAAGCGATCGCTCTGAGGGAATTATTCATCTATCTTCGCCAGGGTCGTCAGATTTCAATTATTTGTTTTACGGGTTTTTCTCTTCAGCAGTTGCAAAGTCAATCAGATCGGGCAATTGATGATATTCTGACTTTAGTAGATGTTCTCATTGACGGACAATATATTGAGCAATTAAATGATAATAAAGGTTGGCGAGGTTCCTCTAATCAGGTGGTTCATTTTCTCTCACCCCGTCATTTATCGGAAGCGAGTCTGTTTTTGGAAAGAAAACGGGATGTGGAAATTCATCTGCGGCATGATTCGGCATTGATGGTGGGTGTTCCTACAGATGACTTTTCCAAATCTTTTAAGCGGGTCATTGACAAAGCTAACTAGGGCTTGCTGAAAAAGTCTTTTTCAGGAGTGGGGAACCCATCCTTAACATCTCCCAGGATGAGAAGAACGTCCCTACAGCTCGCTTTAGTTTTAATTCATAAATCTATACCTATTTAAGGTGTCTAACTTTTCTCCCAGTTCAATAGCTAAATCTATTTCTGAAGCGATCGCTCTTCTATGAAAGAAACGACCCCTACTCCAATGCCCCCTTGCTTTGAAAGGTGGTGTAAACAGTTTGATGATTGTTGGAAAAACCCACCCCAAAAAATAGGATTCCGCCACTATTTGGGTGGACTACTAGGGGAAAGCGAAAGGAAAAACATATCCCAAATGGCGAATAACTCTATTGGAGTAGTATATAATCGGCTACATCATTTCATCGCAGATTCTCATAAATCTTGCCTACTCAGATCAATCAACGTCGCCTGGAAATGATTAATAAACGTTCTCAAACCTTATTTCAAGAAAGGAAATAGGTTTGATTTTAGATGATTCGGGACACCGAAAAAGTGGGAATTTTACATTGGTCGTAGGCCGATAATTGCGTTTGGGTAAGGGTGGTAGGGATAGGATTTTTTATTTGCCGAGGGGTGCGATCGCGCTGGTGGAAAATTGGTTGAGGATAAGAGGTTTTATGCCGGGGCCATTGTTGTGTCCGGTTAATAAGGGTGGCAACTTACAGATGCGGAGGATGACTCCTGATGCGGTTTTGAAGATTTTGAAGAAACGCGCTCTACAGGCGGGTGTTGAGGAGTTTAGTCCCCATGATTTTCGTCGGACGTTTTGTTCTGACTTGTTGGATGCTTCTGTGGATATTGTGACTTTTCAGAAGTTGGCGGGTCATGCTTCGCCTGTGACTACTGCTAAGTACGACAGGCGGGGTGAGGAGACTAAACGACGGGCGGTGCAGAAGTTGGAGTTTTAGGTGGTAAATTTATTTAATATTAGGACTTACGCAAAGGCACTATGTATAGTGGCAATATCTTGAAAATGATAATTTTTGCACCATATATAGCGGTACTGCGTAAGTCCTGTAATACTTAAGGTATTTGAGTAACAAGTGTGACAAAAGTGCCGTTAAGTCCAAAACTAAATCACAGTAAGGATTTTAGAAGTCAACTTTTTCAACGATTCTCAAGACATTTATTGGTTGCTGCTCAAAATAATTTTGATGATTTAGAGCTAGAATTAGGCGTAAAACTAGGGTAACTGTAATTCATTGCCAACTCACCTGCAATCACAAATTAGATAACGAAGTTTACGCCATTTCAGCCTTCATTACTTATTAAAAATAGTTGATGAAAGCCATAGTATACTTTTCTAGGTAAGGACTTAAAAGTCTTCACCACAAAAGAATTATAGAATTAGTTGGCACTAAAATGCAGCTTCTCTAGTTGACTACGTTATAGTAAAACCAAATACGTCGTCAGGCAATGCACCTGGTGCTAGAGGTACCTTTTCCGGCTCTTCTATCTCCAGTTTTTCGAAGTTTATTCCTCTGGAATGAACTATCTTGAGAAAATCCTTAATTACCTCAACTGTGAACTGCTCGCCAGGACAGCGACGATATCCGTAACCAAAGGGCGCGTAGCCCGCATAGTCAATCACGGGATCTGTCTCGCTGTAAACAGTGCCAAATCCACTATTGGTCAGATTAATTGTCCCGTCATCTTTGGAACTCACTGAGAAATTTGTCTTGTGGAATGGACATTGGGCCAATCCGACTTGGGTACACATCTGTTCGTCAACACTATTGCTGAGCGGTGGCTTTTTCTCTGCGTAGCGATCAGGGTTGAATTGTGTTGGATCTGTCCAATGGATGGTGCTGCCTTCTTCATCCACGTGCGATGTTTTTGTATATCCATACTTTTCGTCAAGTTGTTTAGAGATACTTCCATCATTGGGATAAGTATAACGGAACAACTCCATTACGAAGAGATCGAGATTGGTAAATGACTCGTACCCTAGTCCGTCAGGATTTTGCATCGTCAATTGAAATAATCCCTTAACATGTTCATTTTCACTGAGCAGTTCTATGATCTTGTGAATAGTATGGCCCCACTGACTAAAGGCAACAAAATTGTGGAAACACTCGAAAACAATGTCTTTTTCCTGGAAATCTTCATCCTCATTCTTGGACCAGTAATACACGAATGTTGTTGGGTCTTGAGCTGCAGATTCGAGGTGGTCTTCGACCCATTTTCCCAAACCTTCTCGGAGCTCACGCACCCTCATGTAGTTATCGAAGAAAGTTTCGTTGAGCGGATTTCCATAGGCAAGCACTGCATTAAAACTTGTCCCTATATCTTTGTAATCCTGCTCAGGATCAGCGATACCAAGATGTAAGTCCCAATACAATCCAAAATAAGTGTCTAGGTAAATTCGCATCAGCGGTTTAGGGCTATCTGTTGTTGAAGCATTACTGCTAGACAGTAGTTCTTCAAAATACGAAGAAACCTTGCTATGATACTTTTCGGTATACAGATTGGGGGTAACAGCCGAATAGTAAATCCTTTTTTGCTTATTGTCCCCACCCCGCTCATCGTAACCAGTGATAAATACTGAGGTTCCATCCTCTGGTTTCGGTGCCCAATCATGATATAACAACCCCCGATAATGATCTGGTAGGGCATCCTGCTTGTTGAGTTCTTCCTTGTCGAGTATTGGAAGAGCGGGCTTCGGGAATTGATCAAAATGTTTGGATATGAAAAGATAAGGAATTACCACATTTGTGATGTAATCTCCTAATTCGTCATGTTCTGATTCAGTGAGCCAATCAGGTAGAATCTGACTTAGAACAGGCAGAATCTTAGAACTCACAACGGAAGGTGATTCCTTTTTTTGAGCAAGCTTTGCCTGTAAATCATAGAGGATCGATTTTGCTTCATCATTAAGCGAAGACAAGAACGATTCAGAAATGACTGGAAAATCATACATAATAAAAGCTTCCTAATTAACTAAAGTTGTTTTTGTGGTTTCACGTTTATGACGTTTTCTGTTGATCAAATATATCACTTATACAAAGACACTAATTGTAATGTAAATCAGGACTTACGCGGTACCACTATATATAGTGCCAAAAATTATCATTTTCAAGATATTGCCACTATACATAGTGCCGTTGCGTAAGTCCAGGTAAATATTAGAAATAATTACCAAAAATACACTACATATAGGAGCAAAGCGAACTAACGGGATTGTTAGACAGCAGATAGGTAGATGGCATCGCCGACAGAATAAATTTGGTAAGGTCTGGGCACACCCGGTGAGATAACAGTGAGGTTAGCCATCACCTGTTTCAATTGGATTTGGGTTCATAGTTGCAAAGAAAATACTGCTGAACAAAGAGCTGGGCGATCGCTCCTTGGAGTTGGAACGACCTAATTACTTATCCCACACTTTACTGATGCACTACCAAAAAAGTTTTTGTTTGTAGTTGGGCTTTAGCCCTATCTGCAATTAGGGCTGTTGTCCTGCTACGAATCTTTAATTATAACTATTCAACCGGACATGATATTACTCAAAATGTATTGATATGCTCAAACATTCTATCGGTCTGTTGATTCACGCTTCTCAAATTGGGATAAGTGGCCATTCCGGCTTAATTCATCCCTTAATTTACCAATGCCGGATTGTCAATGTGAGTCGTTATTCACATAACGCCAACAAGGACCGTAAGTTTCGCCCGTGCCACCCGGGATTTGTATATCCATCAGTTCCTGTGCCTTCTCTTTAAGATCAAGCATGAAACCTACAGCCATATTAACTTTCTCCTTCCCCCCATTATCGCTGTTAGGTATGGAGGCATCGTTGCCAACTCCAGATTTATTGCTTGCTGTAGGGAACATTTCAGCCATTGTATATTACAGTCTTTCCCAGATCTTCTCGCTTCAAATTCTATTTTTCTAGTGCCAAATATTATTTCTTGAGCAGCTAGATTGCTATTTTTGTCACCCCTCTTTAGCAAGGAGTAAGCCTCCATTAGCTTAGGGATTGGTATATGTTTTTTTTCTGTCATCTTTTGTCCAATCTGGTATAAAACACGTATATATTTAGCATAGCTTAAATTTTTGGTTATGTCAATCCCTAAAAGTAATATTTTCAGGACCTACGCAAAGACACTATAAGGACTTACGCAAAATATGAAAATATACACCATCTGTAGGGTTTAACCGCCGTTAACCCTACTAGATGTAGCGCTTGATGCGTAAGTCCTGATATAGTTTTTACTATTTACTTTGTGTCTTATCTGCCGGAAATATGCTGTAATTATTCTTGGATTCTAATTTTTCCTTCTAGGGTGTGTCATCAATTAAAGAGGTTGACATTAAGGGTATAGTATGCTGATGAAGAATAATATGCATAGGACTGCTCTAAATGACTAGACGTTATGACTTGCGGCTAGACCTATGGGAACCCATTCAAAATTAACTACCAGGACGTTTTGGGACTGTGGGAAGGACAGCAAAGGACAACCGCCTCTTTATAGACAGGACTTACGCAGGTATGCTATATATAGCGTACTGTCGACATAAAAATCTCCATACTATAATTAGTTTTTTTTCAGATAGATATTACTTTTAATGTATCTTTAAACAAGCATCATTTATAGACATAGTTTCCTCCTTGCTAATTTCAGCGATCGCTAATTTCTCTGATTTAAAACTCAAATTCCCACTTTTGAACCCTCCTTATTTACAACTATTAAAGCTCCAAAATAGCGATCGCTAAAAATATTTACTCTTGATTTTCCAAAAGAAAGATTATAGGCTGCTATAAATTATTGTACTTTTTCTGGCTCTAAAATAACTACAATATTGGCATCTGCTGTTTGCCTCCGCTCCCCCCAAAAGGTGTCTAACTTTTCTCCCAGTTCAATAGCTAAATCTATTTCTGAAGCAATCATAAAATCTATATCAAGAAGCTGACTTATTGAACAATATTTTTCTCCGAGTTTTAAGTTTATGTACT